>CAYUAW010000004.1:0-53412 GCA_964442485.1 uncultured Polyangiaceae bacterium
TGCGCGACTGCTACCTGGTTCTCCCGAGGAGAAACAGAACCACCAAGACGACCACGGCGCTGCTGGCGAGGGCGATCTGCGAGAGAGTGCTCACGTCACTGGATCCGGACCGTCTTGGACACCCGAACGGGGTCCCCTCCGAAGGCCGGTACATGGGCGCTGCGGAAGATGCGCGCGATGCACCCGCCGAGCGCGCTTCCCGCGAAATCCCCGGAGACGACCGCGTTCGTCGCGCGACCGCTGTTCGCGAAGGTGACGGTCACCTTGCCGGAGCCGTGCGGGCCTTCCTCGGTTCCGCACTGACTCTCCGCGTTGGCCCCGGCGGTCGCGAGGGTGGCCATGGCTGCGTCCTTGTCGAAGGCTGGGCCTTCCGCGGCTGCCGGCTCAACCGTGGCTGAGGCCTTCGGGGCGGGCGCCGATGGCTGCGTGGTCCTCGGCTGCGCGGCTGCCGCTGGAGGCGCTCCTGTTGCCGCGGCAGGCGCCGCAGACGTCACCGCCGCGGCGGACCCCGGGGGTGCACCCGATGCAGCGGCGGGCGTCGCGCTCCCGGGTGCGCCCACGGAGCCCTCTGGCGTCGGACTTCCGGCAGAGGGAGCCGCCGAAGCAGCGAGCTCGGCGCTCGGCGCAGGTGCCGTCGCGGCGGGCTCCGCGGTCGTCGGTGCCGCAGGCGCCACCAGTGCGCTGGGTTCCGGCGCGGGTTTTGTCGTGGACGAGTGCCCGAGGAAATACGCGGCGCCGCCCAGCAGACCGAGCGCGACGAGCGCGCCGATCCAGACGCCCGCGCCTCGCGACGGCTTCGGTTCGGCAACGGGGGCGCCCGACGCAGCTCGCCGCGGCGCGCCAGGTGGAACCGAGGGAGGTGGTGGCGCCGTGAAATCGGGCGCCGCCATGTTCGTTGCGCCGAACAGGCCGCCCGCGCCGAGGCCGGCGACGGAAGGGGTGTCGGTGCCGGCCTGCGTGCCACCGAGCAGCAGAGCGGCTTCGTCTCGCTTCTTCGGCGTCGTGGCGCCGGCCTTGAGCTCGGGTTTCGCGAGCTGGTCGAGCGAGAAGAGCACCGAGCTCTCGTTGCGCGCGCCGGTGAGCGCAGCCTTCTCTGCGTCGCCTCCATCGTCGCCCCCGGCAGCGGCGTCGAGCTCTTCCCGTACTTCATTCAAAGGACGCCGAGCGAACAGGTCGCGTGGCCCGCCCCCGGTCTCGTTCGTGCCCGACTTGAGCGCCGCCCGCGCCGGCTCGGCGCTCGGCGCGAGCTGGAATGGGAGCTTCTCGGTCTCCCGTTCGAGGCTCGCCGCGAGCTCCGCGATGGACTCCTCTTTCGGCGCGGCGGCCTGACCCGTCGGCGTGAACGCCTTCGGCGACACAGGGGGCGCGGCCTCGTCATCGAGCCCGAACCCGAGCAGCTCGGGCGTGACAGCGAAGGGCGACGCAACCGCAGTTGGCCCGTCGTGGGTCGCTGCCTTCGGCGCGGGCTCGTCCGGCTTCGACAGCGCGCCGGTGGCGCCTTCCTCTGCGGACGTGACGGCCTGCAGCAATGCCTTCGCCTTGGGCGCCTCCATGGCGACGGTGACGTCGTCGAAGCTCGGTTCCTCGGCGGGCGACGGCTCGTCGCGATCCCACCGTCCCGGTTCACGCCAGGCTCCGGCGGGCTGCTCCTCGAACGGCAAGGACTCGCTTTCGGCATCGCCCCTGGCCGCCGCGTTCGTCCGCGGCGAGAGACGACGGGCGCGAAGGGCCGACGCGACGTCGGCAATCTCGAACGGCATGAGCCAGTCCTGCATGCCGTCGCGCCAGATGAACGTCTCGGCGTCGATCGTCTGAGCGGCGTAAGCATCCACGATCTGCCCGAGCGTCATCTCGTGGTGATCGTCGTCGGTGACGGCGACGGTCCACGTGCGCTCCGGTAGTGCGCTCGGCGCGACGGCTCGCGCGGTGGCAGCATTGGCGCGCTGAACACCCGCTCGCGCGGGCTGTGTCGCGGAGACGGCGGAAGGCGTGGCGGCAGCGCCTGCGGCCGTGGCGCCCGCCGACGGCGCCTTGTTTGTAGCACTGGCGGGCGCGATCGCAGCCGTGGCCGCCTTGCCAAGGGTCGCTGCGCCGATCGAAGCTGCAGGCTTGCCTCCCGCGGCGCCCGCCTTTCCGACGCTCGCGCCGAGCGGCTTGGGAAAGCCCGCGGCCTTCGCATCGCCGAGAGCTCCCTTGCCAAGGGTCGCGAGCGGCTTGGCCGCGCCCGCTCCAAAGGGCTTCGCTATCGCGGCGGGCTTCGCTGCGGCCGCTCCGGGCTTCGGGACGGCGGCCACCTTCGGCGGCTCCGCGGGTGCCGCCGGCTTGGCGTCGTCGTGCGAGGCCCTCGTCGCGAGCCGCGCGAGCTCGGCGGGCGCTTCCCCCGCGGTCGTCGCGACGTCGTTTTCGCCGTCGCGGCGGTCTGCCTCCGGCGCCGGCGCACCTGCGTTGCTCGTTACGCCCGAAGCGGCTGCCGGGGCAGCGGCCGCCGCTGGTTCGACATTCGACGCGGGCGATGCCGTCGGCGCAGGCGCTTCCGTCCCGCCAGCGATGGTGTGCTGAGGCGCCCGGACCAGCGCGGCGTCGGCAGCGGCGGCAGGCGCGTCGGCGCCGAGCGCGGTGCCGTCTACGATGATCGCCGCGCCGCAACGCTTGCACGTGATGCGAACTTTCCGCCCACGGACCTTCTCATCGGGAACGGCGTATTTGGCGGGACAACTACTGCAAGCGATGTTCATGGATGGGAACCGAGAACCGTAACTTTACCTCTTTTCCGCGTTTGGCACTCGATTCTCGGCAAGGCACGAAAGCCGGGAGGCACGTTTTCCGCGCGCTTTCGGCGCCGATGTGGGCGCTCCGCGGACCCCGGCCCCCCGAGCCCACCAGGTTTCTCGACGCTGCCAAATGGGGGTGAAATCCGCAGCGCGGTCGCACGGGGCGGTCGCGAAGGTCACGACGGACGTGGAAAGTCGCGCCATCCGCTGCATATACTCCCCGCGCGATCCAGCCCTGGCGGCCGGAGTTTAAATATAGGACGCGTCGTGGTCCCTTCTTTCGATGTGCTCGCGCGGGCAGCGGTAGAAACGCTGAAGATCAGCCTGCCCACGATGATGCAGGCGGCTCAGGGCACACTGACCAGCCAGATCTGCGACGAGCGGCTCGACTCGTGGTCGAAGCGCCTGGTCGAGCAGGCGGGCATACGTCTCGAGGTGAAGGGGACGGAGAACCTCGTTCACGGAGAGCCGTTCGTGGTGATGAGCAATCACCAGTCGCACTACGACATCCCCGTGCTCTTCCAGGCGCTCCACATCCCGCTCCGCATGGTGGCGAAGAAGGAGATCTTTCGCATCCCGTTCATGGCCGGGGCGATGCGCGCTGCAGGCTTCGTGGAGATCGATCGCAAGGATCCAGCGAGCGCGATCCGCGCACTGAAGCTCGCTCACACGCAGCTCGGGGACGCGGTATCGCTGTGGATTGCTCCGGAGGGGACGCGTAGCAAGACGGGCCGCCTCGGCCGGTTCAAGAAGGGTGGCTTTCATCTCGCGGCGGAAGCCGGCATGCGGATCCTCCCGGTCGCCATCGACGGAACGCGATTCGCTCTCCCCGCCGGTGGCGTCACTGTCACGCGCGGCGCAGTCGCTCACGTGACGATCCTGCCGGCCATCGATTCCGCGGCGTTCGAGAAGCGTCTCCCTGAGCTCGTCACCGCGGTCCGTGAAGCAATCTCCGGTGCGCTGCCGTCGTCGATTCGCTACTGAAGAACGGCGTCGTCGAGCGCGGCGCAATCCGTGCCGGGCGAGCGAACGAGCCGCAGGAATTGCGCCCCGGAGGCGCGCGGACGAGATCAGGCGCCGTCTCCGGGGTGTCATGGGATCGACACTCGTCGATGATACGGGTCGAGCGAGATGGCATCGAATGACGACGTATTCGGGCGACTGCGCGAGGAGATCGAACGCCTGCGAGCGCGCCTGATCGACGCGGAGGGACGCTGTGAAAGCGAGCTGTCGACGGTGGCGGCGCCCTACCGCGAAAGCGCCGTCAACCTGATCCATTATCTCGTCGCTCGCCAGGTCGATCTACGACCGGTTCAGATCGAGCTCGGGAAGCGCGGCCTCTCGTCCCTCGGGCGCATGGAGGGCCACGTGCAAGACGCCCTGGATCAGGTTCTCGCGCGCCTGGACGATGCCATCTCCCATTCCAGCGGCAGCAGGCGTCCCGAAGTGTCCAGCGCCACCTGGGACGACGCCGAGCGCTTGCTGCATCGACACACCCACGAGCTGTTCGGAAAGAAGCCGGATGGACGTCACGTGTACGTGATGGTCACAGCGCCCGACGCAGCCGAGGTCGATGACGCATGGGTCGGCGAGCTTCTCGACCGCGGCACGAACCTCGTACGGATCAACGGCGCACACGAAGGAGTGAAGGAGTGGGAGCACGTCGCCCGTGCGGTGCGACGGGTCGCGAAGGCGCGCGACACCGCCGTGAGGATCCTCGTCGATCTGCCGGGGCCGAAGCTCCGGACGGTCGCGCCCGGCCCAGGGCAGCGTGTCTCGCGGTGGAAGCCCGAGCGCGACGTCTATGGCAACGTGACGGCGCCGTGTGACGTCGAGCTCATCGCAGATGGTGACGCTGCCGGCTCGGGCCCGTTCACCGTGCGAGCGGAAGCGGAACTCGTCGCGCGCCTCCGGCCCGGCGACGAGGTGTTCTTCGTGGACGCGCGCGGGAAGAGACGCTCGTTCGCGCTCACCGACTGTTCGCGCACGCGCGCGAGGGGCCATCTGCGGAGCACCGCGTACGTGGTGCCGGAGACGACGATGCGGGTCCAGCGCGGGGCGGAGCTCGTGGGCGAGTTCCGCCCCGAGGGCATCGCCGAGCGCCCGTTCCGGCTCACGCTCGCGAAGGGCGATCGATTTCGTCTGGAGCCGCTGCCCGTCGACGGCGAGGGGGCCTTCGCCCGTAGCCCGGTCATCGGCTGCGGCGACCGCGCGCTCTTGCAGGCTCTGGAGCTCGGCGCGCGGGTGCTCTTCGACGACGGCAGGCTCGAGACGCTCGTGGAGGGGCGCACCGCGGCCGGCGTCGTTCTTCGTGTCACTCACGCCCCCGAGGGCGTCTTCCACCTCCACGCCGAGAAGGGGATCAACGCCCCCGAAACCCGCTTCGAGGCGCCCACGCTCGGCCCCGACGACGAGCGTGCGCTCGCGTTTGCCGTCGCCTCCGCGGACATGGTCGGTGCCTCCTTCGTCCGCGACCGAGGAGACGTGCGCTGCCTCCACTCCCGGCTAGAGGAGCTCGGCGCAGCCCGGCTGGGCGTGGTCTTGAAGATCGAGACGGCCTCGGCCTTCCACGATCTTCCTGCGATCCTGCTGGCCGCGATGGCGCGATACCCGTTCGGCGTGATGATCGCGCGCGGCGATCTCGCCGTGGAGGTCGGCTTCGAGCGCCTCGCGGAGCTGCAGGAGGAGATCCTCTGGCTCTGCGAGGCCGCCCACGTCCCCGTCATCTGGGCGACGCAGGTGCTCGACCGCCTTGCGCACACCGGCTGCGCGACGCGCGCGGAGGTGACCGACGCCGCCATGGCAGTGCGCGCGGAGTGCGTGATGCTCAACAAAGGCCCGTACATCGCACACACCGTGACCACGCTCGTCGACATCCTGCGGCGCATGGAGCACCACCAGTACAAGAAGCGGAGCCTCTACCGGAGGCTCCGGCTCGGCGTGCCGTCGTCCCTCCTGCCGCCGACCGACGCGGAGCCGGGACCTCAGGGCGCGCAGAAACCGGGCAGCGGCGATCTCGAGGAGCGAGAGGCCCCTCTGCTGGTCTAGCGAAGGATCCCGGCAACCCTCGGCGTGCTGAGCTCGGTCTGACCGACGAGGTACTGATCGATGCCGGCGGCGGCCTTACGCCCATCCGCGATGGCCCACACCACCAGCGATTGCCCGCGCTGCATGTCACCGGCGGCGAAGATGCCCGGCACGGACGACATGAAATCCTTGTCGACCTTCACGTTGCCGCGCGGGTCGAGCTTCACGCCGAGGTCGGTGAGCAGCCCTTCGTGCTCGGGGTGCACGAAGCCCATGGCGAAGAGGACCAGGTCTGCCTCGACGTGGAACTCGGAGCCCGGGACGGGCTGGAACTTGCCGTCCTTCATCTCCACGCGGACGCAGTCGATGCCCGTCACACGGCCGCTGGCGTCGCCCACGAAGCGCGCCGTGGACACCGCGAAGTCGCGGCTCACGCCCTCGTCGTGCGAGGACGACGTGCGCAGCATGAGCGGCCAGAGCGGCCATGGCGTGGTCGGGCTCGGGTCGTTCGGCGGCTTCGGCATGATCTCGAAATTCGTCACGCTTACCGCGCCTTGGCGGTTCGAGGTGCCGATGCAGTCGCTGCCAGTGTCACCGCCGCCGATCACGACGACCTTCTTGCCGCCCGCCAGGATGGCTATGGAGTCCGGGACCACGTCGCCCGCGACGCGCCGGTTCTGCTGCTCCAGAAAATCCATGGCGAAGTGAACCCCGGAGAGCTCGCGGCCCGGCACCGGGAGATCGCGCGGCTTGCGCGCGCCGCCCGCCAGGCAGATGGCGTCGAAGTTCTGCCGGAGCTCGCGAACGGTGACGTCGACGCCGACGTTCACGCCGGTGCGGAATGTGACGCCCTCGCCCTTCATCTGCTCGACGCGCCGATGGACGAGGTGCTTCTCCATCTTGAAGTCGGGGATGCCGTACGTGAGGAGCCCCCCGAGCCGGTCCGCGCGCTCGTACACCGTGACCGAGTGACCGGCGCGCGCGAGCTGCTGCGCCGCAGCGAGCCCCGCGGGACCCGAGCCGACCACCGCGACGGACTTCCCGGTGCTCCGCTGCGCGGGCTTCGGCACGATCCGCTTGTTCGCCCAGCCCGCGTCGATGATGGCGCGCTCGATGAGCTTGATGCTCACGGGGTCGTCGTTGATGTTCAGCACGCACGACGCCTCGCACGGGGCAGGGCACACGCGCCCCGTCACCTCGGGGAAGTTGTTCGTGGAGTGCAACGACTCGAGCGCTGCAGCGAAATCGCCACGGTACACGTGGTCGTTCCAGTCCGGGATTAGATTGCCGAGAGGGCAGCCGGTGTTGCAGAAGGGCACGCCGCAATCCATGCAGCGTGCGCCCTGCACCTTCAGCTCGTCCTGGACCACGGGGAGCTCGAACTCCTTGTAGTCCTTCACTCGTTCCTGGACCGGCCGCTTCGACGGGTCGATCCGCGCATACTCCATGAAACCGGTGACTTTTCCCACGGGATCCCTAGCTGCTGGTTCGGAGGGTCGCGCTCGCGCCGCGACCGGTTCGCTCAGGTGGCCGCCGCCGCGAGTGACGCAGCGACGGGCGACGACTTCTCCGCGCGCTGCTTCTCCATCTCCTGGAGCACGCGGCGGTATTCGATGGGGACGACCTTCACGAACTTGGAGAGGGTCTTCTCCCACTTCGTGAGCAGGCGCTTGGCCTTCTCGCTGCGAGTGAGCTCGTGATGGCGCTCGAGGAGGTCCGCGACGAACGCTGCGTCCTCGGCGTTGAGCGATTCGAGCTCGACCATCTCCAGGTTCGAGCGCTTCTCGAACTGGGCGTCCTCGTCGAGGACGTAGGCGAAGCCGCCGCTCATGCCGGCTGCGAAGTTACGACCCGTCGCGCCGATGATGACGACGCGGCCGCCCGTCATGTACTCGCAGCCGTGATCGCCGACGCCCTCCACGACGGCGATGGCGCCGCTGTTGCGGACGGCGAAGCGCTCGCCGGCCTTGCCGTTGAAGAACGCCGTTCCGCCCGTCGCTCCGTAGAGGACGGTGTTGCCGACGATGATGTTCTCGTCCGCGTGGAACGTGGTGCCGCGGGGCGGGTGGATCGCGAGCACGCCGCCGGACATACCTTTGCCGACGTAGTCGTTTGCGTCACCGGAGAGCGAGAACTCCATGCCGTCGACGAGCCACGCGCCGAAGCTCTGCCCTGCGGTGCCCTCGAAGCGGACGCGCACCGTCCCGGAGGGAAGTCCACGCATCCCGAAGCGACGGCTGATCTCGCCCGCGAGCTGCCCGCCCGCCGTGCGATGCACGTTGCGGATGGGCATGGAGAACTCGACGCGCTTGCCCGTCTCGAGCGTCTCTTTGCAGCGCTCTATGAGCTGGACGTCGAGCGAGCGCTCGACGCCGTGATCCTGCGCGATGGTGTGACAGACCTCGACGCCGGTCGCGCGATCCGCTGGCTTCAGGACGTCGGAGAAGTCGAGCCGTGACGCTTTCCAGTGCTGGATGTCGGAGCGCACCCGGAGCTTGTCGACGCGGCCGATCATCTCCTCGATCTTCCGGAAGCCGAGCTGCGCCATGTGCGTGCGCGCCTCTTCCGCGACGTAGAACATGAAGCGGATCACGTGCTCGGGCGTGCCCGTGAACTTCTTGCGGAGCTCGGGGTCCTGGGTGGCGATGCCCACCGGGCACGTGTTCAGGTGGCACTTGCGCATCAGGATGCATCCCGACGCGACGAGTGGAGCCGTGGCGAAGCCGAACTCCTCCGCGCCGAGGAGCGCGGCGATGACGACATCGCGACCCGTGCGCATCTGTCCGTCCGCCTGCAGGATGGTGCGGCTGCGGAGGTCGTTCTTCACGAGCACTTGGTGCGTCTCGGCCAGGCCTAGCTCCCACGGGACACCCGCGTGCTTGATGCTCGTTTGCGGCGAGGCGCCGGTGCCGCCGTCATGGCCCGAGATGAGGATGACGTCCGCGTGGGCCTTCGAGACACCCGCCGCGACCGTGCCCACCCCCGCTTCCGCGACCAGCTTCACGCTGATGCGGGCGCGAGGGTTCGCCATCTTCAGGTCGAAGATGAGCTGCGCGAGATCCTCGATCGAATAAATGTCGTGGTGCGGGGGAGGGGAGATGAGCGTCACGCCGGGCGTCGAGTGGCGCGTCTTCGCGATGATCGCGTCCACCTTGTGACCCGGGAGCTGCCCGCCCTCGCCCGGCTTCGCGCCCTGCGAAATCTTGATCTGCAGCTCGTCCGCGTTGACGAGGTAGTACGTGGTGACGCCGAAGCGTGCAGAGGCTACCTGCTTGATGGCGCTCCGCCGGTCGTCGGTGAAGCGCTCCTCGCGCTCGCCGCCTTCGCCGGTGTTGCTCTTGCCACCGATGCGGTTCATCGCGCGAGCGAGGTTCTCGTGCGCCTCCGCGCTGATGGAGCCGTAGCTCATGGCGCCCGTTGCGAACCGCTTCACGATCGCGGTGGCCGGTTCGACCTCCTCCAGGGGCACGGGCTTGCCGGCCGAGGCGAACTCCCACATGCCGCGAAGGGTGAGCAGGCCGTCGGCCTGGTCATTGATGAGCTTCGCGTATTCCTCGTAGCTCTTCGCGTCCTCGAGCCTTACCGCGCGCTGGAGCGCCGCGATGGTCCGCGGGTTCCACAGGTGGCGCTCCGATTGAGCGCGGTAGGCGTAGCTGCCGCCCACGTCGAGCTGGTGCGTGGGCTGCGTGCGCGTCGGGAACGCGCGATCGTGCCGCATCACGCATTCCTTCGCGATGACATCGAGGTCGATGCCGGAGATGCGCGACGCGGTGCCGGTGAAGTACCGGTCGATGAGCTCCGGCGAAAGCCCGATGGCCTCGAAGATCTGCGCGCCGCGGTAGCTCTGCAGCGTGCTGATGCCCATCTTGGCCATCACCTTGAGCAGGCCCTTGTTGATGGCCTTGATGTACTTCGCCTGCGCGTACTTTGCGTCGGTGATGCCCGGGTACGCGCCGTCGCGCACCATGTCGCTCAGGGACTCGAGCGCGACGTAGGGGTTCACCGCGCCGGCGCCGAAGCCGGTGAGCAGGCAGAAGTGGTGCACCTCGCGAGCCTCGCCGGTCTCGACGATGATGCCGAGCTTGGTGCGCGTGCCGTTCCTGACCAGGTGATGGTGTACCGCCGCCGTGCCGAGGAGCGCGGGCACCGGGGCGAACTCGGCGTTCGCGCCGCGGTCGCTCAGGATGATGAACCCGTACTCGTTCTTCACCGCAATGGAGGCAAGCCGACAGAGCTCGTCGAGCGCCTCCTTCAGTCCGTTGCCGCCCTCCGATGCCTTGAAGAGCATCGGCAGCGTCGGCGGCTTCCGCTGGTGCATGATGTTGGCGTGCCGGAGCTTCGCGACGTCCTCGTTCGTGAGGATGGGGTGTGGCAGCTCGAGCATCTGGGCCTGATCGGGGAGCTCGAAGAGCAGGTTTCCTTCCGACCCGATGTACGTCTTCAGGCTCATCACGAGCTCCTCGCGGATCGAGTCGATCGCGGGGTTCGTGATCTGGGCGAAATGCTGCTTGAAGTAGTTGTAGAGTAGCTGGGGTTCGTCGCTCAGGACGGCGACCGGCGTGTCGGTGCCCATGGAGCCGACGGCTTCGAGCCCCTTCTCGGCCATCGGCGCCATCAAGATCCTGAGATCCTCCAGCGTGTAGCCGTACATCTTCTGGCGTGTGACCAGGGGGAGCCGCTCGATACTCGGCGGCGCGTCGTCGACCTCGTCGAGCTCACCCAGGCTGATCTTGTTGTCCTTCAGCCACTTGCCGTACGGCTTGCGCGCCGCGAGCGAGTCCTTGATCTCCTCGTCCTCGACGATGCGACCCTGCTCGAGGTCGACGAGGAACATGCGGCCCGGCTCGAGCCGGCCCTTCCGTTCGATGTTCTCCGGCGCGATATCGAGCACGCCCGTCTCCGAGCTCATGACGACCATCCCGTCCTTCGTGACGAGATAGCGCGCGGGTCGGAGGCCGTTCCTGTCGAGGATGGCGCCGATGCTGCGGCCGTCGCTGAAACAGAGCGCCGCGGGGCCGTCCCACGGCTCCATCAGGCACGAGTGGTACTCGTAGAAGTCCTTCTTGTGCTGCGGCATCTGCTCGTCGTTCTGCCAGGCCTCAGGGACGAGCATCATCATCACGTGGGGCATCGAGCGCCCCGCGTGAACGAGCATGTCGGCGACGTTGTCGAGCATCGCCGAATCGCTGCCGCCGGGGCTGATGATCGGCAGGATGTCGTGAACGTCCTCGCCGAAGATCCGCCCGTCGAACACCTGCTCGCGGGCCCGCATCCACGCCGTGTTCCCGCGGAGCGTGTTGATCTCCCCGTTGTGGCAGAGGACCCGGAACGGCTGCGCGAGCTCCCAGGTGGGGAAGGTGTTGGTGCTGAAGCGCTGGTGCACCATCGCGAGCGCGCTCACGAAGGTGTCGTCCTCCAGGTCCTTGTAGAAGGCGGAGAGCTGCTCGGCGAGCAGCAGGCCCTTGTAGACGATGGTGCGCGACGACAGGCTCGGCATGTAGAAGCGCTCGGCTTCCTTCATGCCGCTCTCGCGCATGGCGATCTCCGCCCATTTGCGGATGACGTAGAGCTTGCGCTCGAACGCCGTCTGATCGAGCCCACCCGAGCCGACTATGACCTGCTTGATGACGGGCGCGCTCTGCCGCGCCATCGGGCCGAGCGCCGACTCGTCCACCGGCACCGTGCGCCACCCGAGCAGCCTCTGGCCCGCGGCGAGGACCTTGTCCTCGACGATGCGCTGGCAGCGCCGCTGCTCCTTCGGGTTCCGCGGCAGGAAGACGCAGCCCGCTCCGTACTCGCCGCGAGCCGGGATCCGGATCCCGAGCTTCTTGCCCTCCTTCACGAAGAACTCGTGCGGCATCTGCAGCATGATCCCGGCGCCGTCGCCCGTCAGCGGGTCGCAGCCGCAGGCACCGCGGTGCACGAGATTCAGGAGAATCTCGACGCCTTGCCGGACGATGCGGTGCGAAGCGACCCCCTGGATGCTGGCGACGAACCCGACGCCGCAGGCGTCATGCTCGTGAGCAGGGTCGTAGAGGCCGGACCGGCGGGGCAAGCTCATGAGTCCTCGGGCTCCTTGAATGTCAGGGATCCGCGCCGCCACTATCTCGAGGAAATTCCTGCTGATGGGGAGGCGCGAGTTCGCGTTTCGGGCACACTGCGACGCCTTCCGCGACCACCGAGAGGAGGCCGGGGGAGGCGGACAGGCCACGCGTCGGGCCGTGGCAGGTGGGATTGTGTACGCAGGTACCTCTCCCCGCAAGCGGGATCGCAACGCGCCGCGTCCGAAACACGACGGTGACGCTGCACGAAACAGGGCGGCGACCGCGCCGCCCGACGTTCACGGTCTCGCGTCGCGACAGCAGCGAAATCCGATCTCGTAACCGTAGTCGGATTCGTCGTGGAAACGCACAGTCGGGCGACAGCGGTTGCGGACCGGGCCCCACCAGCCGCCCTTGAGCCCGGCCCGGTGCGGATAGGATTCGCCGGGGAGGTTGACCCACTCGTTGACGTTTCCGTTCATGTCGAAGAGCCCGAACGGAGAGACGCAGCGCGGAAACGCGCCCGATGGTTCGCGCTGATCGAGCCGGGCGAACTCGGCCTTGCAGGCGCTCGACGCCATGCACGCCTCCCAGCGTTCGAGCCGCTGCGGCCGCTGAACGTAGGGTTTGTCGATCACGCACGCAGTAGCGTCCCTCTCGTAGCCGTTCACGTAGGGGAGCATGTCCTCGCCCTCGCATGCGAAGAGCCACTCGTTCTCCTCGCAGAGGCGCTTGCCGGCGCCCTCGCAGGCCGTCCGGGCGTCACGGAAATCGGCGAGCACCTGCGGCAGCGTGCCTTCTCGATTCGGCCACTCGTAGCGGTCGACGCAGAAGCGCATGAGCCTCCGCTTGCTCGACGCGCAGGTGCTCGGCGCCGTGAACTTCAGACAGCGCTCGCTCTTGTCGGGGTTGGCGACGTACTCGGGGTCGTGGGCCTCGCACCGCTCGTCGGCGGCAGGGCAGAACCGGCCTTCGACGAGCGCCATGTCGCTCGGGCAGGCGAGCTCCTCGGGCCCTGTCCCCGCCGAGTTGGGCGATGGGGTCGCTGCGGTGCGCGACGCCGAGGCCGCCGCGCTCGGCAAGGGCGGCTCCGGCGTCGGGGCAGCAGGATCCACGCACGCCTGAGCGACAGCGAGGGAGACCCAGACCAAGCCACGACGCATTGCCCCGGGAGCGATACCGCGCGGCCCGGCAAACGCGGAAATTTTCGGCCGCCGCGAGCCGGCTGCACCCCCGTCTTCGCGCGGAAATCGTCGCTCGGCCGGGCCGCGGCGGGGTAGCCTGCCGCCGCTTTTGGACACCCCCACGGATGCCCCCAGTCGAGCCGCGGCCGCGGCGGCCCGCCGCGCACGCTGGCTCGGCGTGCTGGTGCTCGTCACGGGCCTCGTCCTGACCGTCGCCGCGTCGCGCGTCACCGGCCCGACCTTCGACGAGGAGAGACGGCTCGCCGCAGTCCGGCGCGCCACCGAGCTGGTCCGTGCCGTCGGTGACTTCGGTCCGAGCGCGCTCGGCTCGTCGAGCGCCGAGGCCATCTACGAAGAGCTCGCGCCGTTCGGTGCCCTTCCCGCCGTGCTCTCCGGCTGGTTCGGCGAGGTGCTCGGCGCGGCGCACCTGCTCGACCGCCTCGTCGCCGCGCGGCTCGGCTGGCTCTTGCTGACCGGGGTGGCGCCAGCAGCTGTGTACTTCATCGTCGTGCGGAGCCACGGGCCGCGGGTCGCCGCTCTGTCGGCCTGCCTGCTGCTCGCCATTCCGCGCTGGCTCCACGCCGCAGCGGCTGCCCGTGAGCCTGCCGTCGTCGCGAGCATCTGGCTCATCGTCCTCGCCTTCTACGTTCAGTCGATCCCGCCCGCGCTTCGAGCGCGGAGGCTCGGCGCGAACCGCCGCTTTCGCGGCGCCGCGTTCGCGTTCGCCGTCGCGATCGGGCTCGGCCTGTCGGTGACCTTCGCGACGCTCTGGATCGTGCCGCTCATCGTGGTGCACTCGCTCATTGCACGGCCACGGGGTCTACGGGGCAGCGTCCGACAAGGCCTGTTGCCTCTTCCGGTGGGGCTGCTGCTCATGATCGTCGTCTCGCCGGTGACCATGGTCGCAGCGACGCCTTCCATCTGGCAGGGCGGCGGTGCCCACGCCGCGGAGTGGTTCCTGTCGCCGCTCGCGCCGACCATCGAGCCCCTCCTGTACCGTGGCGGTCCCGTCGTTTCGCCGCGCGACGTACCGGGCGGCTACGCACTTCGCTGGCTCGTCGCCACCACGCCCGCCCTGGTGCTCGCGCTCGCCTTCCTCGGCGCGGGCGTCGTCGCCGCCGAGTTCTGGGCGGCGCGCAGAAGACGTCGCAGCGACGATGTCGGACTCGGTCTTCTCCTTCTACTGTCGACGGCGGCCATCGTCTTCGGTCCCGCGCTCACGCCCGTCGTGCTCACGCGGTTCCCTCCGCGCGTCGAGGCCGTCCTTCCCTTCGTAGCCATCGCGGCCGCGATCACGGTGGAGCGCGCCGCCCGGCGAGGGCTCGGCGAATCGCGGAGTCTGTTCGCAGTGCTCGCGGCTGGCGTGGTCTTCGTTGCGTACGGGCTCGTCGGCGTTCAGACGGCGTCCGCGGCGTTCGGTCTCTTCGGGGGCGGCACGTTGCGGGCCGTCAGCGGGCGCATGTGGACGGTCGGCGATGGCAGCGAGGTCGCCGTCCTCGCAGCGTCCATCGATCGGCTGGGAATGCCAAGGCTCGCCGTCGATGCGCCGGAGGTGCCGCGGAGCTACTGGTCCGTACTCGAACGTGCGGGGCGCCTCGCGACACGTGTGGAACCAGGCCACGGTGGCGCCCTCACGGTGGGTATCAGTCGCGGTGCAGCACGCAATGCGCTCGGAACTGTGTCGAGAGATGGAGCCGTTCTCTGGTCGCTCACTAGACGTTGAGCGTTCCGACCCTCCGTTCGAACTTTGTGCGATTGTAGAAATTCGCCGCAAGACTTGCGCTCCTCGTATCCGTCTCTGCCGTTCGGTGCGTACGAGGTTGCTGCGCGAATTGCAGTCACGGACCGATGAACGATGTCGTCGTGCAACCTGCGCCCATGAACGGACGCCGTGCTACGTTCCTACGATGAAGCTCGTCGCCGAACCCGGCGCGTTTTCGCAATCTTCCGGGCCGCCGTCGGTCGACGGTCCCGTTTCTGCCCGGTGGTTTCGCGGTCGAGCCGATCAACCCGCGGGAGTTCGCTCGTCGCCCGACGATCAGCCTTTCCTGTCGCGCGCTCGTCGGCTGGTTCGGGACGAACTATCCAACCTCCATCCACGTCAAGTCGTCGCCGAGTTCGTGTCGAAGGCGCTTCCCCAGCTCACCATGAGCTTCACGCGTACGACCGCACTGCGGCTCTCCGGCTTGCGCATCGGCCCTCGGTCGCGCGTCATGGGTGCTCTGAGGATCACCGGTCCCTGCAATCCTCGCGACCTGTTCAGCATCGGTACCGACACCCTCGTCACCGGACCGTTGCACGTCGATCTTGGTGCTGAGGTCCGCATCGGCAATCGTGTGTACATCGGTCACGACGTCGCCATCTTGACCATCAATCACGAGATCGGTCCGGCGGAGCAGCGCTGCGGGTCCCACGTGCCGGAACCCATCACCATCCAGGACGGCGTGTGGATCGGCGCGCGCGCCTCCATCCTGCCGGGGGTGACCGTCGGCCGCGGAGCGGTGGTGGCGGCAGGCGCCGTCGTGACCCGGGACGTGGCCGCCAACAGGTTGGTCGGCGGCGTACCGGCGCGCGTCCTGCGCGAGCTCGATCCGGGCTGATCGAGCGGCGATCAGCGCAGCGGGTACTGCGCGTCCATCTGCGTGCCGACGGTATCGAAGAACGCCGCGGACAGGATGCACATCTCGTTGGTGGCGGCGGATTCTCCGAAGGACAAGATCCGGCCACTGTCGTTGTCGAAATCACAGCTCCAGGTGATCTTGGTGCCCTGAGCCATGGCCAGCGGCGGGTCGAACAGCCGCGGTACGGGTTCGTTCCAGACGTTGGTCGTGTAGAGCATCGCGCCGTCGCCGGTCGTCGCCGTGAAGCGCGACCCGTGCTGGTGCATGTGACTGGATACGCGGAGCATCATGACGGAGCTCGGCAGGGTGAAGGTCGCGGCCTGGGTGCTCTTGCCCACCGGCACCGTGAGGCCGAGGTTGTTCAGGAACATCGAGGCCGCCTTGCCCGGAAGGGTTTCGGGGTCGACGCTCTCGAGGCCGAGCGCAACATGTGCGTTCAGAGGGTCCGCGCCGGTGTTCAGGAGGTGCAGCATCATGCGGAATCCGGTGCTCGCGGACAGCAAGCGGCCGACGCCGGGTGGGTAGCTCATCTGATCTTCCGGCAGCTGCGAGGTGTGCAGGTATTCGTGGAACTCGATGCCACCTCCGGGGCAATCAGCGAGCGAGCCATAGAGAGACAGCTGGTCGTTCGGCATCACGAAGGCGAACATGTGATGCGACCCGAGCGTCATGGTGGAGGTGCTCTTCACGATCGCGACGTCTGCCCCGTACGGGTTCTGGAAATCCTGGCAGGCGTAGATCTCGGCGCCGGGGGGCACCACGCGGGTGGCGCTCTCGAGCGTGAGTGCCGCGGAGACGGCTCCCGTCGCCGCCGGTTCGGGATCACTGCCGAGCGCGCCGGCTCCCGGTGTCGAGAAGTCCGTGGCGCTTCCGCAGCCGGCGAGGACGAGTACGAGGGATGAGCAGAGCAGCGATCGCGACGAGATCATCGATTCACTTTCCGGGCAGAGCTCTGCCCTGGACGTTGCAACGTCCTCACTGTCCTCATCTTGAGCGAAGGGACGCACGTGCGCACGCACACGGTCTGCGCGCCGCGACTACATCGGTTTCGCCGCGTTGTGCGCGCGCATCACCGATGTGCGTACGTGCGCTCGCTCCCCCGACACGATGCCGCCTCGGCGCGCATCGTCATTCCGGTCGCAGCGCATCGGCGAGCCCCGACGCGCGCTCCGCGGGTCGGTTCGTCGCTTCGCGCACGGAAGCGACGCTCGCATGGACCACGACGCGCCGGCGGGCGCGTGTGACGGCCGTGTAGAGTAGCTCGCGCGACAGCAGGGGCGAACCTGGCGGAGGCAGCATCACGACGACCTCGTCCATCTCCGAGCCCTGGCTTTTGTGGATGCTCATCGCGAAGGCGGCCTCGTGGGGCGGCAGCCGCGACGGCGAGAGACGTCGCACGCGATCGCCTTCGCCCGGAAACACCGCGCGCGCGCCCTCCGACCCTTCACGGAACAGGACTCCGACGTCTCCGTTGAACAGACCGACGGCCGAGTCGTTGCGGTTGACGAGGAGCGGCTCGACGAGGCCCGCCCGTGGCGACAGCGCGCCCGCTGCCTCGAGGGAGCTCCGGATCTCGCGGTTCAGCTCCTCGACGCCGAAGGGCCCCCGCCGATGCGCGCACAGCACGCGGAAGCGTTCGAGCGAGCCGAGTGCCGCCTCGGCGGTGCGCGCCGCCGCGAGCTCGCCGAACCCGCGCGCGACGAGGGCCCGGAGGCCCGAGTTCACCGTCCGCTCACCCGCCGGCTCGAGCAGCACGACCTCGTCGCCGGCGGAAGCGAACAGGCGAACCACTCCGTCCGCGTCGCCGCGCTGTATCGAGCGGGCGAGCTCGCCGAGTCGGCTCGACGCCGAGAAGCGATGGCTCTCGGTCAGCGTCACGATGGAGTCGTCGATGCCTGGAGCGACGCCGGGTGTCGGCGTGAGCTGCTCGCCGTACGCCTGCTCGAAGCGGTCGGCGAGGGCGGTCGAGTAACGCGGCGACCCGCGATCGCCGCACACGTCCGCGAGGACGGCACCGGCCTCGACCGACGCGAGTTGGTCGCGGTCGCCGAGGAGGACGAGGCGGGCGCGCCGCGGGACGGCGTCCACGAGCGCGCGCATGAGCCCGACGTCGATCATCGACGCCTCGTCGACGGCCACGACGTCGGCGACCAGCGGACGTTCCTCGTCGATGCGGAACCGGCCCTCGTCGTCGGCTTCGAGCACGCGGTGCACCGTGGCGGCGCCGAGCGGGAGCTTCTCGAGCACGGCATCCGGTGCGTCGAGCGTCGCCATTGTCTTCTGCGCAGATTCGGCGAGGCGCGATGCTGCCTTGCCGGTGGGCGCGACGAGCAGGGCACGCGGGTTCGGGTTACCGCGGGCGAGCTCGTCGGCGATGGCGAGCGCGAGTACCCGCGTGACGGTCGACGTCTTGCCGGTGCCAGGGCCGCCCGAGATCACCGTCAGGGAGGAGATCGCCGCAATCTGCGCCGCCGTGCGCTGAAGATCCGACACGCCCGCTCGCGACGACCCGAACAGCGTCCCGAGCAGCCTTCGCGACCCCCCGGGGTCGGCTAGCTCGATCCCCCTCCGGCTGCGGTCGAGGAGAGCGCGCGCGAGGCGTTGCTCGTGCTCCCAGTGCCGCCGCAGATAGAGCCGCCCCTTCGCGTCGAGCACGAGTGGCGTCGCACCCGCCGCTCTTCCGACCAGGGGACTGGTCGAAAGTTGCTCGAGCCAGGCGTCGAGATTCGGGCAGACGCCGACCGCCTCCTCGGAGTCGGACACCAGCGTGCTACCGGCGAGCTTCCGCAGATCGGCGCAGGTGTGTCCTTGCTTGGTGGCGCGGCTCGACAGCGCGACGGCGAGCAGCACGTCGCCTCGCGACTCTCCGGAGAGCCGGCCGAGGTGCCGGGCGAGCGCGGCGTCGAGCGCGGAGAGCGCGTTCGCTTCGCGCAGGGCACCGACGAGATCGTTCACGACGAGGTCCTCCGCCCGCCGTCGAGGGCGCGCGACAGCGCCTCGACCGTCCTCTCTTCCGGCAGATCGAAGAAGACGCCGGTCCGATGGCCGCGTTCACGCGACATCCCCCGGAGGAACAGGTAGTACGCGCCGCCCATGTGCTTGCCGTACGCATAGCCGGCGAGCTTCGCCTTCAGGTGACGGTGCAGCGCGACCAGGTAGAGGTGGTACTGCAGATAGTAGTGATGCTCCGCCATCGGTCGCGCGAGGGCGGCGGGGGCGTAGCTCGAGGCCGTGTCGCCGAGGTGATTCGACTTGTAGTCGACGATGAAGTACCTGCCGCCGTGCTCGAAGACCAGATCGATGAAGCCGCGGAGGTACCCCGAGAGCGGGGCGAAGCCCAGTGCCGCCACGCTCTCCGGGTAGCCAGCGGGCAGCACCCCCTTCGCGCGCGCGCCAAAGACTTCAGCGATTGCCTGCGCGGTGAAGCTCGCCTGCCGCTTCGTGCCGCGGTGAGCCGATCCGGCCGAGAGCGTGAATTCCATCTCCGGGAGGCAGCGCGACCGCGGAACCGCGGCGAGGCGCAGCGTGGGATCGGTGCGGCTGAGCGGCGTCTCGAGCACCTCGCCGAGGGCGGAGGAGAGCGCTTCTTCCCAGCGCGCGCGATCGAACCCCCGGCGCGAGAGGTGGTGACCCACCAGGCGGCGAAGCTCGGCAGGATCGCGTCGCTCGAAGTCCGTGTCCTCGAGGATGGCATGGAGCACGTCGCCCGCGCGCGGCCCTCGCGGGAACTCGTCCAGGGGCACCGGCGGTTCCTCCGCCGACGGCGGTGCGACGGCCTGCTCCGGCGGGGCGGGATCGATGTCGCGCTCGCCGTCCGCGCCCGCATGCTCCTGGCCGTGTGACAGGGCGCTGAAGCTCGACGTGCGCCATGCCGGGGTGACGCGGCGCCGCACCGTCCGCGCCTCCAGCACCGTGCTCGACGGGTTCCTCGGCGAAAAACGTCGAGGCCGTTCGCTGGCTGCCATGCGCACGCCGATCGCGCCGTTCGACCGGTCGGCGAGCTCCGAGAGATCCTGCAAGATGCGAGCGTCGTCCATCGACTCCCGATCGGCACCCAGGGCGGACCCTGTCGGATGGAAGAGACGGGCGAGCGCCGATTCGTACCACTTGTAGAATGCCCCCCACACCACGATGCTGCGGTGCTTCGCGCGCGTGAGCGCGACGTACGCGAGCCTGAGCCCTTCGGCCATCGTCTCTTCCTCGGCGAGGGAGAGCGGCTCGGCCTTCTGCTCGACGGGCCTCAGATCGAGCAGGAGCTCGTGGTGACGGTCCGGCGCGTGATAGCGCAGTCGCCGCTTCTCGCCGTCGCGGAGGTTCGAGCCGCGAAAAAGGTAAGGCAAGACGACGATGGGATATTCGAGGCCCTTGCTCCGGTGCATCGTCGTGAGCTGCACCGAGCGCTCGTCGCTCTCGAGGCGGATCTGCTGCGCTTCGGCCGCGAGGCTGTCGCGCGCCTCGTCGTCGTGGCGCACCTCTCCGAACCACGACGAGAGGCCCGCGATGCCCAGATGTCGGTCCATGGCCTCGCGATGGCAGATCTCCGTCAGGTGGAGGAAATTCGTCAGCCTTCGCTCGCCGCCCACCATGCCGAGGAGGCGCGCGCTCATGCGTCGGTCGCGCATCAGCCGGCGCATGGCCTGCAGAAAGCCACGACCCTTCCAGAGCGAGTGCCACCTGGTGAAGTCGTTCGCCCAGCTCTCCCACGCCGTCTCGTCCGTTCCGAGACGGACTAGCTCCGTCGCGTCGAGCCCGAGCAAGCTCGTGGCGAGCGCCGAGCGCACCGCGACGGCGCTCGACGGATCGGCGAGCGCCGAGAGAAGAAGGGAGAGCTCCATGGCCTCGTCGGTGTCGAGCACGCTCGAATCACCGTGCAGCACGCTCGGTACGTCGAGCGCGCGCAGGGCACGCTGAACATCCGCTGCCTCCGCGTTCGAGCGCGTGAGCACGGCGAAGTCCCCCGGCTCGATCGGACGAAAGCCGGCACGGTCACGGAGTGTGATGCGCGACTCTGGCTCGAGCATCCGCGCAATCTCGCCGGCTGCGAGCGCAGGGACGATGTCCGTCGGTGGCGACGTCGGCCTCCTCCCCTGTTCCCCCGGCGCACGCGACGCGAACACGATGTCGAGGCCGCTGAACGGCTCGTCTTTGCGCCGCAACCGGTCTTCCGCTCCACCCGGTGTGGCGACCGGTTCGAAGCGGATCGCGTCTATCAGGAACGGCGAAGGAGCGTTGGAAATGACCGTGTTGACGGCGCGCACGTAGGTCGGATCCGAGCGATGGTTGGTCGACAGCGTGAAGCGCGCGTCGGCGTCCTCGGCCGCCTGCAGGTACGCGAAGATGTCGGCACCGCGAAACGCGTAGATGGCTTGCTTCGGATCCCCGATGAGAAAGAGGCTCGTTCCCCCGCTCCGGTACAGCTTGCGGAAGATCTCGTACTGGACCGGATCGGTGTCGTGGAACTCGTCGATGAGGGCCGCGGGGAATTTGCGGCGGACCGCGGCGGCCAGCGCGCGACCCCGCCGCCCGCGCAGCGCGTCACGGAACGACGTGAGCACGTCGTCGAAGGACTGGAGCGACCGCTCCCGCGCGCGCCGCGGGAGCTCGCGGCGCACGTGCTCGACGAGTCTTCGCTCGACCCCTTGCGCCCAGCGCGACAGCCCCTCCTCGACGACCGCGCGCGTCTGCACGAGCTGCTCCGCGAGCGTGAAGATCATGTGCTTCGGCATCACGCGACCGCTCTTCACGGCCCTTGCGATGCACGCCGCGGATAGCTTGACGATGTCCTCGCTGTAACCGAGTAGCGAGTCCTCCGGGGCGGCGAGCAACGTATCCACCGAATCGAGCAGGCGGTTGCAGATCGGCTCCGAGTACGTGCCGCGATGGAGCGCCGCCGAGCCGTAGAGCAGCGACACGACGTTTCCGCGGCTCGCGGGCCACGCCGCAGCGAGGTTCCGTCGCGCGACGAAGTAATCCTCGAGGGGCGCCTTCATGGCGAACGGCGCGTCGTCTGCGACGACCGGCGCGTCCGGTAGCCGAGCGCCCAGCAACCCGAGCTGGACGAGATCCGCAACTCGCAGCCGTCCGCCGCGTGCATACTCGACGGCTGCGCGGGGAGCGCTCGCGAGCTCACGGGTGACGAAATCGTGGACGATCTCCGTCACGAGCGGCCGAATGTCCGCGATGAGCTCGAGGTCCGGTCGCACGCCGCCCTCGAAGGCGTGCTCCGACAGCACACGCTGGCAGAAGGCGTGGATGGTGTGGACCGCGGCTTCGTCCACGGCGGCGAGGGCCGTCTCCAGGCGTTTCAGGTCGGCTGAGCGGTGCGTGCTTCGAGCGACGAGCTGGCGGAGCGCGGCGTCCGAGGCAGTGCCGGTCGCGAAGGCCGCGGCTGCCTCGCGGAGGCGCTTGCGGATGCGATCGCGGAGCTCGGCCGTGGCGGCATTCGTGAACGTGACGACGAGGATCCGGTCGACGGGCAGCTTGCGCTCCACCACGAGGCGCACGAAGAGCGTCGTGATGGTGTGCGTCTTGCCGGTACCCGCGCTCGCCTCGATGAGCTGGACGCCCGTGAGCCCGATGGAGAACGGATCGAGGGGCGTCATGCGGGCACTGCTCTCGAGCCTTGCAGCAGGGGCTCGAACACGAGGAGTGCCGTCTCGGCGAACGAGGGAAGCCCCGCGTCGCCGCCCGGGTCGAAGGGCGAGAGGGTACCGAACGGATCGACGCCTCCGAAGATGCGGCGGACGTAGGTGTCCTCTGCTTCCGCGCCCAGGGTCCGGTCCTGGAAGGCCTTTCGCGCTGCGGTGACCGCGGCACGATCGCGATCCGGGCGGTCGGCGTTCGCCGCGTACTTCTCGGCGAACGCGCGGGAAGCACTCGGGAACAAGCAGAGCGGCGCACGCTGCCCGAGCCGGTAGAGCCTCGCGAGCTCGGTGAGGTGGCGCTTCGCGACGCTGGCGTCGAGGGGGTCGAAGGCGCGGCCTTCGACCCGCGTGTCGTCGTTACGGGCCCGGCCGACGACGAGCGTCTCGCGCGATGGCCCGGTCGTCATCGCGGCGCACAGAGCGAGGTGACGTGTCCAGGCTGTGAGCTCGTTCTTCGGCTTGAAGCGCGCGAATCGAACGATGGCCTGACCCCTCGCTCGAACGTCGCGCAGGACGCCGGCGACGCGCGCGCCCGGCAGCGCAAGGTCGAAGGCGAGCGGCGGCCTCGGCTCTCCGCGCAGGAAATCACCCGCTTCTCGCAAGAGTCGCCGCGCGATGTCCGTCGCGCGCCGCACGTCGATGTCGCCCGGCGTTCCGGGCGGGGCGAGCCCGAGCCCGCGCGCCCACTCGCGTGCGGCGTCTTCCGCGCGGCCGCCGGCGAGCTGCTCGAGCAGGCGCGCGCCGAGTTCGTAGGCCTCGAGCGGCGACAGCTCGACCGGATCGCGATCGGTGACGAGCGACGGCTCGTCCTCGAGCACCACGCCGAGTCGCCTCTGGAAAAATGCGCGCGATGGGTTCTCCAGGAAGCGGACGAGGTCCGACAGCTCGATGACCTCCGCCGACGAGTCGAGCAGCGGCGCCGACGCGAACTGCGGAGGCCGCGCGTCGCGCGCCGCGAGGGCGCGGGCGCCCTCCGCCTCGGCGTCGCCGTAGCTGAAGAGCCGCGTGTCGTCGCTCGAGCCGAAGTAGCGCGCGCTGAAGGCCTGCAGCGGATGCTCGACGACGGCGCGTCGCCCGAGCCCGTCGCGCGCCACGCGATGATCGTCGAGTGCAAGAGGGAGCTGGCCTTCACGCTCCGAGCTCGTCGAGAAGGTGCGGTCGAGCGTGTCGAGGAGCTCCGCCACGACAGCCGACGGGGCGAGCTCGGCGTTGTCGTGCGACGCCCGCCCTACAAAGGAGACGATGAAGCGCTGCCGCGCGGAGAGGAGCGCTTCCAGGAAGAGCAAGCGATCCTCCTCGCGGTTCGAGCGATCCCCGGGCTCCGGGTGCTGAGCGATGAGGTCGAAGGCCGGAGCGCGATCGCGCCTGGGGAAGGCGGTGTCGGAGAGCCCGAGCAGGTAGACGATGCGAAACGGAATGCTGCGCATCGGCAGGAGCGCGCAAAAAGTCACGCCGCCCGAGAGAAAGCTGCGTCCAGACTTCTCGAGGTCGAAGAGGCGGCCGAGGAGAGAGCCCAGCGCCTCGCGGTGAACGATCCCCTCGAACCCAGCGGCAGCGGCCGTGTCCGCGAGCGTCGCGATGGCGTCTCGCGTCGCCTGGACGAACGGCAGGTGCCGCTCGTCCGACGACACCAGCCGGTCCAGAACGTCGCCGAGCGTCACCGCCCACGCCGCGGGCGTCTTCGGGACGAGCAGCGCCTCTCTCGCCGCGAAGACGTTCTCCGCTGCCTCGGAGAGCTTGCCCGCGAGCTCCGCGAGCTCGCCGCTTGCGAGCGGGAAGGGCAGGGAGCCTTCGAAGGGGGCGTCATCCGAGGAGAGCGCGTGCCCGAGGAGCAGCCGGTCGAGCCCGAATCGCCAGGTGTTCTCTCGCGCGGAGGGCTGACCGAGCTCGCTCCGGTGGGCTTCGTCGATGCCCCAGCGAATGCCCGATTCGCGCACCAGGCGGCGCAGCACCGGGAGCTCGTCCGCGTCGACGCCGAGCCTGTCCCGGACCGGCTCGAGCTGGAGCAGATCGAGGACGTGGCTGGCCTTCATCCGGCTGCCCGCGAGCTCGATGACCCGTAGTAGCGCCTCGGCGGCGGGGTTCGACGCGCGTGCCGTGCGATCGGCGATCTTGTAAGGGATGAAGCCGGGCTCTTCCGGATCGAGCCCGAAGACGGCGTCGACGAGCGGCGCGTACTCGTCGATGTCCGGAGCCATGACGGCCACGTCCTCCGGTACCAGGGTCGCATCGGCCTCGAACGCAGCGATGAGCTGATCGCGCAGCACTTCCACCTCGCGCAGCGGACCGTGGCACGAGTGCGCCATGATCGACACATCGCCGGCGCGCGCGACGGCGCGTGCCGCGACCTGCGATCCGGGCTCCCGCACCCTCCCGGCGAGCAGGTCCGACTGGATCACCTCGAGCATGGAGCGCTTGCCCGCGTCGACGAACAGATCGGTCACCTTGCTGCCGGGGGCCTCCTCGAGCAGCACCTGCTCGAATTCGCGGGAGAGGCGACCGAGTGACGCCGCGAGCGGGTTCTCCTCCACCGCGAAGGCAGACGCACGCAGAAGGAAGAGGTGGACCTCTCGCTCCTTCGCGAGCCGCGACAGGAGGCGAATATACAGACGAGGCAGCGAGGACGTTCCGAACACGCAAAGGCGCTCGGGCGCCGTCTCCGGCAAGGGGCCATTCAGAAATGTGACGGCACGCGCCGCCAGGTGCGTCGAGCCGTGCTGCCCGACCAGCGCACGGAACAGATCCGGCTGAAAGCCGCGCCCGGCTCCGCGCTCCCAGGCGCGCACGAGCTCCGGCCGATAGACGACGTATTGATCGAAGGCGTTCGACAGCGCGTGGGAGAGCTCGAAGAGCTTCTCGCCGTGTGTGTCGCCGGCGAGATACGACGCGACGGCTTCGGCGCCGGGATGCTGCGCGACCTCCGGCAAGAGGGCCGCGATGGACCAGGCGAGCGCGTCTCGCGCGAAGGGATCCGGGCGGGCGGGCCCCTCGGAGAGCAGCTCGCTCATGAACGCGCGAGGGAAGGGGAAGCGTGCGTTGGCGAACACACCGAGGCGTGCGGCGAGCTGCTGCGCGAGCCAACGCTCGATACCCTGGCTCGAAACGACGATGACCTCTGCCGAAAGCGGCGACGAGAGCGGCCGCCGCACGACTTCTGCGAGCGCCTCCGCGAGCTGCTCGGTCCGATTGCTGCGATGGATGAACAACGCTATGCGGAGCTACGCCGCGCTGCCCGACCGATCAAGCGGAACCGCCCCGCCCGGACGCGCAATGTCCGAGCTGGGACGGTCGTGACGGAGTTGCGTCCTTTCTTGCCGAGGGACCGTTAGTGTGCCGAGTCCGTGACTCGCCAGACGAGTCCCAGAGCTCTGCTCAGGCAGAGATCTGAGCTCGGCAACGAATGCCCGGGTAGTCGCCCCAGCTGAGTGCTGGGGCTAGCGGTGCTGTTCCGAAGCGTTGCGCAGGCCGAGGACGGCGCGCGACGCGGCGTACGATGCTTCGCTAGTCGCGAGCCGGTTTGGCACGGGGATGACGAAATCCGGCACGATGAGGAGCTGAAGGTCGAGCTTCGTGTTCTGGTCGTCGATCTTCGAGATGTGATAGCGCGCGTCGAGCCGTTTCACGTTGCCCTTGAGCAGCTTGCCGGTGACGACGACGTCGTCGCCGGTGCCGTTCGGCCTCGGCGGATCGAAGCGAATGACGGCCCACACCTTCGCGGCGCCCTTCATGATGGGCACCTGGAGGTACACGTCGGTCTTGTCGCCGTGACGGCCGATGACCTTCGCCTTCTCGAACCGCTTGATGTACGCGCTGTAGCCGTCGAAATCCGTGACGATGTGGCGAACGACATCGATGGGTGCATGAACCGTGTCGCGCGAGCCGCCCGCCTTGACCTCACTGACCGGTGTCTGGCTCTCGTAGCGCTCCGGATCAGGGCGATCGGCGGCGGAAGCCGGCGCGGCGCCGACGAACGTCAGAGCAATGAACACACCGACCAAGAGCGACTTACGATTCATGAGGGTGATCCAGGTGCCGCAGGGCGCGGCCGCCCTGGAAGGCTGCAGCAACCGTGCCGACCAGTTGCGCCACGGTTCGCCCCGCGGGGCTCCTTCAAAATGAGCTAGGTTACGGGTGGATGCAAGGTGCGCCCGTGCACTTCGCAGCACCTTTCGCCGCCTGCCGGTACGGCGTCACTGTGACGTCACTTCACAGGCCCGACATCGGCGTCGTGCTTGACGCCGCCCGGCGGCACATCGACGGGGGCCATCGTACAGCTGCCCGAGAACTGCACGCCCTTGTCCATGAAGACCTCCGGCGCGTGCAAGGTGCCCGTGACGATGGCTGGCACGTAGAGCTCGATGGACTCGGTTGCGCGGACGTTCGCGCGGACGACCCCGCCCTTGATGATGACGCTGCCGACGTCAATTTCGCCCTCGACCTCCGCGCCCTCCCCGATGACGAGGACGTCCGGGCTCGAGATCTCGCCGCTGAAACGGCCGTCAATCCGGACCCGCCCCTCGAAATGGAGCTTTCCCTCGAACCGGGTGCCCTGGCCTAGAAGAGCCGTAATTTCTGTGGAGGGAAGCGGAGCTGCCATTCGGGGCTCGATCCTAGGCTCGACCCGTGGAGGGTTGGAAGAACAGATACTCGGCCCTCCGCCGGGTCACGGACGGCGAGAGCGAGGAAACGGCTGTCCAAAGGCACCGGGGTCGGTAGAGAATCCCGGCCGGATGCACCCCCGGAATGCTCGGGCCACCGGCTTCGCCCTCGCCGTCGGGGTTCTGACGGTCGCGACTGCCACTCTGGCGCAAGAGGGGGCGCCTGTGGCCGCGGAGGCAGGGCCGCCTGGGCCCACCACGTACACCGAGAACGTTGCACGGACCCCGGATCGCACCGCATCCGCGGCCGCGCCCGCGCCGGAGGCTTCGAAGCCCGTGAAGCTCCGCTGGAGAGACACGTGGCTCATCTGGGACAACTCGGTGACGGCGCAGACCCTGGGCATCGGCAAGAACTACCTGAGCCCGAACCCCACCTACGAGATGAGCGGCTCGCTCCGGCCGCGCTATTACCTGTACGACGGGGAGATCGACGCCTTCTACGTCGCGGGGCGCGTCGACGTCGTGCGTGAATTCACCAACAGCGACGTCACCACCCAGCGCGGCGAGACGACGCTCAGCGACGCCATCCTGCTCACCGGCTACCGGCGCACGCTCGCTGCATCTCCTGGCTACGAGACCATCCTCACCACGAGCCTGCCGATCCTGACGTTCCCGACGTCGAAGTTCAGCCTGGACAATGGAACGATCCTCGGGCTCGGGACCGAGGCGCGCATCACGCAGTCGATGCCGCTCGCTGGCTCGAAATGGCCCGTCTTCAAGACGCTGAGCGTTGGAGCGATCGCCGGGTACAACCACACCTTCACGCGGTCCGTAGTGCCCACGAACGAGGAGCTCCGGCGCGTGCGCCTCGATCCCCTCGGGCGTACCGTGCCGGGCGACCAGCTCGTCGGCGCGGCGTTTCCCGAGCACGAGCTGCACTTCAACGCGCGCCTCATCGCCGACATCACGGAGAAGCTGTCACTCTTCGTGGAGGCGTCCTACCGACCCACGTGGAAGTACGGTTTCGCCGATGTCGCGGTCTGCGTGCAGACCGGCTCGTGCAGCAACGCGCTGAACCCCACCTCGCCGACGCGCTACGTGCCGCTATCGTCCTTCGAAGTGGCGGCTTTCTATGACGTGCTCGACGAGCTCAGCGTCGCGGTCGGCTACGTGAACCTCGAGCAGACGACGGGGCTCGACGGTCAGCGCCGCTCGATCTTCTACAGCCCGGGCTCGCAGTTCTATCTCTCCGTGATCGGACACCTCGACGCCATCTACCTCGCGGCGAGCGGGAAGAAGGGCTCGGCGTCGTCGACGGGGACGCACCTGCACCCCTGAACCCAACGTGCGCGCCGCTCGGTGGTTACGGTGCACGGGCTGCGCTCTTTCGCTGCTCGTCTCGCTCGCGGCACGGGCCGGCGACCTCCCCGCGACGGGGCCCCGTGTAGCCGACCCGGTCACGCGCGATCTCGAGTTTCGCGCAGATCGACTGCAGCTCGATCCCGACCTTCGCCGGCTGCGGCTCGAAGGTCACGTCTCGGTCTGGGTGGACCGCTACCGTCTTTCGAGCGAAAAGCTCGCGCTCTGGACCGAGCAACGGTCGGTGCACGTCGAAGGCCCCGCCGAGCTCGCCTTCTGTCCGTGTCCTTCGCCGCCGCTCACCCTGCGCTTCGCGTCGGCGCAAATCGCCCCCTCCGAGGTCATCCTTCACGGGCCGACGCTGAAGGCGTTCGGGGTACCCGTGCTCTGGCTTCCGTGGCTCTGGCTCCGCGCGCCGTCCGAGTGGGGGCTCCTGCCGCTCGAGTTCGCTTACCGTGGCAACGACGGGCTGCTCCTCGGCTCGGGAATCCACGCGCCGCTCGCCCGCGGTCTCGACGTGTCCGGCGCAGGCTACGTCCAGGGCGGCGCGGAGGTCGGAGTGCGGCTCACAACGGAGCGGACGTCGAGCTTCGTGCGCTGGGACCACCTGCGTGACACGGCGTTGACCGTTGACCTCCGAGGCTTCGCCAGCCCCGACGCGCACTCGTCGATCGCGTGGAGCGTCGACTCGCTGCGAGGTGAGCGTGCGCTCCGCGGTCCCTCTCTGCTCGAGGAAGTATCTCTGCGCCAGGATCGCGCGCGCGGCGCCGCGGGCTACTCCGACGGCGGGACCACGCTGGGCATAGCCGTGGAGGCGGACGCGCTCCGCGGTGCGCCACTGACGTCGGCCACTACCGTCGGTCCCTCGCTGTACGTCGGATTCGGCGCGCCGCTCGGGACGAGTGCTACGGCGAACGCGGACGTCGGCGTCGCGACCTGGTCACGTCCCGGTGGTTCGTCACTCACGGCGCTGTCCCAGCGGGCCGAGCTCCGCGGCTCCGCACGAGCCGGGCCGCTCGCGCTCGACGTGGAGGGGCGCACGCGCGCGCTAGCGACACTCGACGAGACGGGCGTGGGGTACTCCGCGGCGTCGGCGGTCGTCGGTGAGCTCTCCGCGCCGTTCGTGAAGGAGCTCGGGCCGCCGTCGCTCTCCGTCGAACACTGGATCACGCCGTTCATGACCGGCATTGCGGGGGTGACAGAGACACGGGAGCCGTCGGCGAGCCCGGGGCTCGCGCCGAACGGCGCCTTGCTCGTGGCAGCGGGGGGCGTGCGTTCGACGCTCGGCGAGCGCACGGCGAGTCGCGCCGCAGTGTCCGCTTCCGTCCAGGCAGGATACGGAGCCGACGGCGCTGCGCGAGGGACCCCACTCGCCGCATGGCGCGCGACGGGCCAGGGGACGGCATTCGCCCTGTCCGGGGAGGGGGCTCTCGCGTGGGGAACCACCGGAGTCGAGAGCGTTACCTTGGCCGTTCTGCGTGTCGGCCCGGCGCTGGGGCCCTTCCTGGAGGGCCGCGCCGCCGGAATGGCGAGCCGCGTACCGCTGCTCGCGCGGCTGCTGTCGACGGGGTTCGATGCGCCGTGGTTTTCCTGGCTCACGGACTCCGGCTGGTCGGTGGGTGGACGCATGGGCGTGCCGTGGACACGGTCTTTCGGGTCGACCGTGGACGTGGACTATGACGCCCGTCACGGAATGCTACTCGGGCTTCGTGGGGGTGTGACCTACCGGCACCCGTGTGGGTGCCTATCGGCAACTGCGTGGGCTGGCCATCGCGCGGGACGCGAAGGTGCTGACGGGTTCGTCACCGTTGGTCTCTCACCGTGAGGCCAAAGGTTGGGGAACCGGCAGTACTCGCCGACCTCGGGTTGGGAAAGCGGTAGGAAACGTGGCTGGGCCGGTCGCGCCGAAAAGAAGGGGACGGCGCCCATGCGGACGATGTGGGCGAGGCGTGCCATGCCACCCCTTGGGAGAAGCATGGCGAACCATCACCCAAATAGCGAGAACCCGCCGGCGAGCAGGCGAAGCGAAGAAACGCGTGCGCGAGGGCTTGCGCCTGTTGTCGCGGCTGATTTGAATCGGGTATTCTTCTCGTTTCGTGTCGACCCCTTCGTCGGATTCGGGCGAGCTGGAAGCGCCGCGTGGGCTTGGCTCTCTTTTGGGCTCGACGATCCTCGTCGCCGACGACGATCGTCTTACGCGCGAGCACACCGCGTCGCTCCTGCGCGCGCAGGGCTTCTCCGTGGATCTGGTGGAAGACGGACAGCTCGCCGTCGAGCGCGTTGCTCAGGGCGGCGTCGATCTCGTGCTCCTGGACGTCATGATGCCGAAGATGGGCGGCCTCGAGACGTGCCGCGTTCTGAAGAGCATGGCGCGTGACTCGTTCCTGCCGGTGCTCCTGGTCACCGTGAAGGCGGACTCGGCGAGCCGCGTCGAGGGCCTCAAGATCGGCGCGGACGACTACGTGTGCAAGCCGTTCGACGAGCAAGAGCTGCTCGCGCGCGTCGACGCGATGCTCCGGATCAAGAAGCTCCACGACCAGGTGAACAGTGCGCGCGCCCGGCTCGAGCGCGTCAGCGTGCACGACGAGCTGACGGGGCTCTTCAACTACCGTTACCTGCACTCGCGGCTGAGCGAGGAGTTCAAGCGCGCCGAGCGATATCACGAGCCGCTCGCGTGCATCGTGGTGGACGTCGACGGTCTGAAGGCGCACAACGACGCCGCCGGTCGCGCCGTTGGCGATCGCGTCCTCGTCGACGTCGCAGAGGCGATTCGCACCACCGTCCGGGAAATCGACGTCGTGGCGCGCTTCGGCGGTGACGAGTTCCTGGTCGCGCTTCCCAGCACTCACTTCGCGGGCTCGGTTGCCCTCGCCGAGCGATTGTGGCGCGAGATCACCGAGCCGCGGCCCGGGAAATCCTCGTCTTCGAACCGCCGCGTTTCCGTTTCGATCGGCGTTGCCCTCTACCCTTCGCGCGACGTGCGTTCGAAGGACGCGCTGCTCCGGGCGGCCGATTCTGCCCTAGTCCAGGCGAAGCGGGATGGCGGGAACCGCATTTGCGTGTTCCAGCAGGAGGGGTACCTGTACACGCCGGTGTCCGATTCCGACAGCGCCGTCCCGCCGCCCCTCAGTCGCGCGGCAGCGAGGGGGCCCCAGTGACGGGTCAGCCGCCTCCAGTGCCGCCACTCGAGGAAACGGAGAACGTCGTCCCCGGGCAAGCGACCCGCGTCCTCGTCGTCGACGACGAGCCCATGGTTCGTCGCGGCCTCGCCCGCATGCTGCTCGCGCGCGGCATGGAAGTTCTCACTGCGGACGACGGGCGGGCCGCGCTCGACGTCCTTGGCAAGGAGAAGGTTCACGTCGCGCTGGTCGACCTGATGATGCCGAACATCGGGGGGCTCGAGGTGCTCCAGCACGCGAAGGCGCAAGGGCTGGAAGTCGAGATCATCATGATGACCGCCTTCGGCGACGTCGAGACGGCAGTGCAGGCGGTGCGCGCAGGCGCGTATCACTTCCTCACCAAGCCTTTCCGCTCCAACGACGAGGTCGTCCTCACCGTCGCGAAGGCGGCCGAACGGCGACGTCTCATCGATCGCGCGCACTTGCTCGAACAGAAGCTCGAGCAGCAGGAGAAGTTCGGCGAGCTGATCGGCAATTCGGCGAGCATGCGCGAGGTGTACCGGCTCGCGGTGGGAGTCGCGCCGACGTCGTCGACCGTGCTCATCCTGGGCGAGAGCGGCACCGGCAAGGAGCTCACCGCACGAGCCATCCACCAGCACTCGCCGCGCGCAGGGCGCCCCTTCGTCGCCGTGAACTGCTCGGCGATCCCCGTCGATCTGGTCGAGAGCGAGCTGTTCGGGCACGTTCGCGGAGCCTTCACCGGCGCGACCGCCACGCGCGAAGGGCTCTTCGAATCGGCGAACCAGGGCACCATCTTCCTCGACGAGGTCGGCGACCTACCGCCCCTCGCGCAGGTGAAGCTGCTCCGCGTCCTGCAGGAGGGCGAGATCAAGCGAGTCGGGTCGAACGACACGCGGCTCGTCGACGTGCGGGTCGTCGCGGCGACAAACGTCGACCTTCGTGCTCGAATTGCCGACGGCAAATTCCGCGAGGACCTCTTCTACCGACTGAACGTCGTGGCCATCAAGCTTCCGCCACTCAGGTCTCGCCCGGACGACATCCCGCTCCTCGCGTTTCACTTCCTCCAGAAGTACGCGGGCCGCTCGGGCCGCGACATCCGCAAGGTCTCCCCGGAAGCGATGCGGCTTTTGCAGAACGAGCCCTGGCCGGGGAACGTGCGCGAGCTCGAGAACGCCATCGAGCACGCCGTCGTTTTCTGCCGGAAGGACACCATCCTGCCCGGCGATCTACCGTTCGGGAAGAAGGGGGGCGACGCACTCGCCCAGGACGACGACCATCCGCCGACACCCTCGCAGCGCTGGGACATGCCGGGCGGGCTGTCCGATCTGCCGTACCGGGACGCGAAGCAGCGCGCAGTGGCGGCGTTCGAGCTGGCGTATTTCGAGGCGATATTGAAGCGGACCCAGGGGAACGTATCCGAGGCGGCGCGCCAGGCGGGGCTCGACCGGTCGAATTTCCGCCGGGCCGCTCGGAGAGCCGGCGCAAACTCGCGCGACTGACGGCGGGTCGTTCCCGGGGGGTGCCCCGCGAGGCGCGCCGGTTTGCTAGGCTCGCCGTCCCGAATGCGAGCCGGTCCGTCCCTCCTCGTCGCGGCTCTCCTCGCCGCCAGCGTCTCGCGGGCTCAGTCGAACGACCCTCCGGAGGTCCGGTCCGCCCCCGTGCACGCGAAGCACACTTACACCCTGAAGGAATGCCTCGGCTTCGCCGAGAAGAACTACCCGAAGATCCACGAGGCTGCTGCACAGCTCTCGCGCATGCGTGCGCAGGTGTGGGAGGCGAAGACCGCGCCGTACAGCCTGTTCACCGCGTCCGCGGGCGTTGCCCTGGCGCCGACGCTCGCCGGTACGGCGCTCTACAGCCCGAACACCGACGCCACCATCACCTCGAGCATGGCGCTCGCGTGGCGGGTCGGCATAGAGGGCGCCGTACCGCTCTGGACCTTTGGCAAGATCACCAACGCCATCGATGCGGCAGAAGCCCAGACCAAGGTCGGCGAGCAGAACGTGCGAAAAGCGAAGAACGAGATGCGTCTCTCGGTGCGCCAGGCGTACTACGGCGCGCTGCTCTCGCGTGACGCGCAGGCGCTCCTGAACGAGGCGCTGTCGCGTGTCGAGCAGTACCTGCCGCGCGTCGAGGAGAAGGTCGAATCGGGAGAGGGCGACGACATCCAGCTCCTCAAGCTCAAGATCCATCGCGCGGAGCTCCAGGCGCGGCTCAGCGAGGCCCAGAAGCAGGAGCGCATCGCGCTTTCGGGTCTTCGTTTCCTGACGGGAATGGGGCCTTCGCTCGATGTGCCCGACGAACCGCTCCGCAAAGTCGCCCACACGCTCGGCCCGGTCACCCAGTACCTAACTGCCGCGCGGCTCTTCCGGCCCGAGATCAACATGGCGCGCGCAGGGATCCTCGCGCGCCGGGCTCTAGTCGGCCTCGAGCGGGCGCGGTATTTCCCAGACATCGCCGTCGGGCTCTCGGCGTCCCGGTCCTACGCGCCGGAGGTGTCGGATCAGCTGAATCCGTTCGTGAAGGACGACGCGAACTACACGCGTTACGGCATCGGGCTCGTCATGACGTGGAATCTCGACTTTCTGCCTCGCATGGCACGCGTCGCGCAGGCAGAGGCGCAGCTCGAGGAGATCCGTGCGACCGAGCAATACGCGCTCGGGGGCGTCGGCGTGGAGGTCGAAACGGCCTTCGCGGAGGCGCAGGATGCCGGCAAGCGCCTGGAGGCGTGGTCGGACGCCGCACGGTTCGCCCGCCAGTGGCTCGTGAAGGTGCAGCAGGGCATAGACGTCGGGACCTTCGAGGACCAGGACATCGTCGATCCGGCCAAGGAGTACGCCCTGCGCCGCTTCGCGCAGATGAGCGCGACGCTCGACTACAACGTCGCGATGGCGAAGCTCGCGCTCGCGACGGGCTGGGATGCGGTGGCGCCGGAGTGACGGCGCCCGGCGTGGGTCCGAGACGTTTGCTTGGCTAGGAGCCTGTCGGGCTTTGCCCGACGGACTCCTAGGGCCTCAGCCGAAGGCGTGTAGCTTCGAGTCGCGCTCGTCGAGCTTCTTCTCGATGCTGGACAGTGCGTTCGTGATCGCCTCGGTTACCATCGTGACGATGATCGGGAGCTGGCCGCGAAGCGCCTCGTAGTATCGTTGCCGTTCGGTGGAGTGGATGAGGGCGGGCGGACAGTCGGCGCGCATCAGGAGAAGGTTCATGAACAGGCGAGAGACCTTCCCGCTGTCCATGGCGAACGGGAACACGCGGAGGAGGTCGTAGTGGGCTCGCGCGGCGATGCGCACGGTGTTCTTGATCTTCTTCGGCTCCGGACCGTTCAGCCAGTCGAACACCTGACGGACCTTGTAAGCGATCTTGTCGGGCGCGGCGTACTCGTGGAAGTAGAGCCGGTGCTGCGGGATGTCCTTGCGGTACTTGACCGTCTTCAGGTCGCCTTCTTCCGGATGAAGGATGAGGTAGATGCGCTTCACGGTGTCGATCGTGATCGGGACGCGCTTCTTCTCGGCCTGCTCCTTCACGAACTCGATGGCTGCTTTGTGACGGCGTATCTCATCGCACACCGTCTGCATGCTCGAGTCCGGCACGACGGTAATGTTCGGATTGATGGCCATCCGGAGCTCGTCGTACGTGTAGACGACGCCCTCGAGCGCGCTGTCGTGATAAATCCACGACATAAGGAGGCTCTCGTCGTATTCGTGCCGGAAGGCGTCGTCCGTCTTCTGCAGACGCTCGACGATGCGCGCAAACCGGTCCTCGATCTGCGCCGGCGGTGGTGGCGGCGGTGGAGGGGGCAACGTTCGGACGATCGGACGCTGGGGTTCTCCCTCCGAACGAGGAAGGGCTTTCGGCTGGCGCAGGTTCGCGAAGCGATTCGCGTCCTCTTCGCCCTCCAGAGCACGGCGAGTCCGTGATTGATCGGGGATTGACGATGGCGTGTACACGCGTGTCGTCGCTACGGCTCGGCCGCTCGCCGCGGCGCGGCTCGCTCGCGTCGCCCGCACGACCCGGCCCTCCAGGGCGCGGCGCGCGGCTTCGCGCTCGGCGCGCAGGCGAGCCTGCTCTGCCTCCTTCGCCTTCCGGTAGGCCTCGCGCTCGGCGTCACGCTTCGCGCGCTCCTCTTCCTTCTTCTGGCGGGCCTCGTCGCGCAGGCGATCGCGCTCGGCTTCGCGTTCGGCCTTCAGCCTTGCCTTTTCGGCCTCCTTCTCGGCCTTCAGGCGGACACGCTCGTCCTCGCGGGCCTTTTTCTCGGCCTCGCGCTGGATGGCGCGTTCCTTCTCGAGGCGCGCCTTCTCCTTGTCTGCCGCCTTCTTCGCTACCTCGCGCTCGCGGGCCTTCTTCTCGGCGTCGCGCTTCTTCTCTTTCTCGGCGCGCTCGCGAGCTTTCGCCTTCTCGGCTTCGAGCTTTTCGCGCTCCTTCAGCGCCTTGGCTCGTTCCTTTTCCTTGAGCGCCAGCTGCCGCTCCCGCTCTTTCTCTTTCAGCGCCTGGGCCGCCTCCCGCTCCTTTTGAGCCTTGAGGCGTTCGCGCTCTTTCTCGGCCTGCGCCTTCTCTAGGTCCCGCTGCTTCTTCGCCGCGGCCTGAGCGCGCTCCCGCTCCTTTTGAGCCTTGAGGCGTTCGCGCTCTTTTTCGGCCTTCAGCCGCTCGCGCTCCTTGGCATCCCGCTCGCGCTCCTTCAGCGCTTCGCGACGCTCACGTTCTTTACGCGCAGCGGCAGCGGCCTTGGCAGCGTGTGCGGCGGCCGAACCACCGCGCGACGGCTTCGTGGCCTTGCTCGTAGTGGCTTTCTTCGGCTTCCCGCTCTTGGCGGGTTTACGTTTGGACGGCGGTCGCCGGGAGGCAGTGCCCTGACCCCGCCGCGGCTTCTTTTTCACGTGGGTTTTCCGGGTGTTCGGTTTGCGTTGGACCGCCATTCGTCGCGTGGCCCGACCCCTTGCAATTGCTGGCCCCGCAGGGTCGACGCCTGCGCGGGCGCCTCCAGATAAGGCCTACACCCGACGGAGTCACCCGGCAAAATCGGGAGCCGCGAGGCTAGTCGTCTCCGATGCAATCCGTCAAGCGCGCTCAGCGCTCCCTCGACGCTTGTGTGCTCGGTGCGTCCTCGTGTCTCCGCCGCTTCGTTAACCCCGCGGCCTTGCGTCGAGTGTGTCGCAGGGGCTTCGCGCGACGCCCGCCAGTGGGAGTAGCAGGGGTTCAGCCCTGGCCCCGCGTGCTCCAGTAATCCGGGAAAATCTCACTGTTCTTGAGGACACCCGCCCGTGCCGTGAGCACCTCGTAACCGGTGTCCGTCACCAAGAGAGTATGCTCGAACTGCGCCGAAAGCTTTCCGTCGGCCGTGATCGCGGTCCACTCGTCCTCGAGGATCTCCACGTCCGGCACCCCCAGGTTGATCATCGGTTCGATGGTGAAGGTCATTCCTGGTTTGAGCCGGATGCCGCGGCCGCGCGTCCCGACGTGCAGCACCTTCGGCTCTTCATGAAACTTGCGGCCGATGCCGTGGCCCACGAAATCCGTCACCACCGAGCACCCGAAGGGCTCGGCAAATTCCTGGATTGCAGCTCCGATGTCGCCGAGTCGGGCCCCGGGCTTCACCTCGGCCATGCCGAGGTCGAGCGAGCGCCGCGCAATCTCAGTGACCTTCTTCGCGTCCTCGCTTGGCGTGCCGACATAGAAGGTGGCCGACGTGTCGCCGTGAAAGCCCTTATAGATGTGGGTGACGTCGACGTTGATGATGTCGCCGTCCTTGAGCTTCTGCGGACCGGGGATGCCGTGGCAGATGACCTCGTTGATCGAAGTGCACACGCTTTTCGGGAACCCCAGGTAGTTCAGAGGCGCCGGCCGCGCGCCGAGGCGCAGGGTGTCCTCGTGCACGAACTGATTGATCTCTTCGGTCGTCACGCCAGGCCGGATGAGATCCGCCACGCGCGACAAGGTCTCGGCGGTCAGTCGCCCTGCGTCACGCATTATCTCGATTTCGCGCGGTGTCTTGACCTGAACGGTCTTGGGCCGAAAGTGCATTTCTCAGTTTGGAGTGTGCTGCTTGCTTTTGAGTTCGTCGAGGGCATTCGACTGCTCCACGGCGCGTTCGAACGCTGGCGTGTCGCCCTCGCCATGCCAGTGAAGCTCTGGCTCTCCGTGGTTCGAGAACCGCTTGAAGAACAGCACGAAACGGTGGCCGACGAACTCCGAGCCGGCGGCCTGCACCTGGGCGAGCGCCGGGCTCGCGTTGGATAGCTGAATCTCTAGCGGGCTCGTCGGCGCAGTGCCACGCAGCGTCCCCGGCTCCACGGACAGCGCCAGAGTGAAGCCCTTCGAGCCGGCGAGCAGCTGCTCCGACACGGTCGCCACCCGGACCTTCACGACGCCGTCCGCCTGATGCAAGCGGTCGCCAAGCTTGGGGTCCTGGTCGATGGGCCGCTCGGTAGGGAGCCCGAACACGGACGGGGTCAGGTCGTCGCCGAACAGGGAGGCGTCTTCGGGCCCATATTCGGGTAATCCCTCGACCGTGGAAACGACCCGGGGTGTGGCCCCCGCGCAGCCTCCCGAAAGGAGCGCAGCAAGAACGAAAACATAACGCATTGCGCGTGCGTTCAGCCTAGCCCAAACAGGTGTCGCGGTAGCGGCCAATTCGCGACTGCTCTTCCCTCCCGTCCAGTGACAGGGTAATTGCGGGTTCGTGCCGCTCAGGTGTTCCGGGGCCTTCCATCATCTGCCCTGGAGCCCCGTCTAACCCGAAAGCCGCCACCTGTGCTCCCAGTGAGCCCGGCGAAGCGGCACCTCTTCCACACCGTCTCTCCCAGGGGTTCCCATGAGATCGAAGGTCGCTGTTCTGGTGATGAGCCTCGCCGCTGGTGCGTTCGTCGAAGGGCGCGCCGAAGCGCATCCCGTGTTGCTCGGAAAGCCCGAGGCCAAGAAGGCGAAAGAAGCTCCGCCGCCCACCGTCGACAAGAAGGTGAAACTTTCACCCGACGGGCTGAAGTTCGGAATGACGCTCGAGGAGATCTCGAAGCTGTACGAGAAGGTGCTCGACGCGGAGTTCGTGCCTCTCTACCAGAACACCGAGCCGGGTCCGCGCATGAACGAGCTCGACTCCGAGCTCGCCGAGAAGAAGCTCCTCATCATGCGAAACAAGGTCGAGTTCGGTAGCCTGCCGAGCGGCCTCGAGAACACGGTCCTCGCTGGAGAGTTCACGTATAACAACGGCGAGACCATGACGCAGTTTCCGCTGCGTTCCGGCGTTCATCGCTACCTGTTCTTCTTCGGCAATCACCTGTGGAAGGTGTACGACGTTCACAAGCTCGGGAAAAAGAGCAAGCTGGGCGCGGACTACGCGGCCGCGGTGGAGACGCTCACCAAGCAGCTCGGCAAGCCGCCCCGCGTCCGGAAGCCGGACCCGTCCGCCGGCAGGAACCTCGAGCAAGCGGACTGGCAGGACAAGGAGACGATCGTCCGCCTGACGGACCGCGGTGACGGCTCGGGAGCGATTTCTTACATCGACCGCAAGATCGAGGAGGGCATCGACAAGTTCCGCCCGAACAAGGGTCCGGCGAAGGAAGAGCTCGATCGCGACGTCTCCGATGTCACGAAGCACGAGGGCGACAAGCCGGTGGACAAGAACAACAACGTCACCGACGCCTACGCACGCAAGAAGAAGTGACGTGGGGCGTGCGGCGCCGCTGCACGCGGCGTCGACCCTGGCGAGCTCTGGAGACTAGCCGGCGACGAGCTCGGCGCCCTTTGGAACGAGGGCGCCCGAGCTGATCGTCACCTTGGCCGCGGGAGCCACCGCGTAGATCGCCGGCTCGATGACCCGGCGGGTAGCGAGGGTGTTGCCCGGGCATCCCGCGAAGCGGCCGGCAAGGTGCAGGTCGAGGACGTCGTCCTCGGCATTCACGACGTAGAGGCGGCCCCCGTCGGCGCGCACCAGGGGGGCCACGACTTCGCGGATGACCCTCAGCATTTCGTCCCGGGTGCCTCCCATGGGGGTTCCGGCACGTTACCACGGCCCCCCGCTCGTCCGCGAAGCTTCCGGGGTTTCGGCCATTCTCGCGCGTTCTGCACGTTTTCCGCGTCCGGGGGCGTCTGAAGTTGTTGCCGAGTCGCCCGCAGTGATTTAGCTTCCGCCGCCTAGCCGACACCGGGCGTCGTTTCGCCGGGGTCGTGCACCGCGGTTCTGGCGTGAGCCTCGCCGAGTGCTAGCGTCGGCGCCCGTCTTCCCAAATCTTCGCAGAGGACTCATGGCCGTTCACATTCGCATGTCTCGCCACGGTACCAAGAAGCTGCCCTTCTATCGCATCGTGGTGACCGATCACCGCAGCCGTCGGGATGGGCGGTTCATCGAGAGCATCGGCACCTTCAGCCCAGCGCGCGACGCGGCCGGCCTGGTCGTCGACAAGGATCGCCTGGCGTACTGGCAGAGCAAGGGAGCTCTGGCGTCGCACACTCTCGCTCGCCTGCTGAAGAAGCAGCCGGCGCCCGCCGCAGCCCCTGCGGCGTGAGCGGCGTTTCGAAGCGAGCATATAGATGGCGCTCAAAGAGCTGATCAAGGTCATCGCGCAGGCGCTCGTCGACGAGCCGGAGAAGGTGGAAGTCCACGAGATCGAGGGCGACCATAACTGCCTCATCGAGCTTCGCGTCGCGAAGAGCGACATCGGCAAGGTCATCGGCAAGGATGGGCGCACCGCACAGTCGATGCGCGCGGTGCTGTCGGCGGCTTCGGCCAAGGCAGGCCGGCGCGCGCACCTCGACATCGTCGATTGACGCTGGTCGAGCTCGGCCGCGTCACCCGCCCCCACGGCATTCGCGGCGAGGTTCGCGTCCAGCTCCACTGGGCGGACAGCGACACGCTGGAGCAGGTCGGCGAAGTCACCCTCATGCGAGGCAAAGAGAGCCTCGGGGTGCGGCGCATCCAGGGTGCGCGTCGCGCCGACAAGGCCGTGCTCCTGCGTCTCGAGGGCGTGCAGGATCGTGACGCCGCGGAGACGCTGCGGGGCTTGCTGGTATGCGTGCCGCGTGACCGGCTGCCGCCCCCCGAGGAGGGTGAGTACTACCTCTGCGACTTGATCGGCGCGACCGTACGCGCACCCGCGCGCGTCGTCGGCGAAGTGACGGAGGTGCGGGTGCATCCGAGCGTCGACACGCTCGTGATCCGGGGTCCCGACGGAACGCTCTTCGAGCAGGTGATCGCCGAACCATGGATCGTCCACGTCGACCCGGTGGAAAAGGTCATCGAGCTGTCCTCCGAGGAGGGCCTCATCTGAGCGCGTGCCCATGCAGGTCAACGTCATCACGCTGTTCCCGGAGCTCTTCACCACGTTCTCGGAGACGAGCTTCGTCAAGAAGGCGATCGTCACCGGGCAGCTCGCGCTCGCGCTCGAGCCGCTGCGCGAGCACGGACTCGGCAAGCATCGCAGCGTGGACGACACCCCCTACGGCGGAGGCGCCGGCATGGTGCTGCGGGTCGATTGCGTGGCTGCCGCGCTGGAAGCGATCGAGGCGCGCACCGTGCGCACTCACCGCGTCCTGATGACGCCGCAGGGCACGCGCTTCACCCAGCCCACGGCGAACGCGCTGGTGGGCCGCGGCGCCCTCACGCTGATCTGCGGAAGGTACGAGGGGTTCGACGAGCGCGTCCGCACGCTGGTCGACGAGGAAATTTCCCTCGGCGACTTCGTGCTCGCGGGCGGCGAGATCGCCGCGATGGCCGTCATCGAGGCGTGCATTCGCCTCCTCCCCGGCGTGCTCGGCAACGAGGAGTCTGCGTCGCTCGAGTCGTTCAGTGATGACAACGCGGGCCTGCTCGAATACCCGCAGTACACGCGTCCCGCGACGTTCCGGGGCGAGGGAGTGCCCGCGGTGCTCACCAGCGGCGATCACGCGCGCATCGAGCAATGGCGAAGGCAGGCGGCCCTGGAGAGGACGCTCACGCGTCGCCCGGAGCTCGTCCGCGGCAAGGGACGCTGACGATGCGGCGGGTCGCGCTCGCGCTCATCCACCATCCGGTGCGCGATCGCTCGGGAGGGGTGGTGACCACGGCCGTCACGAACCTGGACGTCCACGACATCGCGCGGAGCTCCCACACCTTCGGCATTGGCGATTTCTACGTCGTGCATCCCATCGCGGCCCAGCGCGAGCTCGTCTCGCGCATCAGGACACACTGGGTCGAGGGCAGCGGCGCACGGCGCATACCCGATCGAAAGCCGGCGATGGAATGCGTGCGCATCGTAGAGACGCTGGACGCAGCGATCGCTGCGCTGGGCGAAGCGGAGCTGTGGACGACGAGTGCGTCCGGCGACGGCACGCTCGGCTTCGCCGACGCCAGGCAGCGCCTTCGAGGAGACGGACCCCCGGTGCTTCTGTGCTTCGGCACGGGCTGGGGGCTCGCGGACGAGGTACTCGGTCGCACCTCGGCCGCGCTCGCGCCAGTGCTGTCGCCGCGCGCCGACGGTTACAATCACCTGAGCGTGCGCGCGGCCGCTGCGATCATCCTCGATCGCCTGCTCGGCGTGTGAGGCGTTCACCGCGGAGGAGCGCCTCCAGCTCGGGCGAACGCACGGAAGGCGCCGTCCACTCGATGAGCGGCGGCTCCACCAGGAGACCGCGAGGCTTCGCGCGGCGCAGCTCGACGAGCGCGAGCCGCGCAGGGGAGGCCATGAACGCGTGCACGAAGCGAAGTCGCTTGGCGACGAGGTGAGCCGCAGCCGCCGCGTCTAAAAGCTCCGGCAGTGCGGGCGCAGGGTACACGAAGAAGGCGTAGCCGCGGCGCCCGAGTGCGGCCGCAGCCGCGTTGAGGAACGGCCCGAGCGGCCCCGAGCGCGCGCCGCGCCTCGTTGCGCTCGCGGCGGTTCCCGTCGCCTCGGGGAAGAACGGTGGGTTCGACAGCACGACGTCCGCCACACCGCGGAGCGGAGCGGGCAGGCCCTGGTCGAGGTCCGCCAGGTGCACGCTGTCGGCGCTGCGCTCGAGGTTCGCCGTGGCGAGCCGGGCGAGCCCCGCGTCGCGCTCGACGAGCTCCACACGCGCCGCGGAGCCGAGGAATGCGTAGGCCAGAGCGAGCGCGCCCACGCCTGCGCCGAGGTCTACGACGCGCCGCGCCTTCGGACGAGCCTCGGCGGCGAAGCAAGCGAGCAGCAACGTGTCGACGTTCACGCGGTAGCCCCGGCGGGGCTGGAGGAGGGTGAGGCGCCCCCCGAAGAGGGCGTCCCGGGCGACATCGGGCGTTCCTGCTGAATCGCGCGCTGGTGGGAGCCGTCTCATGTAGAGTTTGCGAACGTCGGGTCCTCGAGCGCGTGTGCTCGCGCCCCGGCCTATATTCTGGGATTCTACGACGATGTCACGGCTGACGAGACGCCTCACTGCGCCGCTCTTCGCTTCGCTGTCCGTCCTTCTCGCCAGTGCCGCGATGGCAGACGGCGTCTCGGACGCCCGAGCCCGTGCCAAGGCGGCGGTGAGCCCGACGGAGGCCGTGGACGCCTCGCGGACGCTCCGGCGAGCGGGCCTGCAGATGGAAGCCATCACGACCGTGCAGAAGGCGTTCGGCAAGGCGCGCGGAGACGACGCGCTCTCCGAGCTCCACCTCGAGCTCGCGCGCTCGTACATCGACCTGCGCCAGCAGAAAAAGGCGCTCCGCGAATGCGAACAGCTCCACAAGCTGTCGGCCTTCAAGGAGCAGATCTGCTCCGCGGAGGCGCAGCTCCTGACCCGACGGGGTAGCGCCGCGCTCCCAGCCGCCGAGCAGGCGCTCGCGATACAGGCCGGTGACTACGACGCGCTCGTCGCGAAGGGCCGCGCGCTCACCCAGCTCGGCAAGCCGAGCGAAGCGGACACCGTGCTGCGAGACGCCGAGAAGCGCGCGCCGAGCCGACCCGAGGCGTACCGGTACCACGGCGAGCTCCTCATCGCGCAGGGCATGCCCGAGAACGCGGTCTCCATCCTGAGAGACGCGCGCAAGGTCGCGCCCGACGATCCCGACGTGCTCGAGCTGCTCGCGAGCGTGCTCCCGGCGAATGCAGAAGCGCGCGACGCACTCCAGCACGCGCTCGCCGGCCGCCCGTCGTTCCCGGCGGCCGAGGCGCGCCTCGGCCAGGTGCTCCTTGCGCTGGGCGATCTCGACGGCGCCGATCAGCACCTGCAGTCCGCTCTGAAGGCCGTGCCGCGACAGGCCGACTGGCAGGCGGCGCTCGGCGAGGTCCAGGTCGCGAAGAAGCAGCCCGATCTCGCGCTGAGGAGCGCCGAGGCGGCGCTGAAGGTCGTCGGCAATCACGGCCCCGCGAAGTTCGTGGAGGCGAAGGCGCTCGCACAGAAGGGCGACATCGATCTCGCGATCGAGGCGTTTCAGGCGGCTTACGGCTTTTCGCGTACCGACCCTGGCGTGCTGGTGGAAGCCGCGCGCGCCTGCGTCCGCGCAAACCGGCCTACCACGGCGAAGGCCTTCGCAGATCGCGCGACGGAGGATTTCCCAAGGGCCGCCGCATCGTGGGAGACCGAGGGCGACGTCGCCGTCGCGATGAAGGACGTCGCATTCGCCAAGCAGGCGTACGGCAAGGCGCTTGCCGCCGACGGACCGGTGGACAAGGACGGCGTCCGGCGAAAGCTCGCTGCGCTCAAGTGAACGTCCGCGGCGCCGGGCTAAGGAAGCTCGCGTATGCGGGAGCGCGCTACGGCCCTCGCTTCTGGGTGAAGTACAGCCCGACGCTGTTCGGGGTCGCTTTTGCGTGCGCGCTGCCCGGTGAACGCGCGAAGATCCGAGCGAGCCTCCGCCGACTACTCGGAACGCGAGGTGCGGTCAGGGAAAACCTCGACGTCGTGCGGACGTTCGTCGCCTACGCGCACTGCCTTGCGGAGTCCCTCGCCGCCGAGCGTCCGGAGGCGCTCTCGGCGACGCCCGTAGTCTCGGGCAGCGAGCACCTTCGTGCAGTGCTGGCCGCAGGGAAGGGAGCGATCGTCGTCACCGCGCACTGCGGGTCCTGGGACGCTGCCGCACGGTTTCTGGCACGCGATCACGCCGCCGACGTGCTCGTCGTCATGGCACGCGAGGCAGATCGCGGTGCGGGCGGGCTGCAGGACGTGATCCGCGAGCGCAGCGGCGTTCGCGTCGCCCACGTCGGCGGGCATCCACTCGACGCGCTGAAGGCGCTGGCGCACCTGCGGCGTGGCGGGTTCGTAGCCGTCCAGCTCGACCGGATTGCCGGGTTGGAGACGACCCTTGCCGTGCCGCTCTCGGGGGCGCCGTTTCGAGTTCCGGCCGGGCCCTTCCGGCTCGCGGCCCTCACCGGCGCGCCCATCGTCCCGGTCTTCACCCGGCGGCTCGGCTTTTTCAGGCACGAAATCGAGATCGCGCCGCCGATCTGGGTATCCGGGAGCGGCGCGGAGGCGGAAATCGAGGCCGCCGCACACGCCGCGGCACGCTCCATGGAGCGGTTTCTCACGGACAATCCGACCCAATGGTTTCATTTCTCGCACTGAAGTTCGTCCGCCTGGGCCTCCTTGGCGGACGAACTCGGAGAGAACCAGTTGCCGACCGCGAGGGTGTCCTTTAAATCAGCGCATCCGCGCCACGACGCCCGACCAACGGCTCCGCCAACGCGAGCGCCACAATCGCCGACTCGAGCGTCGAAATCCCGATCGAAGTCGATCGGAATCGGGCTGAAGGAACGCATCCATGGAAACGGCTTCTGCAGTCCATGTGGGGAGACCCACCATCGAAGGCGCGATTGCGCGCTACGCGCGCGCGTACGATCTCCTGGAGGTCATCGCGGAGCCCGGACGCCACCCGCGGCGGCCAGGGCTGCTCGAGTGGCGGCGCCTCGTGCCGGAGCGGTTCGTATTCAGCGTGGTCGTCCATTCGGCCCTGTCCGCGCTCGAGCATCGTCCCGATCGTCCGGAGCTCCTCTCGCACGCGCGAATGGTCGCGGACGCGCTCGCCGCCGACTGGTGGCTCGTGCGCACCCCGCCGAGCGTGACGCCCAGCGCACGTGCGGCTCGCGAGCTCGAAGCGCTCATCGGCGATCTCCGTGATGAACGTCGCATTGCCTGGGAGCCGCGCGGCCTCTGGAACGATGAGGACGCCCTGCGCACCGCCGAGAACCTCGGCGTGTACCTGGTGCGCGACCTGGCGCGCGAGGACCGAACCGACGATCGGCCCATCGTATACACGCGGCTCCGTGCCCTGGGTGAAGGAGCACGCATCGGCGCTGCCGCTGCCGAGCGGGTGGCCATGCGCGTCGCGGAGGCGTCGGAGTGCTTCGTGGTCGTCGAAGGCTCGGGCGCCGGCCGCGTGCGGCAGGTGCTGCGCGAGATGGCGGGCATGCCCGCGGACGACCGCGCGGCGCCGGACGACGACAAGCGCGTGTTCGGCGGCGACGACGAAGACGACGACGAGATCGTGAGCGACGAGGACGACGACGAAGAGGGCGGGGAAGAACTCGACGAAGAAAGCCATTTGGAGGACGAGTGACGCTCAGAAGTACGGTCATCGCCGACGACCCAGTGGCCGCGGAAGCGGCCGAGGACGTGTTGCTCTCCGGAGGCTCCGCGCTCGGCGCGGTCGTCGCGGGCTTTCTGGCTGCGGCAGGGGCACACTCGGGCGTCCTGCTCTCGCCCGTCAGCGTGCTCTCCGCTGGGGCAGGTCTCGGCGCGCGCGCGTTCGACGGAAGGTGCCGGCAGCCCGGCCTCGGCACGCGCCGTCCGCGCGGGTTCAAGGAAGGTGAGGAGATCCCGCTCGCGGCTCGGCTGGCGGTGCCGGCAGCGCTCACCGCGGCGGCGGTCGCCGTGGCCTACGACGAGCAGTCGAAAGTGAGCCGGCTCGTGAAGTCGGGCATCCGGCGTGCGCGCGACTCGGGCGCCGACGCGCGCGCCGAGGCCCTCGAGCGCGTGCGTGCGGTCGGTGCCGGCGCGCTCACCGAATCGGTGTTCACTCGTCCGCTGCTTCACGCTGGCGGCGAGAGCAGCGGCGGCGTGCTCACTGCTGTCGACCTGCGCTCCATCGATCACCTCGATGCGGCAGCGGAGATCCGGGAAGAGGGCGGGGCACGCTGGGTCGTCGCTCCGTGGGCCTTCGCCGAGGGCGTCGACCCGATTCCCGAGGAGCTCGGCACGGGCCACGCCATCTGCAGCGTCGACGTCCGCGGGGCGTTTGCCGCGCTGTCTTATCGTCGCGTCATGAGCGGCGTTCCGGTCGAGGAGCTCGAGATGGACGCGCCGTCGATCGCCATCCCCGTACTGCGCGGGGTCACCCGCATCGCGCCGGGCATGTCGCTTCCCGCGCCCGCGCCCATCGCGATCCGGATCGACGAAGCCGGCTCGCCGCTTGAAGTGCTGGCAGCGCCCTCCGCTCCGGCGCCGACCGCTGAGGCTCTGTCACGCGCGAAGCTTCGCATCCGCTGGGATGCGTCCTCGCGACGTGCCGAAGTGGTCAGGTGAGCGCCCGGTGCTCGCGCAGCCTGCCAGGCTCAGCCGAGCGCGACGCCGTGCTTCTTCGCGTAAGCGATGAGCCCGAGCTTCGTGATGCTTCGCAGGTCGCGCGTCGACACCTTCAACGTGACGAAACGGCCGAGCTCGGGAACCCAGAGCCTTCGTCGCTGTACGTTGACCTGCTGCCACCGCGTCGTCTTGATGTTCGAGTGCGACACGTTGTGGGCGTGCATGCGGCGCTTGCCCGTGATTTCGCTTCTGGCCATGACGGGGCGGGACCCTAGCTCAGGGTTTTTCACTGAGCAAGGCGTCAGTCGACCCCCGACGACGCATGAGGCGCCGAGCGTCCCACGCGAGCCGGGCCGCCAGGAGCTGGTAGCCGCCCACGGATGCCAGGGTGGCAGCGCACGCTGCCGCGACGGCTGTCACGGCGTGCTCCGCCCAGAGGCCCATGCTGGTGGGGGTACCGAGCTCCCTCAGGAAAATGTCGAGCGACAGGAAGAGAATTACGAGGCAGGCCCACACGCTGCCGCCCCCGGTCGTGTCTGCCCCCATGAAACCGAAGAGCCCGGCGAGGATCACGGCGAGGTCGATGCCGGCCGCGACGCGATCCACGAGCGTTGCCGCTGAGTCCGCCGCCACCAGCCCTCGGGTGACAGCAAACGGTGTCGCGGCGAAGAGAGCGAGCCCGAGCACCATGCGGGCACGCGGATAGCCGCGATAGCGGGCGCGGAAGAGCAGCGCTCCTGGCAAGGTCGCGAGAACCACGAGCCGTGTCAGCTCGAGCTCCGTCGTGCTGCCGATGCGCAGGCCGGCCAGAGGGCCCGCGGAGTCCGCTCCCAGCACCATGAGCACGGTGCCCAGGCTGAAAATCGCAAGACCGCGCACGGCGTAGGAAAAAGGGAGCAGTCCGATCGCGGCGGACGCACCTGCCGCGGCGAAGGTGAGGCTTGCCGCGGTGTCGCCCACGAGCGCGCGTTCCACGTGCTGACGCAGCACGACACCGAGGAGCGCGAGCGCGACGGCGATCCCACACGTAACCTGTTGCCCTACGCGCCGATCGGGCTCGAGCGGCGCCATGTCCTCGCGCAGGGCTTCTGACGCGAGGACGAGCCTTGGTGGCGGCCGGTCTGTCTCGGCGCGCAGGGGATTGGCGGTATCTGCCGCGACGCTGCGGTGAGCCATCGCTGGTTTCGCTGACGGTTATCCTAGCGCGAGCTCTCCCAGGCGCGCTACCAGCGCATCGCAAAACGACTGCACCTTATTGAAATCGCTCCGTTTTTTCTCCAGGGTGCGCTCGTCCATGTAGAGACGCCGGGCGAGCTCGACCTGCACGGCGTGGACCCGTGAGGCGGGTCGACCGTAGTAGACGGTCGAGTGGCCACCCCGATAAGGGTCGTCATGCGACACCGTCCAGCCGCTCTCACGGGCGAGAACGTCCGGAGTCTCGATGACGGCTGCAGCCGCGGTGGTTCGGCCGCGACTTCCGGGGACGACGTCAGCGCGCTCCCGCCCCGCGTCGCTGTGGCCGAGCCGGCCCAGGCTCGGCATGGAGTGCGCGCAGAGGAGCACCGCGAACCCGAACCGGACCCGCTTTGCCTCGATGAGCGACGCGAGCGCGCGGTGGTAAGGCCTGTAGATGAGGTCGAGCCGGCGCTCGAGCTCGCGCGGCGCGAGCGGGGCCGTGAGCGACGGTTGATTCTCCGTCGTGGTGCGCCAGACGAGGCCATGCGGCGCCGAGCGGGTCGTGCCGCCCTGGACGGCGAGCCCGTCGACGTCCGTCTCGGAGCGGTTCAGGTCGCACACGTACCGGCTCGCATGCGCGACGAGGACCGTCGCACCGAGCTCCGGCGCCCGCGCATAGAGCTGGTCGACGTACAGATCGGCGTCGAGCCCGATGGCTCTCGCGGGCGCGATCAACGTCGCGAGTGTCTCCTCGTCTACCAGGAGGCCGGCGTGTGGGATCTCCACGATGACGGGGGTCTCGCGCCCCACTGGCTCGCGCACCGAGAAGTACACGCGAATTGTTTAGATGGGACTTCCCCGTTACGCAATGAAAGAGGAGGCAATCACGCTGTCCGCGAACACCCGGCCCTGCGCCCCGACCCGGTCGCACGCATTTTCGGCTCGGAGCGCGGCGTCGGGCTCAGGCGCGGGGGTGTGAGCGCGCGTGCGCCTTCCGCACGTGATCGCGTGTCACATGCGTGTAGATCTCGGTCGTCGAGACATCGGCGTGACCGAGCATCGCCTGCACGCTCCGGAGATCCGCGCCGCCCGTGAGCAGGTGCGTCGCGAAGGAGTGGCGCAAGCGGTGAGGGTGCACCTTGTCGGCGAGGCCCGCAGCGAGCGCGGCACGCCGGACGATCTTCCAGAACGTCTGGCGCGTCAGCGGGCGGCCTCGGGCCGAGGGGAAAAGGACCCCACTCGCGAGGCGACGTGCGTCCTTCGAGCCCGCGAGCGCGCTGCGGTAAAGCTCGAGATCGCGCAGGGCGACCTCGCCGAGTGGGACGAGCCGTCTCTTCTGCCCCTTGCCGAACGCCGCGACCACGCCGCGGCGAAAGTCGATGTCCCCGAGCCGTAGCCCGACGAGCTCGCTCACGCGCAGGCCCGCGGAGTAGCAGAGGCTCAGCATGGAGCGATCACGAAGGCCGCGAAGGCTGGACGCTTCCGGCGCCTGAAGGAGCTCACGCATCGCGTCTTCTGCAAGGGGACGAGGCAGCCTACGGCCCGTCTTCGGGCGAGCCGCGAGCGCGGTGGGATCGCTCTTCAGCTCGCCCTCACGAACGAGGAACTTCATCAGGCCGCGAAGAGCCGAAAGGTGGCGCCCCGTGGAGCGAGGGCCGAGCCCGCTCTTCGCGAGATCGGCCGAGTAGGCGCCGACGAGGGCCGCGTCGAGCTTGCCCGTCGTGGTCACGCGTCGCTTCTCGCAGAACCGTACGAAGCGTCCGAGGTCCTGTCCGTAGGCCGCAAGGGTGTTCGGGGCCAGGCCGCGCTCGACACGCAGGTGGGCTAGGTAGGTGTCGAGAAGCGAGTCGAGCCGCACGATCCGAGAGTACCACCGGCGAGCGGGGCGCCTCGAGTTCCTCGCGAGACGTTCGCCGCGGGGCGCTCAGGGAACGAGCGTGCTGCCCCGCGGACGCCTTGCGCCGGCAATCTCGCGCCAGCGCGAGAGCAGCCTCGAGGCGGCGCCCGAGGCGACCACCTCACGCGCGCGGTCCGCTGCCGCGCGGGGCTGGAGGCCCTCCGCGATGACGAGCGCGGCGGCAGCATTCAGGATGAACCCTGGCGTCGATGAATGCGGCTGCCCGGCAAGGACCGTCTCGAGCACGCGAGCGTTCTCGCTGGGCTCGCCGCCCCGGATGTCCGCAAGGGTGATGCGCTCGACGCCGAAGTCTTCGGGCGCGATCACCTGCTCGGTGATGCCGCTGGGCGTCACGACGGCGACCTTCGTCTCCGTGGTCGGGCTGATCTCGTCCAGCCCGTCGTTGCCGCGGACGACCCACGCGCGCGTCGTGCCGAGGACGTGCGTCGTCTCGGCCAGAACGACGCGCATGGCTTCGTCCGGTGCGCCGATCAATTGATGCGTTGCGCGAGCGGGGTTCGCGAGCGGACCGAGCAGGTTGAAGATGGTGCGGATGCCGAGCTCGCGCCGCGGCTGCGTCGCGTGGCGCATCGCCGGGTGGTGCGTCGGTGCGAGCAGGAAGACGATGCCCGCGTCGCGCAGGACCCGTGCCGAGTCGGCGGCGGAGAGATCTAGCGGGATGCCGAGCGCCTCGAGCACGTCGGCGCTCCCCGTCCGACTGGAAGCGGCGCGATTGCCGTGCTTCGCGACAGGGACCCCCGCCGCCGCGGCGATGATCGCCGCCCCCGTGGAGAGATTGACGGTCCCTAGGCCGTCTCCGCCCGTCCCGCACGTGTCGAGCACGCGGGGGAGCTCGTGAGCGACAGGAACCATGGCGGAGCGGAGCGCCTCGGCCGCCGCGGCAACGATGGCGGCCGTCTCTCCGCCCATGCGCAGCGCAGAGACGAAGGCGGCGATCTGCGTCGGAGTCCAGGCGCCGGCGAAGATGGCGTCGAAGACGCGTCGCACCATCAGGGGCGAGAGGCTACGGGCGAGCAGCTCCGCATAGACGTCGGCAAAGCGGGGCGCGTCGCTCATAGCGTCTCGAGCCAGGTCGCGAGCAATGCCATGCCGCAGTCCGACAGGATCGACTCGGGGTGAAACTGCAAGCCCTCCACCCGATGGCGGCGATGGCGCATGCCCATGAGCTCACCATCGTTCGTCCGGGCCGTCGGCACAAGGCAATCCGGCAGCGTCGATTCGTCCACCACGAGCGAGTGATAGCGCGCTCCTCTGAAGGGCGAGGGCAACCCGCGGAAGAGCCCCGTGCCGTCATGAACGATGGGGGACGCGACGCCGTGCATGGGCCGGGCGCCCCGCCGGACGCGCGCGCCGTAGTGAGCGCCAATTGCTTGATGCCCGAGGCAGATACCGAGCACTGGGATCTTCCCTTCGACGGCCGACAGGACCGAGAGCGTGACGCCGGCGTCCGGCGGCGAACCAGGCCCCGGTGATAGCAGCACACCGTCCGGCGCATCACGCGCCACGGCTGCGGCCGTCGTCGCATCGTTCAGGCGCACGTCGCACTCCGCGCCGAGCTCGCGCAGGTACTGCACGAGGTTATAAGTGAAAGAGTCGTAGTTATCGATGACCACGACGTACGGTGGCATCCGTCTCAGCTCCCGCCGAACGTGCCATCCGCTGCCCATCCGGTCAACGACGGCACCCGGAAAATTTCCGGTGCGCCCGCGCACCCCGATACGATTTCGGCATGCCCGAGCGCCGTCACACCGTCCGCCGTCCCTTCGACATGTTCTTCAACAAATTCCTGGATGGACACCCCTATCTCTGCCGTGCCGTCGACCTCAGTCGGAACGGGATTCTCTGCGAGGTGTTCACCGAGCCCGCGTCGCCGCACCAGTCATTTCCCATCGAGCTGCGGCTCCCCGGAGACGAGCGCAGCCTGTGGGTGTGGGGGCGAAAGCTCCGCGCCCTCGGCAAGCGCGAGGCAATCCGATTCATAGCGCTTCACGCCGATGATCGAATCGCGCTCGACCGCTACCTCTCGACCCTCGCGGCGTGAGCACGCACGGAGATACGATCTTCAGGATGCTGGTACTGCGCGCGGAACTCGGAAGGCGCACAGCGTCACGAAGTGCCGCGCGACGTCGCGCGTTGTGGTCCATGGCGCGCGCGTCACCTTCTCGCAATCGAAACACGCGGGATAGCGTGTGACGCGAACAGTCCGGCCCTGCTGAAGTAGATGCGTCATTGACGCGCGTCGCGCAAGCACCGGGGGCGAACACACTCGAATTCAATCTTGCCGAAGGGGTGCGCTGCGGTTACCTTGGCGCCCCGCTTCCGTGCGTTTCCCGTGAGGAATCTGCGCCAATCATCCTGGCGAGGAGACTCGATGTCCGAGCAGAAGAAGCCAAAGATCGACCTCAAGGCCCGTCTCGGAAAGAAGACGGTCGGCGCTGCCGCCGTTCCGGGCGGTTCCGTACCGCCACCCGTCGGCATTCCGAAACCACCGGCAATGGGTGGCCCGAGCCCATCGCATCCGGCGCCCAGGCCGTCCGCTGCGCCGTATCCGTCCGCCTCGCCGTACGCGGGCTCGTCCCCGTACGCGTCGAATCCACCGGGATATGCGGCTGCCGTCGCGGCGCCGGTCCGGCGGGCCGAGCCGCAAGCGCTCCGTATCGAGATCGGCGAGGAGGAGATCCGCGAAGGGCAGCGCAAGCAGCGCGGTCGCTTCTTCATGCTGACTCTCGTCGTGTCGGGCATCGTCGGTGCCCTCGGCTTCGCCTTCGGCAGCCGCGTCGAGTCCGGCAAGGGTGCGAACGCCGCTCTGGAGGGAGCGCGTGAGCTCATCAAGGACATCGAGGCGGCCGACAAGGTCGGCGACCAGCTGAACGAGGTCCTCGCGAAGGCGTCCGGCCGCCTATCGCAGAACGAGTACCCCGCGGAGGAGATCACCGCGCTCGGCGGCATCAACATTCCGTTCGATGGCGGCCACCTCACCGACAAGGGCATTGGCCGCTTCAAGCGCGAGATCGTGACGCAGCTGATCACCTACGCGAACACCGCCCAGCGCTCGAACGAGCAGAAGGAGAAGATTCAGAACCTTCTCACCGGCAGCAAGACGGCGCTCACCGACATCCTGGCGCAGAAGACCGATCCGAAGATCCGCTGGGCCGTGTGGGTGGAGAGCGGGCCAGGTGGTCCGTGGGCAAACATGCAGGTCGTCCCGACGCCGTTCGGCGCGAAGGGCGACTGGCCCGCCGAGCTGAAGGTTCCTCGTGGCGACACGAACGCCGTCATCAAGCGCTACCAGCGCGGCGACGTCTCGAGCGGCGATCCGCAGTTCTTGCCTGTTGCTCCCCAGACGGAGTCGATGGTCTGTCCGTCGACCACCCTCGTGCGGCTCCGCCAGGAGCTCACCGAGATGCAGGAAGTCCTGAAGGGCGACGCGACGCCCGGCGCCGAGAAGACGGGGTTCCTTCAGATGGGCGATGACGTCGTCAAGGCTCTGAAGAAGCTCACGAACCCGTA
>CAYUAW010000004.1:53512-66738 GCA_964442485.1 uncultured Polyangiaceae bacterium
CCTACGCCGCGGTTCGCCGCGGCGTCTGGGGCGGGATCGATTCGGGGCCGGGGCCCGGCGTCTGGGTACGCCGGATGATCTCCACCTTCGCGATGCGTCGTTCGTCGGCGTCGCGCACCACGAAGTCGAGCCCGTAGTCCGACATCGTCTCACCGACGGGGGGGACCTGGCCCAGGCGTTCGACCATGAAGCCCCCGAGCGAGTTGTACTCGCCGTCCTCGGGGAGCTCGACGCCGAGATAGCGGCTTAGATCGCCGATCGGCACGCCCGCGTCGACCATGAGCCGGCCGTTCCCGAGATCGACGATCGGCGGCTCGTCCGAGTCGTGCTCGTCGCGGATGTCGCCGACAATTTCCTCGACGATGTCCTCGAGCGTGACGATGCCGCTCATGCCGCCGAACTCGTCGATGATGATCGCCAGGTGCCGGCGGCCGGACCGCATGTCCCGGAGCAAGCTCGACGCCGACTGGGTCTCGGGCACGAAGACGACGGGCGTTCGCATCACTTCCGCGATGCGAACGGTGCGAAGGTCCGTTTCCGAGGCGTACGCCACGAGGTCCTTCACGTGAAGGATGCCCACGATGTTGTCGATGCGCTCGCGGTACACGGGATAGCGCGAGTGGGTGCGCGCCTTGATGAGCTTGAAGAGGTCCTCGGCGGACGTATCGACGTCCAGGGCGGTCACCTGCGTGCGGGGGACCATCACGTCACCGGCCCGGAGATCGCCGAAATCGAGCACGTTGCGGAGCATCTCCGCGCGCTCGTGGCCGAGCGAGCCGTTCTGCTCGCCCTCGTTGACGAGGATCTCCACTTCCGACTCGGCAAGGGCCGGGCTCGGCGTGCTCAGACGGTTCTTGTGGGCGAGGCCGGATACGATCTGCCCCAGCCAGATGAGGGGAGCGGCAAGGGGGGCAATGACGAGCTCGAACGGCCTGAGCAACTGAAGGACGTAGGGTAGGGTGAACTCGCCCAGGCGGCGGGCGAGGACCATCCCCACGTAGGACGGCGTTCCGTACGCAATGAGGACACCCATGAGCGCCAGGAGGTGACGCCCCTGGCCGATGTTCTGCGGGATGGCCCGATCGATGAGGATGGCGCACAAGGCGAGCCCGAGCACCCGGAGCACCAGCCAGCGCGAATCTACGGTGTTGGGGCTATCCAGGTAGCGGTCGAGGGCTGCCTTGTTCGACCCCTTCAGCGTGTTGCGCAGCGCGACCTTTCGCGCTTGCGGAACGGACGACAACACTGCGCTGGCCGTCGCAAACAGCGCGGCGAAGAGCGCAGGCAGCGCGGCAAGGAGCAGCTGTGCGCCGATTACTGGAGGACTACTTGGATCCACCGATGTCGAGAGGCCCGCCCGGGTGCGGTTAGTGAGTAGGGTAAGGGGGAGGGCTCCCTTTCGCAACGGCTGGGCGTTCGAGTATGATCCTGCGATCCTACCCCGCCAACCAGCTAGAGTTATTGCGGTTTTTACTGTGGGAATTCGCCCCGGAACCCCCGGACCACCCGGTAGCCGTCTTCGGCCATCCGGCCAACGGCTACCAGCCGCGGTCCCGCGCCGAGCCAGGCCGAGAGCGGTGTCGTCGGCGGAGCCTCGAAGTGCTCGGGCCCGAGGACGGAGCCGGTCCTCGCCCTGGCCTCTCCGAGCTCTGTGAGACGGGCCCCTGGCAACGCGGTGCAGGCGGCAGATTCGAGCGGGACGAGCTCGGGCACGGCTGCCGGTGGCCACCCAACGGCGTCATCCAGTCGATAAGGTCCACTCGCCGTCCGCTCGAGCGCGGAAAGGTGCGAAGGCACGCCGAGCCGCACGCCGAGATCGTGCGCCAGTGACCGTACATAGTAGCCCTTCGACACCGCGAGCTCGAGCGTGACATAGGCCGGCGAGCCCGCGCTCGAACGCCGGCAATCGCCTAGCATCAGCCGATGGACGGCGACGGGCCGCGCCGGCAAAACGACCGATTCACCGCGGCGCGCGAGCCTATGCGCGCGCTGGCCCCCGAGGGAGATGGCGGAGAACACGGGCGGAACTTGCTCGGTGCGGGCGCGTTCCTCGTCGAGCGCGGCCTCGAGCGCGGTTTTGTCGGGGAAGCCCTCAGGGGGCGCAAGTTCTTCGACTGGGGTTCCCTCTGCGTCGCAGGTGTCGGTGCTGCACCCGAACGAGACCGTCGCGCGGTAGGACTTGTCGTCGAGCGTGAGATAGGGGGCGAGCTTGGTTGCTTCGCCGACGAGCAGAACGAGCACCCCCGATGCCATAGGGTCGAGCGTGCCGGCGTGCCCGACGGCGCGGGTGCCGAGCAGACGTCGCGCCTGAGCCACGATGTCGTGACTGGTGGGGCCGCGCGGCTTGTGGACGACGAGGAGCCCGTCGACGCTCACCCGAGCCACACGCTCTTTCGCGCCGAGAGCACCTCGCCCAGCATGCGCTGGATGCTCGCCCGGACGCGCTCGGCGAGCCGCCCGACGAGAACAGGGTCGTCGGCCGCGTCCGGCCCGAGATCGTCGAAGCGCATCGGCTCCCCGAACCGGATCTGCCACTTTGTCGGCGCCGGCACGAGCCCGAGCGGACCGAGCAACGGGAACGTGGGCGTCACCGGGAGATACGGCAAGCCGATGAGCTTCGAGATGGTCTCGTCCTTGTAGAGAAGCGGCGTCGCTTCCTCTGCGCCGACGACAGCGCACGGAACGAGCGGCGTCCCGGTGCGCAGACACAGGCGGATGAACCCGCCGCGGCCGAAGCGCTGGAGCCGATAGCGCTCGCGGAACAGCTTGCCGATCCCCTTCACGCCCTCGGGGAACACGGCGACGAGGCTCTCCTTCGACAGGAGGCGCTCGGCGTTCTCCGGGCACGCCCGTACGCCACCGACGCGGCTCATGAACGCGCCGACGAAGGGCAGGTGATAGACGTAGTCCTCTGCTAGCCAGCGGAGTTCGCGCTCCGCCGGATGCTCCAGGCGAACGCATGCTCTCAGCATGAACCCATCCAGTGGCAGCGCGCCGGAGTGGTTCGCCACGACGAGACAGCGGCCCGTGGTCGGGATGTTGCCGACACCGTAGGCCGTCACCCGGAAGTAGCGGCGATACAGGAAATCCGTCAACGGCTGTAGCCGCTTCTCGTAAATGGGGTCGAGCCCGAAGTCGTCCACCTCGTCCGAGCGGTGGCGCATCCCGAGCCGTCCGAGCTTGCGCAGGTAGTAGTCGCTCGAGAGGAGCTCGCGCACCGCGTCCGCGACGCGTGCGTCGGCAGCCTGCGAGACGGGAGCGGCGATACGATCGACGACCTCGCGCGCGGCTCCGCTCACGTGATCGCGGATCGACGGCGGCGGCGGCTCCGTCTCGAGCACCTTCTCGGTGCGGGTGACGGCGCCGAGCCTCTCCTCCAGCGCGCGCAGCCGCAGACTCGGACTGAGCTCCGGGTCGAGCCCCTCGGGCGAGCGCTGGGTGGGCGGGGGTCTGTTCGAGCTCATGACGTGGCTTCCGTGAGGAGGCGAGCGTCGCGCATGTGCTGCGCGCCCGCGAAGTCGAGGACGGTCTCGCGAGTCGTGTAGGCAGGGGCGAACCCGAGGTGTCGCCGCGCTCGCTCGCCGTCGGCGACGCAGAGATACTGCAGGTAGTCGAGGAGCGTCGGCGGCGCGTCCGCGACCTGGGCGAGCCAGAGCGTCGCCAGAATCGCCCTGGCCGCGAAGCGCGGCATGGGGATCGCGACGCGACCGGCGAGCTTGACCACGGTGGAGAGCGGGAGCACTCCGTCACCGACGATGTTGAAGATGCCGGGGGCGTCCCTGTCGACCGAGAGCTTCAGCGCGGCTACGGCGTCCGTCTCGTGCAGGAGCTGCCACAGGGGATCGAAGCCGAGGATGGTCGGCACCGCGCGGTGGGTCAGGTAGCGGCCGACGTAGCCGCGCACGGAGGGCCCGAGGAGCGGCGCCATGCGAAGTATCGTGACGGTGCGTTCCTTGCCCTCGGCGCCGTAGGAGAGGACATCGCGCTCCGCGCGGATCTTGTCGGCGAGGTACGGCTCGGCGCGACGGGCGCGCAGAGGATGGTCCTCGGTCAGGTAGTTCGGATTGTTTGGGTATGCACCGTAAAGAAGCGTGTGGCTGCGCATGACGATCTTCGTCACGTTCGCGTCCCGCGCGGCATTCAGCACGTGCATCGTCCCGACGCTCTCGACCTCGTGGGCCCACGCGGTGGCGTTCGTCGGCGACGACAGGAACGCGAGGTGCACGACTGTGTCCACCTCCTCACGGCCAAAGATCTCCCCCATGCGGACCTCCGCGAGCTGCTCGGTGAAGTCCACGGCGTACGGCCGCGTCTTCGTTCCGACGCGCGTGGGGGCCTTCACATCGAGGGCGACGGTACGCTGGACGCGCTCGTCCTCCTCGAGGAGCGCGACCAGGTTTCGACCGAGAAACGAGGTCGCTCCCGTGACGGCAACGACGGCTCCGCTCATGACGGCCCTGAACCTAGTGCCTCGAGTCCATCGAAGCGATGGGAATTTCGAGGCCCCCCGACGGGCGAGGGCCTCGAAATTCCTGCGCCGTCAGAGCATCCGGCGCATCACCGGATAGGGCGCGAAATCGTGGACGACCTCGAACCCGGCGCGCCGGTAGAGCGAGAAAGGTCCGGTCCACGCTTCCGCGTCCGATATCCCCTCGGCCCGACGAGGGAAGGCCTCGAGCGCGCGGGCGCCTCGTCGTCGCGCCAGCGCTAGCGCGCCGTCGAGCAGCCTGCTCGCGACTTGCCGACGGCGGTACGCGGGGTCGACGAGGATGCAGCCGATTGTGTACACGCCTTCGCGGTCGCCGGCGAAGCAGGGAAGGCTGCGATAGAGCCGCTGCGCGTAGAGTTTCGTGACGGCTGCGGCGGGCGCGACCTTCATCCAGCCGATCGCGTCACGCTCCGTGAGGGCGAGGACGCCGGACATCTCGTCACTTCCCGAGTCGAGCGCTCGCAGCATCTCCGCGCGGCTCTCGTCGACGTGGTGAGCCGAGCGATCCAGCCAAGCGTTGGTGTTCCCCTCGAAGTGCCAGTACCGACAGTAGCAGGGCGCCTCGGCGCGCACGAACAGGCCTGAGAGGTGAGCCGCATGCTCGGGCGCGGCAGGAACGACGCGAAATTCCTGGCCAGTCACGTTGGCGGTCGGAGGCCGCGGGCCGGAGAGATGCGTTCCCACGCTGCGGCGACCTGGAACATTCTCTCCTCGGCGAACGAGGGTGCGATGACCTGAAGACCGATCGGGAGCTCAGGCTTGCCCGCGGCGGCTGGCGACGGTGCGCACGGCACCGACAGCGCGCACACCCCCGCGAGGCTAGCGGGCAGCGTGTAGACGTCCGAGAGGTACATCTTGACCGGATCGTCGAGCTTCTCGCCGAGCTTGAAGGCAGGCGTCGGGCTGATCGGCGTGAGCAACGCATCGACGCGCGCAAACGCCTCGTCGAAATCGCGCTTGATGAGGGTACGGACCTGCTGCGCCTTCTTGTAGTAGGCGTCGTAGTAGCCGGCCGCGAGCGCATAAGTGCCGAGCATGATGCGCCGCTTGACCTCCGCGCCGAAGCCCGCCCCGCGCGACGCGGCGTACAGCGCCGCGAGATCCGCGCCCGGGGCTTCCATGCGAAGCCCGAAGCGGACGCCGTCGAGGCGCGCCAGGTTGCTCGAAGCCTCCGCCGTTGCGACCACGTAGTACGTCGCCAGGCCGTAGCGCGTGTGTGGCATGTCGACGTCGTGCACGGTGCACCCCTCGCGCTCGAGCGCGTCGATTGCCGCGCGCACGCTGGACTCGACGTCGGCGTCGAGTCCCTCCGCGAAGTACTCGCGCGGCACTCCGATGCGCAGGCCGCGCACCGGTTCGTCGCACGCCGCCTCGTAGCGACCGACGGCGAGCGTCGAGGACGTCGAATCGAGCGGATCGCGCCCGGCGATGACGGCGAGCAAGCGAGCCGCGGAGCGGACGTCCGCCGCGAAAGGCCCGACCTGATCGAGGCTCGACGCGAACGCGACGAGGCCCTGACGCGAGACGCGTCCATAGCTCGGCTTCACCCCGACCACACCGGTGAGGCCTGCGGGCTGGCGGATGGAGCCGCCAGTGTCACTGCCGAGCGCGCCGCCGACGAGCCCCGCCGCGACGCTCGCGGCGCTGCCGCCGCTCGAGCCGCCCGGGGTGCGCGACCTGTCCCAGGGGTTTCTCACCGGGCCGAAGGCGCTGTTCTCGTTCGACGAGCCCATCGCGAGCTCGTCCATGTTCGCCTTGCCGACCATGATCGCGCCGGCCGCGCGGAGCCGCGCGACGACGGTCGCGTCGTAGGGAGGTCGCCACCCGCCCTCAGGCGAACTCGCTGCCTCGCCGGCTTTCGCGCGTACGAGGATCTTCGACCCCGAGGTGGTTGGCTGATCCAACGTGCATAGCGCGTCCTTCAGCGCGATGGGGACGCCGGCGAGCGGCCCGAGCGGTTCCCCGCGCGAGCGGCGCTGATCGAGCGCGCGTGCGGCGCCGAGCGCGGCGTCGGTGGCGACGTGCAGGAGGGCGTTGAGGTCGCGCTTCGCGGCGATCCGCGCGAGGCTCTCGGCGGTGACGGATTCGGCGGAGACGTCGCCGCGGCTCACGAGCGCCGCGAGCTCCGCGATGGGCTGGTCGAGCGGGTGAGTCATCCTTCGTCGACGAACGCTGGAACGGCGAAGCCGCCCCCCTCGTGCCGGGGTGCCTCGGCGAGCGCGAGCTCGCGGTCGACGCCGGGGACGACCACGTCGGCGCGCAGCGGCGCCGCCTCTACCGCGAGGTAGGCCGTCGGCGCGACGCCACTGGTGTCGACCGCGGAGAGCTCCGCGACGTGCTCGAGTATCGTCCCGAGATCGCGCACCATGCGCTCGATCTCCGCTTCGGACAGCTCGAGGCGAGCGAGCCGGGCCACGTGAATGACGTCGTCGCGAGTGATCGGCATGGAGAATCGGCCGGGGCCCTGGGGGCCGCGAGCGTATGTCCGCGGCCGTCGGGATCGCAAGGCCCTGCGGCGCATCACCAGCACGTCGGCTCGATAACCTGGCGCCGGCCTCGGCTTGCGGGCTGAGGTGTTCGGGACCACCATGGCGGCCGAGTGAACCACTCGCAAGAGGAACGCCTCCCCGAGACACCGCGCCACGAGATCGTAGTGGAGGACGCGCTCGATCGAAGGGCCGACGGTGGTCCGGGTTTCATCACCCCCGTCGTGCTGTTCGCGGGCTTGCTGCTGACGCTGGTGCTCTCCCGCATCGGCGTTCATTTCTTCTTTCTTCCGATCATCCTGCCGTTCGGGCTCGGCGGAGGACGCCTGCTCAGGCAGCTCGTGCCGCCGCCGCGCCGCGTCCTGCGGCTCCAGGATGGCAATCTGTGGCTCGCTTCGGAAAGCTCGTTCAAGACGACGGTCGTCGACCGGCTCGACGTCGGAGGGGGCGCGTTCGTCGCGCTCGGCACGACGGGCCTCTGGGTCCGCGGGCTGGAGGATGCACGCGTGCGCGTCGTGTCCGCCGCAGGGGCGCTCGCGATCCCGGTGCGTGGTGGCGAGCGCGCTCGCTCGCTGCGGCAAGAGCTCGAGGAGCTGCTCGACGCCGAAGGCGTCGCGGCGCTCCATCACGACGCGGCCTTGCAGGGCGACGTCTGGGCGGAGCCGTTCGAGGACGGCGAGCAGATCGAGTGGACGTCCGGCGGCCGCTCCGGTGGGCTGTTCAGGCTGGAGAGCGGCACCGCTCTACGGGTGACGCCCGACGCCTGGGCGCTCCGCGTGCGTTCCGGCGGTCGTCCGGTGGTCTCCACGGGCGGCCCGGGTGCCCTCGCGGCTCGGCTCGCCAGCATCGAGCATGACGCGCCGCTCGGCGCGAGCGTGGCAGAGGACGCGATGATGCTCGAGCTTCTCGCCGAGGGCGAGCGAGTCGGCCGGGTGGGCGCGGAGCTCTCCGAGCCGGAGCTTCGCTGGGTCGCCGAACGCATCGAACGGGCGGCGCGCCATTCGCATTGAAACGCGCGCGCAACTTTGCGCCTAGTCACGCTGCACGTCTGCGCCGTGCCGCCGTCGCGAAGAAGGCATCGCGCCTTTCGGAGGCAACTCGAGCCTCGTCCGAGCCGACCGTGGGGGGTTTCGAGGTCTTGGTCCGGATGGAGGTCAACGCATGCCGTACGAACTCGGCGCTCTCATCGATTCGACACGCACCATCACCGTCCACGCTGCGCGCCCCACCGATGGCTCTGCGCCGCAGGGAGTTCTATCGGCGATCGCCTTGCGGCAGATCGTCGCGCGAGATCCGGTGCGGTCGCGTGCATTCCAGGAGATGTCCATGGCGCTCCAGCACGTCCGCCACGACGGGTTGCTCCCGGTGATCGACCTGGTCGAGGCAGAAGGGCGTCCTGTTGCAATCGCGCCGCTCTCGATGGGCGCCACACTGTCGCGCGCGCTCCTTCTTCCCCAGGGGCGGTTGCGGCGGCCGGGATTCTCCGCGGCCGCTCGCGTCGTGCTCGATGCCGCGCGTGCAGCGCAGGTCATTCACGCCGCCCGCCCGGATCTGAGGCCGCTCGGGTACCTCTCGGCGGAGTCGGTGTGGGTCACGGCGGAGGGCCGCGCATTGCTCTTGCCCTCCGCCCGGTGCGCGCCGGTCGGCGCTGCCAGCGCCGGGCGGGTCGCGTCGTGGACCCGGTTCCGCGCCCCCGAGGGCGAGCGGTGTGGCGAGAGCGCCGACGTGTACTCGCTCGCCGTCCTGCTGTGGGACTTGCTTGCTTCGGGGCGACCCCCGCCGACCGGGGCCAGCTGCGAGTCCACGGGCGAGAGCCCTGCATGGATAGACCCCGACGTCATCCGGTTGGTGATGCGGGCGCTGTCACCTGACCCAGCGATGCGACCTGCAGACCCGGGCGCGTTCGCCGCGGAGCTCGCTCGAATCGTCGCCCAGCCCGTGTGGCAGCGTGACGATTCGGCTCTGCCCTGCGCCCCGGACGACGACGAGAAGACGGTCCCCGGTTTCGTCCCAGCCTTCGAGTCCGGGCCGGCCGAATCCGATGACGCGGCGACCGTCGAGCTTCCGCTCCGCACTTCGGGGGCACCGGCAGCGCGCTTTGCCGTCGTTGCTCCACTGGTTCGAGCGGCCGCGCAGCCCGCCGTGTTCAATGCCCCGGTCAGGCCTGCCGTTCCTCGCCCGGCGAAGCCGCGGAGCCCGCAGCGTCCGCCCTCGCCCAAGCTGCGCGTCGTCGAACCAGGGGAGGGCCACCCGCCCGTCGAACTCGCGCTGACGAACGAGCCACGCCGCTGGGTGGTTGGACGGGCCGCTTCGGCACACCTTGTGGTTGCCGATCCTGACATGTCCCGCGAGCATTTCGCCATCTCGTGGGAAGGCGAGGGCCGGTACAGGGTGCACGATCTGGGCAGCAAGAACGGCCTCTTCGTTAACGGCAGGGCGGCCACCGACCTGCCGCTCACCCCGGGGGACGAGGTACGAGCAGGAGCCACCCGCCTCAGGTTCGAGGCGTGACGGACATGAGGCCGCACCGCCCGCGTCTTCCCGTGTTGCACGACTCGACTCGCACGCGGCCGATCGTTATGCTCGCGGGCGCTCCGGATCGGCCGGGGCGGGGCCGGATGACTGCTCAGCGAGAATTCTCGGACGGGGAGCTGATCCCCGGCACGCGTTACAGGGTCGTCGCGCTCATCGGCGCTGGCGGCATGGGTTCCGTGTACGAGGTCGAGCACGTCGAGCTCGGCAAGCGCTTCGTTCTGAAGGCGCTGTTGCGCAGTCTGACCAATCGCGACGATCTCGTGCATCGGCTGCGCAACGAGTGGCGCGCGCTCGGCAAGCTCGAGCACCGCAACATCGTCGGCGTGACCGACGCGGGCATCACCACCACCGGGATGCCCTATTTCGTCATGGAGCGCTTGCAGGGCGAGACGCTCGCCGGACGGCTGCGAAGGGACCGGCGCATCCCGGTTCGACAGGCCATCGCGATCGCCGCCGACGTGCTGGAAGGGCTCTCGGCGGCGCATCGCATCGGCATCGTGCACCGTGACGTGAAGCCTCCGAACGTCTTTCTCGTCACGAACAAGCCGGCAAAGCTCCTCGACTTCGGCATCGCGAAGGTACTCGACCCGAAGGCGTCGCAGATTACCGGCAGGGGCATCGCCATCGGAACACCGCGCTATATGGCGCCCGAGCAGGCGACGGGAGAAGCCGTCGACGCCCGCACGGATCTCTACGCGGTCGGTCTCATCCTGTTCGAGATGATCGCCGGCGCCGGTCCCTTCGACGCCATGCGCGATCCAAACGAGGTGTTTCTGGCTCACATCGCGAAGGCCGCGCCGCCCCTGTCGAGCATCGCTCCCTTCGCGCCTCTTGCACTCGATCCATGGCTTGCACGCTTGCTGGCGAAGAAGCCCGCGCACCGTCCGGACGACGCAGAAGCGGTGGCAGTCGCGCTGCGTGCACTCTCGGCCGAGCTCGTCACGCCGTCATTACGGCCCGCGGAGCGGGACAAGGACGATCCGACACTCGCCGGTGGTCCGTTCGATACGCTGGAGGCAGCTCAGACGATTCCGAGCGACGGTCCAGCGCGGCCCGCGGGTGCCGTCACGCGCACCGGGGTCGGCCCGCTCGCGAGGCCCTCGCCGCCGAACATCGTGGAGCTGCAGAGCGGGCAGACGCTGCGGCTGGACGTCTTGACGTCGAGCGGTGACGTCGTGACGCGGACCGCCGCGCCTGCGCCGATGCCGGACACGCCGCTTCCGGTCACGGAAACGCCCTCTCCCTTCGTGCGGACCGATCGCCGCTGGGCGCGCACGGGTCTGGTGCTCGCGAGCGTGGCGGCCATCGGCGGCGGCGCCGCGCTGTCGCTGCGGTACGCGGATGGCACGCGGGGCGTCGTTCACACAGAAACGGCAACCGCGTCGTCGCCGAGGCCCCCGCCTGTCTCTCACGCCGTCGCTTCGCGGCCGGCCCTTCCCGAAGCAGAGCGCCGTGCGATGGCGACCCTGGCGATCTCGGGGAGTCCGGTTCCCGCCCAGACGGCCACCCCCGTGAGCGCGACCTCGGCGACCGTGGCCCTATATAAGGAGGAGCCAAGGGCCCGGCTGCCGGCCCGATTCGTGTCGAACTCGTCTCCGGTGCTCGGCCCGAGTGGTGCGTTGCCGGCCGCCCGGCCGACAGGCCATGCACACAAGGGCCGCGCCGCCGCTGTGGACCCCGCGAGCAGCGCGGATTCCACCCTCCCGGGCTCCGGTCTCTGAGCCGCGACAGCGCCCGAATTTCCGCGGTTGTTGCCCTGGACGAACCCAGGGTCATGCCGTAGGTTTCCGCCCCCTCAAACCAACCACGACACACGCCCTGCGCGCGAACGTCCGGGCCCGGTGCTCCCTCGGGAGTTGGTCCGGCGGCGGGGCGGAGGAAAAACCGAAAGGAGAGCGCACTTGTCCGATAATTTCTCCCCACAGGCACTCGAAACGAACACTCGGGCGGATCAGATGTCCGCCAATGCCATTGCCGCACAGGCGAGTTCGCGTCCGCTCTGCAGCCCCGACGAGCCGCTGACCGTGCGCGATCTCTTCGACGCTGGCGTCCACTTCGGTCATCAGACCAAGCGCTGGAATCCGAAGATGCGCCCGTACATCTACGGCGCGCGCAACGGCATCCACATCGTGGATCTCGATCAGAGCGCACGCTTGCTGAAGCGCGCGTTCAACTTCCTGGTGGACACCGTCGGTCGCGGTGGGCACGTGCTCTTCGTCGGGACCAAGCGCCAGGCCCAGGACATCGTTCGCGAAGAGGCGCAGCGCGCCAACATGTACTTCGTGATCAACCGCTGGCTCGGCGGGACCCTGACGAACTTCCGCACCATCAAGGGCGGCCTCGAGCGCCTGCGCGGCCTCGAGCGCATGCGCGACGACGGCACCTACGAGCAGCTCCCGAAGAAGGAGATCTCGCAGCTCGAGAAGGAGCGCGCGCGCCTGGAGAAGTACATCGGCGGCCTGAAGGGCATGGGCTCGCATCCCGCGGCGGTGTTCATCATCGATCCGGCGAACGAGACGATCGCTGTGTCCGAGGCGCGACGTATCGGCGTGCCCATCGTCGCCATTACCGACACGAACTGCGACCCCGACGTCATCGACTACCCGATTCCGGGCAACGACGACGCGATCCGGTCGATTCGCTTGATCACCAGCGCCATCGCCGACGCTTGCATCCACGGCACCGCGCGCCGCAAGGATCTCGGCGCGAACCGTGAGCGAGAGGGCCAGCCCCGCGTCGAGACGATGGTCTACCAGTCACGTGGGCGTGGAGGCTGAAAGGAACGTCATGAGCCAAGTGAGCATGCAGCAGGTCAAGGAGCTGCGCGACAGGACCCAGGCGGGATTGAACGACTGCAAGAGCGCCCTCGTCGAGGCGGCCGGCGACATGGAGAAGGCCGTCGAGGTCATCCTGAAGAAGGGCCTCGCGAAGAGCGCGAAGCGCGCCGGCTCGGTCGCGACGGAGGGCGAGGTCGCCGTTCTCGTTGCCGCCGACGGCAAGAGCGGCGTCATCGCCGAGGTCAACATCCAGACCGACTTCGCCGCACGCAACGAGGACTTCAAGAAGTTCGTCGGCGACGTCATCACGGTGGCGACCAAGGCCGCGAACGGCGCCGACCTCGGCGCCGAAGCGTATCCGGGCGGCTCCGGCACGCTCGAGGACGCGCGCAAGGCTCTCGTCGGCAAGCTCGGTGAGAACATCACCGTGCGCCGCTGGGGGCGCCTGCGCATCGACGGCACGGGAATGGTGTTCTCCTACGTCCATGCGGGTGGGAAGATCGGCGTCCTCCTCGCCGCGCGCACCAGCTCGGCCGAGGTCGCGAAGAAGCCCGAGGTCACGAAGTTCGTGGAAGACGCGGCGATGCAGATCGCAGCGATGGCGCCGCTCCACCTCACCGGTGCGGAGGTGCCCGAGGCCGCAAAGGCCAAGCAGGCCGAGATCTTCGAGGCTCAGATGCGCGAGATGGAGAAAGCTCCTCCCGAGAAGCAGTGGCCGAAGATCATCGAGGGCAAGGTGCAGAAATGGGTGAAGGAAATCACCCTGCTCGAGCAGCCCAGCGTCATCGAAGGCGACAAGTCCGTCGACGAGCTGCGCCAGTCGGTCGCCAAGGCAGCCGGCGGGACGATCGACCTCGTCGGCTTCCTCCGCTACGAGCGCGGTGAAGGAGTCGAAGCCCCGAAGGGCCCCGACTTCGCCGACGAAGTCGCCAAGATGGC
>CAYUAW010000004.1:66838-69572 GCA_964442485.1 uncultured Polyangiaceae bacterium
GGGGCGAAGCTCGATGAGGGGTCGACGCCGTCCATCTCGAGCCCGTGCTCGGCGACGCTCGGCACGTACGGATCCATGTACGAGACGCGCGCACCGCGATCTCGAAGGCCGAGGATGACGTCGAACGCGGGGGATTCGCGGACGTCGGTGACGTCCTTCTTGTAGGCGAGGCCGTAGACGAGAATGCGCGAGCCGCGCACGGCCTTGCTCGCGTCGTTCAAGGTGTCGGCCACGCGATCGATGACGTAGTCGGGCATGCCGCTGTTGATCGAATCCGCGAGTTCGATGAAGCGCGCCTGGTATTTCAGCGTACGAAGCTTCCACGACAGATAGAGCGGGTCGATGGGGATGCAGTGCCCGCCGAGGCCGGGACCCGGATAGAAGGGCATGAAGCCGAACGGCTTCGTCGCCGCGGCGCGGATCACCTCGAAGGCGTCGATCCCGAGCCTCCGGCTCATGATCGCCACCTCGTTCACCAGGCCGATGTTCACTGCCCGGAAGGTGTTCTCGAGGAGCTTCACCATCTCCGCCGTTTCGGTGGACGATACTGGGACGACCTTCTCGATGATGTGGCTGTAGAGCGCCATCGCGTGCTCGAGGCAGGCCGTCGTCGCGCCGCCGATCACCTTGGGCGTGTTGCGTGTCTTGAAGACGGCGTTACCGGGGTCGACGCGCTCCGGCGAGAAGGCGACGAACACGTCCTTGCCGAGCTCGAAGCCGTTTTCGGTGAGCTTCGGGACCAGCACCTCCGTCGTCGTTCCGGGGTACGTGGTCGATTCGAGCACGATGACCATGCCCGCATGCTGGTGACGGGCAATCTCTTCCGTCGCATCGACGATGAACCGCATGTCGGGGTCCTTCGTCTTGTTCAGCGGTGTGGGCACACACACGATGACGGCATCGGCCTTCGCGAGCACCGCGGGATCCGTGGTGGCGTCGAGCCGTCCCTCGCGCACGTGCGGCGCCAGATCCCCCGTCGGCACGTCCTGGATGTACGATTCCCCTGCGGAGAGCGACCGCACCTTGCGCGCGTCCTTGTCGAAGCCCGTGACGCGGAAGCCCGCCCGGGACAGCTCCGCAACGAGGGGAAGACCGACGTAGCCGATCCCCATGACGACCACGTGAGCAGACCTGGAGCTGAGCTTGGATAAGAGTGAAGACATGGACTGGGCTTCAATATAGTTCAATGATCCGTCGAGCTGCCGTCAGGGAGCGCCGGCTCGCCGTCGGGTTTGCTCGGCCACTGGGCGTATGTATAGTTCGAACCGCGCGCCGGCCGTGAATGAAAAGGGCCCGGCAGACTACGATATGCACCTGCTGCCTGCTGGTTCCCGTTTGAGATGACATCGACCGTTCACGAGCCGCCCGCAGTCGCGAACCCATCGAGCATCGAGGGGCCTTCCGACGATCCACGTCCTCGCCGAAAGCGACGGCGCGGTGCGAAGCGCCGGATGCTCACCGCGAACAGGACGCAGCTCCTGCTCGTTGCCGTTCTGGTGTTCTCTGCATTCGGGCTCGGTGGGCTCGTTCCGTCCGTGCTCGTGCTGTGCTCCGTGTGCGCGTTCGCCTCCGCCGTGCTCGTGGTTCGCGCCGGGACGGAGCAAACGCGGTGGTTTCTCCCTGCACTCGTCCCGCTGGCGCTCGCCCTCTACACTCTGCTGCAGCTCGTGCCGCTTCCCCTCGGGGTGCTCACGACCCTCGCGCCGCAGAACGCGCGAATCTGGGCGAACGCTCTGAAGCCATTCGGCGAAGGGCCGCCCGTCTGGGCGACGCTGACCGCGGACCGAGGTGCGACGCTGATCGAGGGGCTCAAGTGGCTCGCATACACGGCAGTGCTCGTCACGGCCACGTCCGTCGGGGCGCAGCGAGGAGTGGCGTGGGGCGCCAGGCTCGTCTTCCTGCTCGCTGTTTCCGTCGCAGTGGTGACGTTCGTGCACGGGCTCATCGGTGCCCACCGCGTCTACGGATTCTATCAGCCGACGTTTGCCGCAGCACGATGGCGCGTCGGGCCGTTGCTGAATCCGAACAGCCTCGCGGGATACTTGAACGTCGGGCTCCTCTGCGGGATGGGCTCGATGCTGTCACGGCGACCCAAGCTTCCCCGCATCGTTTTCGGTCTGGGGGTTGCCGTGCTCCTGGGCGTCGTATTCCTGTCTGGCTCGCGTGCCGGCGTTGTTTCCGCGGTCTGCGGCATCGCTCTGCTCGCCGCCGGCGTTCAGCGCATCCACCGGAACGCACCTGGCTCGCGCCGCAAGCAGGTCCTGCTCCTGTCGCTCGCCGGGGTATCGGGCGGTGCAGTCGTTCTCGCGTGGCTCGGCTCGACCCGGGACTCGACGAACGCGCTCTTCGACAAGAACATCGAGAAGCTCGATGTGCTGTGGCGCACGCGTCCGATGCTCGCCGACTACGCTGTCTTTGGTGTCGGTCGGGGCGCTTTCGAGAGCACGTTTCCCGCGTACCACGTCAGCCACGAGAACGTGATCTACGCGCACGCGGAGAACTTCCCCGTCCAATGGATCGCCGAGTGGGGTTTCCCGGTCGGCCTGATCGCCATCGGTTGCCTTCTGTGGATGCTCTATCCGACGCGGCTGGGGGCGAACCGCAGTGTCACTGCGGCGGGGCTCTGGGCGGGGCTCGTTGCTCTGGCTCTACAGAATCTGCTCGATCTCGGTTTCGAGGTGCCTGCGGTCGCCTTCGAGGCGGTGGCTTGCATCGGGTTTGCGTGGGGCGATCG
>CAYUAW010000004.1:69672-80433 GCA_964442485.1 uncultured Polyangiaceae bacterium
GGGCCAGGAGCCGGGAGCACCCACTTCGAGCTCGCTCGCATCCTGGCGGCGCGCGGGCTGCGAAGTCAGGCGTTCTTCGAGTTCGGGCTCGCCACCGAGTACACGCCGGATCTCATGAGGCGCACTGCGCCGATCGTTGCAAGCATGTCCGCGAATCTCGACGATGCGCTTCGCGCAGTTCCAGATGGCGCCATTGGAACACGTTTTCTCGTTGCCATCGCCAGGCAACGACGCCCGGAATTCCTGGGCGATCTTCGCGAGGGCGCACTGATGGAGGCAATCCGGCGCGAGCCGGATCTCGAGGAACCTCGGATGATGATGGCGCGCGATCTCATGGACTCCCTCGCCGGTCGCCGGGACACGTCCAAGTGTCAGGGCGAGCGCCGCCCCGCCTGCGTGGCCTGGGTGAACGAACAGATCGTCTATCTTGCAAAGACGCACAACGCCCCCTCGCGTGCCACGCTCCTTCTCAGCGAGCTGTGGCTCGCGCTCGGGCGCGCGCGCGACGCCGAGCAGCTCCTGGCCAAGCAGTGCACGCAGATCGAACCGGAGCTTCGTGACGAGTGCGGGCGCCTTCGCATCCGGGCGGCGTCGGCAACTGGCTCCGGTGAGCTCCTCGCGAATGCGGTGGGCGAAGTCGCAGCGAACGGATGCGCCGCCGGGGCCGCGTGCGGACAGGTGTTCTCGTCGCTCGGGCGGGAGCTCGAGCGCGCGGGGCGCTGGGCCGGCGCGCTCGCGTACTATCGGCGCGCCGTCAGCGAGGACGCATCCGACGCACGCTGGGCGGACGTGGCGCGGGCTGCGAACGCCCTCGGCGATTTCAGGCTAGCCGCGGACGCCGTCTCTCGTCTCTCGAATCGACATCCCGAGGACTCGGATCTTCGAGACCGTCACGCGTCCGCCGAGCGGCGCCTCCTGCCGGAGGTGCTGCGTCGTCTGCCGAATGCTCGTTGACGGGTGCGCTTACTGGAGCCTATGGCGATGGCTGTTTCTCCGTGTTGACGTCACCACACCGAGCCCGTCGCCTCCTGTTCGTCACGAACGCGGATGCTACGTTCGTCTCCCATCGGTTGCAGCTTGCGCGAGCGTCGGCGGAGGCTGGCTACGACGTGGCCGTTTGCGCGGGGGACACCGGCTACGGGCCGACCATCGAGCGAGCCGGCTTCCCCTTCTATCCACTGAGAATCGAGCGCGGCGGCACGAGGCCCTCCGATGAACTGAAGACGGTGCGAGATCTCGTCCGGGCGTATCGAATCCTGCGGCCCGACATCGTCCATCACGTGACGATCAAGCCGGTGCTCTACGGGTCGACGGCAGCACGTGCCCTCGGCATCCGGGGCATCGTCAACGCCGTCACCGGTCTCGGCTACGCCTTCATCCCACGCGCACATGACGACTTGCCGCATCGGATGCTGAGCCGGAGTCTATCGCTCGCCTACCGGGTCGCGCTGGACGGGCCGACCACGCGCGTCATCTTCCAGAACGAGACGGATCGCAGCACCTTCGTCGAGCGCGGGTTCGTCCGTGCTTCCCGCGCAGTGTTGATCCGTGGCGCCGGCGTGGATTTCTCGCGCTTCAAGGAGACGCCGCTACCGGAGGGCGACCCTGTCGCGCTCTTGCCTTCGCGGTTGCTCTGGGACAAGGGGGTAGGGGAGTTCGTCGAGGCGGCAACGTCGCTGAAAGCGCGCGGGCTGCGCGCGCGCTTCGTTTTGCTCGGTCGCCTCGACCCCGCGAATCCGGCCGCCATCCCGCGTTCACGCGTCGAGGAGTGGGTCAAGAGCGGGGTCGTCGAGTGGTGGGGCGCGTGTGAGCACGGCGAGATGCCGGAGAAGCTCGCCCAGGCTCACGTCGTGGTGCTGCCGTCGTATCGCGAAGGGCTTCCCCTTGCTCTCGCCGAGGCAGCAGCGTCGGGTCGCGCGTGTGTGACGACGGACGTGCCCGGTTGTCGCGATGCCATCTTGCCGGGGGAGACGGGATGGCTCGTGCCTGCGCGGGACGCGCCGGCGCTCGCGACCGCCCTCGCCGAAGCCTTGCAGAATCGCGAAGAGCTTTCGCGGCGAGGCCGGAATGGCGCGACCTTCGCGCGCGAGGAGCTCGGTCTCGAGATGGTCATCCGCAAGACGCATTCGATCTACGCCGAGCTTCTCGCGCCCGCCGTCTAGAGCCAGGCGAGCGATGGCGGTCGCGCAAGTCAGCTCACGTGATTTTGGCGCGCCCACGCCTCGAAGGCGATGAGCGTCCACAATTCTTCGCCCAGATCGCGCCGGCCCGAGACGTGCTCGCGCCAGGCTACTTGCACCGGCTCGCGCGCCAGTAGCCCCTGGCGCGTGAGCGAGCTGCCGTCGAGGAGCTCCTCGGCCCAGCCGTGGAGCGGGCCTCGCAACCATTCACCGATCGGAATCGAAAACCCCATCTTTGGCCGGTCGACGAGGTGCGCTGGAACGCGGCGCTCGAGGACTCGTCGGAGCGGCCACTTGCTGGTGCCGTGCCGCACCTTCAGGCCATGGGGAAGCCGCCAGGCGAACTCGAAGAGCCGGTGATCGAGCAGCGGTTCCCGAGCTTCCAGCGACACCGCCATGCTGGCGCGGTCCACCTTCGTCATGACGTCGTCGGGTAGATAGGAGACTGCGTCCCAGAGCATCATGGACTCCGAGACCCCGGAAAGACGGGCGTCGAGCAGGGGATTTCGTGCTTCCGGCGCCGCCGAAGCGAGCAGCCGCTCGGGGGCATCCCAGCGCGAAACGAGCGACCGATAGAGCTCGTCGGAGGATGCCGCGAGCAGCACGTTGCCGAGCTTGTGGAGCTTCTGCCCGCGCAGGCGAGCCCGCGGCGCGAATGGGCCCAGCGCTTCGAACGCACGCTCCCACTGGTCTGGCGAGAGCCGGAATATCGCTGCCTGCAACGCACGACGCGCCGGCATGGGGAATCGCTTCAGGGCGCCCCAGACCCGAGGGCCCCAGACATGTCGATTGTATCCGCCGAACAGCTCGTCGCCGCCGTCACCCGACAGCGCGACGGTCACGCGTTCCCGCGCCAAGCGGGCCACGACGTAGGTGGGCAGCTGCGACGAATCCGCGAATGGCTCGTCGTAGATCTCGGCCATCGTCGGCACGAGCTCGAGCATGTCCGCGGGCGTCACGGTGAGCGCCGTGTGATCGGTGCCCAGGTGTCGAGCCACGGCTTCCGCCGCACGGCTCTCGTCGTACTTCGCCTCAGCGAACCCGATGGAAAACGTCTTCACCGGGCGCGAGGACATTGCCTGCATCCGGGACACCACCGTCGACGAGTCGATGCCGCCGGAGAGAAACGCGCCGAGCGGCACGTCCGCGACCATCCGCAGCCCCACCGCGTCGTCGAGGAGCCGCTCGAGCTCGTCGACTGCTTCCTCGTCCGAGCACGTGAAGGGCGCTGCCATACCCTTGCTCGCGACCTCCGCGGCCGACCAGTAGCGAGAGTGTTCGGCGGCCTCGGGGGCTGGCGCGCGGAAGGTCACGACCGAGCCGGGCAGCACCTTCCGAGCGGCGCTGTAGATAGCGTGAGGCGAGGGGACATAGCCGTAGCGCAGGTACGCGCTCAGGGCGCCATGATCGATCGTCCGGGGGAAGCCAGTGGACGTGACCAGAGCACGAAGCTCCGAGCCGAACACCAGCCGCCCCTCGGCGAAGCCGTAGTAGAGCGGCTTCACGCCGAGACGATCTCGAACGAGATGCAACCGTCGCTCGGAGCGATCCCAGAGAGCGAAGGCGAACATTCCGACGAACCGCTCGAGCGCCCCGTTCAAGCCGAACGCCTCGAACGCCGCCAGCATGACCTCGGTATCCGAGTGGCCGCGAAACGAGTGGGGCGCCAACCCTTCGAGCTCCGCGCGGAGCGCGCGGAAGTTGTACACCTCCCCGTTGAACACGATGACGTACCGCCCGCTGGCGGACGCCATCGGCTGGTGCCCCTCCGCCGACAGATCGACGATGGAGAGCCTGCGGTGGCCGAGCCCGAGCCCGGCGCTGTCGTCCCAGTAGGTGCCCTCGTCGTCGGGCCCACGATGGGCGAGCGCGCCGGCCATGCGTCGGAGCTCGGTCAGAGGCTCGAAGCCGACGGGGCGCGAAGCCCAGAAACCGACGATGCCGCACATGACGCTAGCGAGCCACCGGGCGCACCGGCGGCGACACGCTGAATGACCACGGCGCGGTCGGCACGGCTGTGTGGCCGCCGGCGAACGTAACCTCACGAGCGACGTGAATGTGGCGGCCGCCAGGGGCATCCATTCCGGCTATCATCCGTCCGTTGCGAAGAACCGCTGGAGCATTCACCCATGCGCGGCCTGGCGTCCAGTTCGACGGACCCAAGTCAAGTAGTGGGCTTCCTCGCGCTGCCCCATCCGGTATGCTCGTGGCCGCGATATCCCCGTACTTCTCGCTTGCTTCCGCTGGCGATCGATCGTTCCGATGACTGAGTTCGTTCCTGCGCTGCTCGTTGCCCTCGTCGGTTTGGCGTTCGCCACCCTGCAGGCGTCGAAGTACCCTCGCCCAGAGGCGCGGCTCTTGCGCGCAAGCTTCGCCGCCCACGTCGTGTCGGCGCTCGGCCAGGTGTGGATGATGCGTGGCTTCTACGGCTACGGCGATCTCCTCAACTACGCCACCCACGGGGAGATCCTGGCGGCTGCGCTCCGCGCCGACTTCAGCCAGTTTGCACCAGAGGTCCTGAAGATCCTCTTTCACACGCCCGGTGTCGTGCCGACTGAAATTCCAGGCATGGGCTCTTCGACGGCCTCGATGGCTGCGCTCGCAGGTATCCTCTCCTTTGTCACCGGCGGTGCTGCATACACGCTGTGCATCGCCGTCGGCATCATGGCGTACTTCGGCCAGGTGGCGCTCTATCGAGCGTTCAGGAGCGCATTCGGCGCCGAGCATCGACGCTCGCTGTTGATCGCGGCTTTGCTCATCCCGTCGGAAGTCTTCTGGTCGTCCGCCCTGTTGAAGGAGGCCGTCGCGATGGCGGCCTTCGGCTACCTGATACTCGGTCTGGAGCGCACCTTCCTTCGCGAGGTCCGGCCGGGTGGCATCTTGATGATCACCCTCGGAGCGGTCGCAGTGTCGCTCTTCAAGGCGTACATCCTGCTCGCCACCGTGGCGGCGCTTGGTGCAGGCATCTACTATCGCACGAAAGGGCGGCGTTCGAAGGTCAGCAGACCGGCACAGTTCATCTGGGCCGTGACGGTGGCGGCGACGTGCTACTTCGGCCTCACGCGGGCCATGCCGGAGTATTCCATCGAGAATTTCGCCGAGCGAGCCGCCACGATGCAGGAGCTCGGTCAGGAATACGCGGGGGGCTCCACCTATTCGATGGGCGATCCTACGAGCAGGACGCTGGTGGGCCAGCTCGCGTTCGCACCTATTGCCCTGGGGTCGTCGGTGTTTCGCCCGCTCCTCGTCGAGGCACGCAACCCGCTCATCTTCGTGAACGCGCTCGAGACGAGTGCGGTGCTGTACTTGTTCGTCCGGGTACTTCGCCGCCGCGGGGTCCGGAAGACATGGGCGGTGCTGACGGGCAACGCAGTTCTCATGTTCTGCTTTGCGTTCGTGATCGTCTTCGGGACTGGCGTGGGGCTCACGACGACCAACATGGGGACGCTCTCGCGTTACCGAGTCCCCCTCGTTCCGTTCCTGTGGGTGCTGTTGCTCGTTCTCGACGCGAAGGAACCGCGTACCGCCACGCAGCCGGTCGTGACGCGGGTCGCGAGGCGGCCTGCCCGGGTGGGGCTTCCGAGAAGGGCCTGAGGTCGTGCACTGGCTCGGCACCAGGCGGCTCAACGCCGCGCTCGGCGTCGCCGTTGCGGCATCCTTCGGCTGTTGTCACCGGCCGAGTACGCGCGCGAGCGGCTCAGCGGATCAAACGCGGACGCCTCCCTCGACCGCGTCGGCAACGCCGATCGGCTCGCCATCGGTCCAGTATGGGCGCACCGTCGTCGTTCCCGCAAACGCCTCCGCTCAGCTGAAGGACAGCGTCGCCGACTTCCTGCAGACACTGCAATCGATGACCGGTGCCGAGTTCACCACTCGAGCGTCGCCGGACGAGCGGGGCATCTTGCTCGCGTACTCGAGCTCCAAGGAGGTGCCGAGCGACCTCTCGAAACGCCTCCAGGGCCATGGGGACGAAGCCTTCATCCTGCACAGCACCGACGGCGAACGCCTATGGATCGTCGCCAATGCGGAGCCGGGCCTGGTGGACGGTCTCTACGCCTATCTGCGGGTGCTCGGTGCCAGGTGGCTCCTGCCCGGAGAAAACTGGACGATCATCCCGCCTCGTCCCGACATTCGCCTCACCATCGATCAGCTAGACGAGCCGGCATTCGAGAGTCGCCGGTTCTTCGGCACGGGTGGCTTCGGAAAGGATCCTCTTCTACCCGCGGGCGGCATGCAGCGGCTCTGGGACGCGTGGGAGCGCCGCAACTCATTCGGCGGTTCCTACGCGCTGGCCGGGCACACGGGGGAGGCGTTCAACCAGACGCATCGAGCCGTTCTCGAGGCGCATCCCGAATACCTCGCGCTCGTCGGCGGCAAGAGGTCTCCGTGGTCTCCCGGCGCGAAGCTTTGCGTGTCGAACCGGGATGCGGTGAAGCTCTACGTCGACGATCGACTCGCGGAGCTGCGACGCGGCCCCCGGTACGCGATTTCCGTGGAGCCCGGCGACGGCGGCGCGTTCTGCGAATGTGACCGCTGCCGTGCGATCGGCTCCGGCTCGAAGAGCGATCAGGTCTTCTATCTGGCAAACCAAGTGGCCAAAGCCGTGGCGAAGGAGTTCCCCGGCACCTACGTGAGCCTGTACGCCTACTCCGACCACGCCGCGCTCCCCACGTTCCCGCTCGAACCCAACGTGTACGTGGTGGTCATCCCGGATGCGTGGCAACGCACGGGGCTTGCCGCGGACGATCTGCTTCGAGCGTGGCGGCAGCGCCAGAAGGGCCCGCTCGGCGTCTACACTTACTGGGCGCTTCCAGATTGGACCAACGACCAGCCTTCGTTCGACTGGCGCTCCACGCCGGTGGAGCGCATTCGCTTCTGGCATTCCCTCGGCTTGAAGAGCGCTGGAATCGAGACCAGCTATTCGGCGGGCGCGATGGGGCTCGGGCTGTACCTCTCGTCGCGACTCCTGTGGAATCCGGCGGTCGACGACAAGGCACTCACGGACGAGTTCTTCCGGCTCGCCTTCGGCGCTGCCGCGGCCCCGATGCGGCGCGTGTTCGAGCGATGGACGGGTGGACTGAAGGAGATCTATCTGCCGCTCGCCTTCCGTGACCTCGTGGAGGCGCGGACTCTTGCCACGGCTCCGGAAGCAAGAAAGCGAATCAAGGACGTCGAGGAGTACGTCGAATTCCTGAAGCTGTGGGACGACTACCAGAACACGGCGGTCGGTAGTCCTGAACGTCGTGCGCGCACACGCAGCGTGGTGAGATGGCTCTACCGCATCGAGGGGACCGCGATGGTATCGAGCTATCGGGTCCAGCAGCTTCTCGTCGACCGCTACGAGAGGGACCCCGTGTTGCGCGCCGAGTTCAACCCCGCTGACGGACACGCGGCGGGATGGCAGGGGGCGACGCCGCCGACCGACGCAGAGGTCCTCGCATTGATGACCGAGGCGCAGGCCACGTCACACCCACTGGACATCCAGGAGCGAGGCTACTCGAGCAAGCTGGTTGTGCTGCGCGCGGAGCAGCGCGCCGCGCCCGCGGCACCGGGGGCACTCTGGCTGGTCGGCTCGACGGACGTCGAGTTCGAGGTTCCCCCGGGTCGCACCAGCCTGGCTTTCGACATCGTCGTCAAGGTAGGCGCGCACTCGGCAGGCGACGTCGTGAGCGCGACGTCTCCCGACGGTGCGCCCATCCACAACGAGCTCATCCCCTCGGACGGCCTGCATCACCAGGTCTCCCTCCCGACGCGTGTCCCGGGGCGGTATCGCGTGCACATCGAAGATCAGAAGGCCCTCTTTCTCTTCACGCCCCCTGCGGGGATACCGATGGCGTTGACGGCGATCGTGAGTCCAGCTCCCTGCCCGCCGCTCTATTTTTTCGTGCCGAAGGGCCAGCGAAGTCTCGCGTTCTTCGCCCCCAGCGACACGCCGATCCAGCTGCGCGACGCCGACGGCCGGCTCGTTCCGACGGGGACCTCGCGCATAGTTCAGGTCCCGGTACCGGAGGGCCAAGACGGCCGGGTCTGGTCGATCGGAAACATCAAGAGCTGGGTGCCGTTGCGGATGCTCAACGTGCCGCATTCGTTCGCGCTCTCGCCCGATGCGGTTCTGGTTCCGGAGGACGCGCCGCGCTGACGATCAGGCCTGGCCGGTCACTGCCTCGTAGAGGGCCGCGTAGCGCTCGACACCCGTGCTCAGCGAGAAGTAGTCGATGGCGGTCTGACGGCAGCGTGCAGCTACGCCGGGATCGGCGGCAAGAGCGCGCACGGCGCGCGCTGCGGCGAGAAAGGCGTCCGGTTTGAACTCGTCGAGGATCACGCCCACGCCGCGTTCGCGCGCTATCTGTGCGACGTCTCCGATGCCCGGGTTCAGTACGACCGGAAGCCCGAGCGCCAGCGACTCGGCGAACTTGGTCGCGGCGCTCGCCTGCTTCGAAAATGTCGGTCGAATGAAGTGCAACGTGGCTGCGGAGCCAGCCAACGCTCGGGGCACGTCCTCGTGCGGTACGCTCGCTAGCAGCAGGCGGGAACCGTCGATGCCATGTCGCCGCGCGCCCTCCCGGATCTCGTCGGCGCCGTTGTTGGTGATGAAACGGAGCCGCGCATCGGCGTAAGTGTCGAGCAAGCAGCGCCCGAACGCGAGCATCTCGTCGAGCAGGTACCAGGTTCCGATGGACCCTACGTAGGAGAATGTAAACCCCTCGGCTTTCTGCGTCGCGGGGGGGCGAAACCGTTCCGTATCGACGCAGGTCGGGATGACGGTAGGCGTCGCCCTGCCGCCCGCCTCGCCGAGCCATTTCAGAAGCGTCGGCACGCTCGCGTGCGTCAGCGTCACCAGCCCCCGCGCGTCTCGAAGAAAGACCCGCTCGAGCGACTTGGTCATGCGGTAGAGCGTTCCCCCGGGCGGCCAGATGCCGCCGTCGGTCCGCTCGTCGGCGTAGAGCCCGCGCATGTCGAAGATGAAGGGGATCCCGAAGGCTCGGCTGAGGCTCCAGGCGATCAGCGTGGCCGGATAGGAGCGGGCGTGAATGAGGTCGATACGTTTCGCGGGAGTGAGCGCCGCGCCCACGACGAGGCCGCGAGCCAGGTCGTAGGCGGTCGCAAGGGCCGAAAATCGAGAGTGGTACCGGAGGGGGTGCCATCGGATGCTCGAGGCGCGCAGCCGGCGCTCGACCCCCTGCCGGTCCTCAACATCTCGAAACCGTCTGGGTTTCTCGAAGGAGATCAGATCGAAGGAATGACCCCGCTTGGAGAGCCCCTCGAGGTACGGTAATATCTGCGAGCGCCCGAGTGGATCCAGCGCGCCGTCGTAGGAGAGGTAAAGGACGTTCATTCGCCTGTTGCGAGGGACCGGATTGCTGCCGGCGCGAAGGGGGAAAGAGTGTTGCGAATAGCATCGCAGCGCGGGGAAAAGCACCGACGCGTTCGGGTGATGTGCCGTTTTCGTGTAACCGCGCTCGCGCGACGAGAGTGCGAGCGGCACGCACAACCTGCGCGACCCCGTAGCTGGACACACCGCGAGCGAACGGACGACGGCTTCCGTGAATGTCGATGCGGCAACGGGCATCGGATCGTCGGGCCCAAATGTATCTTGATTCTAGGCCCCGGCGACCCTAGTTGAGTAACCGGGGAGCCATCAGACTTAGCCTCTTGGCATTCATAAAAATGCTCAGCCTCTTGGCACTAACAAAATGAAGGACCGCCGTTGGCCCCTTGCGGGTGAAGGCGGAGCTGGGAAGAATGACAACGTCTAGACTTCGGGTGCTGTTTTGTCTCGGCGCTGCCTTCCTGATGGCGGCGTGCGGTGGAGGTGGGGACCGCTCCGAACAGGTGGGCACGACCGAGCAGGCCATCGTCATTCCTCCCGGGAGCAACGCCGTCTACGTCCCCGCGCAATCGAACTTCCCCGCATCGTTCAAGCCGGGCGAGCGGCGCCTGGTGACACTGACGATGCGGAACACCGGCACGACGTCCCCGGCGAACGACTGGAACGCGACGAACCCGGCAGCGGTTTACCAGCTCGCCACGCGCGATGGAGCGTGGGGATGGGCCTGGACGGCCGTCTCCGGAACGATCCTCCCGAACGGCCTGGCCTCTTTCAACATCATCGTCACGGCACCCTTGACGCCCACCGCGTCGCAGCCGTTCTCGTTCCAGATGCGCATCGGCTCGAGCGCGTTCTTCGGCGCGCAGACGACGCTCACTCCGTCGATCAGCAACGGGGCGACGGCCGACTGGGAGTGCACGCTCGTATCGAGCACCATCCCGGCGATGATGACGCCCGGTCAAGGATTCGTCGCCAGCATCACCGTTCGAAACACCGGCAGCCAGACGTGGACACCCGCGGCCAGCTTTGCGCTCGCCGCGCGGGACACCCCGACGAACTACTGGGGCCCCGTCTACACGTACCTCACGGCTCCGGTGGCTCCCAACGGGCTTGCGACCTTCTCCGTGGGCATCACGGCCCCGACCGCGGCCGGGACGTATTCGTACCAGCGTGAGATGAAGAGCTTCGGGACAGCGCCGCTGGACTTCCGCAATTCCGGCCCCTTCTGCGTCAACAAGAGCATCATCGTCA
>CAYUAW010000005.1:0-14802 GCA_964442485.1 uncultured Polyangiaceae bacterium
CCCGCGCGGCCGAGGATTGCCCAGCGTGGATCGGGCCGGTAGAGAAACAGGTAAGAGGGGGTGACGACCTCCTGCGTGATCCCGTCGAGCGCGAAGGACCCGTGCACGGTGACGCCGTGGAAGACGCGCGTGCTACCGGCGAGGAGCGCGCCGATCGACAGGTCGAGATACGTCGCCGTGAGCGACAGCGAGCGCGCGTCGCTCCCGAGCTCGGTCTGCAGCCGGTATGGATTCTCGAAGCGGATGCCGCGCCCGACGCCCATGCCGGCCATCAGCCGGTACTCGCCACCGAGCGGCGGCAGCGGCGTGCTCGGCAGCCGGGTCGGCTCGTCGGCGGAGCTGCTCGGGGACGGCTGCTCGGGCAACGTGAGCGGAGTGACGGCAGGGTCGGCCGCTCGCGACGTCGTGCACCACGACGTGACCGCGAGCGCCGCGGCCGAGAAGCGCCAGCGCGACAAACCTAGCTCGGACGGCAGGCGCGCTCGACGTCCGCGGTGCGACGGGGGATCGCCTCACTGAGCACGCGATGACCGTCGGCGGTGACCAGAACGTCGTCCTCGATGCGCACGCCGATCCCGCGGTATTCGGCAGGCGCTTTCTCGTCCGTCGCCGAGACGTAGAGCCCCGGCTCCACGGTGATGACGACACCGGGCTCGAGCGGCCGCGGCTTGCCACCCTCGAAGTAGCGGCCGACGTCGTGCACGTCCATTCCGAGGTAGTGACTGGTCTTGTGCATGTAGTAGCGCTTGTAGCGCTCCTCCTTGATGGCGTCGTCTACCGGGCCCTCGACCAGGCCGAGCGCGACGAGGCCTTCGGTGAGGACGCGTACGCTGGCGAGGTGCACGTCGTCCATGGTCGCGCCAGGCCGGGTGGCGACGATGCTCGCGTCCTGAGCCGCCAGCACCAGGTCGTAGATGGCGCGCTGGGGAGCGGTGAACCGGCCGCCGACCGGGAAGGTGCGGGTGACGTCCGCCGCGTAGTAGCCGTACTCGGTGCCCGCATCGATCAGGAGGAGATCCCCCTCCTGCATGAGCCGGTTGTTCTTGTGGTAGTGCAGCACCGTCGCGTTCGGGCCGGAGCCGACGATGGGCGCGTAGGCGGGCCGCTCCGAGCCATGCTTGCGGAACACGTTCCTGAGGAGCGCCTCGATCTCGTACTCGTACATGCCCGGACGCGCGACGGCCATCGCCGCGACGTGGGCTTCAGCGGTGATATCGATGGCGCGCGCCATCAGCTCGATCTCCGCCGGCGTCTTCTTGCGCCGCATCTCGTGGACGATCGTCGCGGGATCGATGATCTGCGTCGGAAAGGACGACCCGCGGCGCGCGCGGGGCCGCGTGCGCTCGATAGCGCGAAGGACCTCGTCGTCCTCTTCGCGGTCCCGGCCGAGCCGGTAGAAGAGCCTCTCCGCATTCTCGAGCCAGTCCGGCAGCTTCTCCGCGAGCTGGGACACCGGAAAAGCCACCGCCGCGCCGAGCTCGGACACGGCGCCATCCACGCCGACGCGCGCGCCGTCCCAGGTCTCGCGCTCGGGATCCCGAGGCCGCACGAAGAGCGCATACCGCTCGGGGTGCACGGTACTCAGCACGAGCACTGATTCCGGCTCGTCGAAGCCCGTCAGGTAGTAGAAATCCGAGTCCTGGCGGTACTCGTGCTCGACGTCGTTGTTGCGGATCGCGGCGCCGGCGGCGAAAAGGACGAGCACGCCCTCGCCCATGGCTGAGAGGAGAGCAGCGCGACGCTCCGCGTGGATGGGATCGACCATGTGCCTCGAATACTAGTATCGAGTCGGGCAGAAAGCAGCCGGGCTGCCCCCGCCCCACCGAGGCATTGCAACGTAGCCACGCGAGGGCGGAGACTTCTACGGCGCTTCGTGGGGCGAGTCGTCGTACGCGCCGGCGCGGCGCTTCGGGAACAGACGCGCGCCGCGCCAGACGGCAGCCGCGAGCTCCCCGGTCCCTTCGTGAGTGCCGAAGACGGCCTGGTAGTGCCCGGCGCGTTCGGCGCAGAAGAGCCCATGCTCGCCAACGACCGCCCATCGTCTCGTCTCGTTCGCCAGCGCTCCCTCGAGCCCGGCGGTCCCCCTCACCTCGACCTGCAGATCTTCCACCGGCTGCCCCGCGACCGCGAACAAGCGGAAGCAATCGCCGCGCTCGGCGTCCCAGCGTAGCTTCGGCGCTCGCCCGGTCTCGTCGAGAACCCCGCTAGTCCAAGCGAGCTTCACGAGGCCCAAGGGCGGCCCACAGACGACTCCTAGCCGCGACACGTCGATGCGGGGGGAGCTCGACGGGGAGAAGCCCGCGTAGCATGCGACCGCCGGCGGCGGCCGTGAATCGGGCGTGACCGAGGCCGAGGGCGAGCTGGAAAGCACGGCGACGCTCGCCGCAGGCGGCGCGCTTCTTTCCGCCGACCCGGAATGGGCTGCGATGGCCTCTCCGAGCGGTGTCACTGACGCGACCGAGCCCGGCGGAGCACCTTGCTCCAGGCCGGCCGCTCTCCTCCCACCACATGCGCCAGCGGCTCCAGCGAGAACTAAAACGGCCAGGGCGTTTGACTGACGCACCGCACCAGGGTACTCGGTAAATCGTGCAAAGTGATCCGCCCCCCGCATCGGAGCGCACCGAAACGGATCGCGAGCGCAGGCGCCTCGAAAGGCTGCTCCCGTACGTCATCAAGCGCGTCCTCGAGACGGGGCTCGAAAAGCTAGCGGAAGCGCCCGAGAACGCCCGCAACCTGGTGAACGAGATGCGGCTGCCGAAGGAGATCCTCTCCCTCGTCCTGTCGCAGCTGGACGAGACGAAGAGCGGGCTCTACCGGGTCGTGGCGCGCGAGACGCGGGACTTCCTGGAACAGACGAACATCGCGGAGGAGATCGCGCGCGTGCTCACCGCGCTGTCCTTCGAGGTGAAGACCGAGGTGCGGTTCATCCCCAACGATTCGCGCCTCGGAGCGACGCCGGACGTGCGCTCGCGGGTCCGCGTGAAGAAGGCGGAAGGCGATCGGCAGAGCACGCCGCCCCCGTCCGAACCGACGCCGGCCAGCAACGACAAGACCTGATGCGGGCGGGCCGCGCGATTCGACAAGAGTCGTGGTCGCATGGACGGAGGGCCCCCGCGCCATGGCTGTTCTCGGCCTTCGTGCTCGTGCTGACGCTCGCGGCCCGGCAAGCGTCCTCCGACGTCGCGCTGGCGCCGGCCGCCGACGGACACCTCGGCGCGTTCCTGTCGTCGGGTCCGGTGCCCTCGCGAACGCCCATCTCGCTCTCCGAGCTACACCCGGCGGAGGGCGCGCGTGTGTCGAAGTCCGCTTTCGGCGCGACGTGGTCGGTGGCCACGGGCGGGACGTCCGTCTTCGACCTCCTCCACGTGTTCGGCGCGACGGCGAATCGCGGCGTCCTCGGCGCGGACGTCGTGCTCGCTGCGCCGCTCACGGGGTGGCTCCTGGTATCGGCGGACGGCGCCGTCTCGGTGAGCGTCGACGGTCGCCCCGTCTTCGTCCGTGAGGCGCCGCACCTGCGCGGCGTCGCGTGGGACCCGATCGCGCTCGTTCTCTCCGCCGGCGCGCACACGGTGGTGCTCGATCTGCAGCGAAAAGGCCGTCCCTGGAACGTCGAGGTGCGCCTGCTCGACGCGTCGAACCTCGAACCGCCGCGCGGAGCGCTCCTGCGCTTGCCCGGCGCGACCGACGCCACGCGCACCCGTCTCCTCTTCGAGCTCGCCGACGTGAAGACGTCGAGCGGCCTCGTCCCCGGCGGGTTCCAGCCCCAGGTCCGCGTCGATTTTCCGAGGGGCGCGCCCGTCGATGCACCCGTCCTGCTGAACGCTGTCTTGCTGTCCCACGGCAGCCCGCTCGGTGCTCCCCTCACCTTCGGCCAGGTCCGCGCGGAGCCAACGTCCGTCCCCGCGAAGTCGCTGCTCCTTCCAGCGCTGACCCCCGAGGCGCTGACAGGCGGCCACGTGCCGGATCAGGTGAAGGTCCGGCTCGGCGACGCGGAGCGTTCTCTGGGCCTCCGTTTCGACGCGGACGCGGCGAAGGCCGTCGAGACCGCGCTCGGCCTTCGCCGACAGCTCGCCGCGAAGAGCCGCTCAGCGCTCGCCGACACCGAGGCCTGTGCAGCAACGCTCGAGGCCCGTGTCGCCGAGCTCGCTGCCCTGGAGAACCGGGGCGACGGGACCGTTCCAGCACGTGCGAAGCGCCTCCAGGCGTTCGCCGAGCGCATCGAGTCGGGCGGCGATCCGCTGCGCGAGCACGGCGTCCTCGAGCTCGCCCGGCGCTCGCGCATCGACGGCGCGCCGGATCCCCTCTGGCTCCACGTACCCGCGAGCTACGTCGAAGGCTCGCCCAGGAAGTACCCGCTCGTCGTGCTGCTGCACGGCTACGGCAGCACGCCCGAGCGCATCATGGCCGCATTTCTCGGGACCGACTCGCTCGCGCCGGTGTCGAAGGTGGACGGCTTCGTGCTCGCCCCGTCAGCGCACGGCGACGCCTTCTACCGGGGGCCCGGCGAGACGGAGGTCATGGACGCCATCGACTGGGCGCTCCGGACCTACCCCATCGACCCGGAGCGCGTCTCGGTCGCCGGGCACTCGATGGGCGGCACGGGCGCGGCGCACCTCGCCTTCCGCTACCCCGACCGGTTCTCCGCCGTCGCGGCGCTCGCGGGCTACCAGAGCTTCTTCGTTCGCCGCGACGTGCTCGGGCGTCCGCTCCGGCCCTGGGAGCTCACCGAGCTCACTCGGTGGTCGCCCGCGAGCTTCGCCGAGAACGGCCGCGACGAGCTGCTCCTCGTCGCACAGGGCACGCAGGATCTTCCACTTTCTCATTCGCTGTCGCTCACGGGGCGCTACCGCGCTCTCGGTTACCAGTTCCACGAGACGTATCCGGAAATAGGGCACGACGTGTGGCGCATCGTCTGGGCCAACGCGGACATGTGGCCCGTGCTGTCCGCGCGACGCCTCGTCACGCACCCCGCACACGTCACCCTGAAGACCGACTCGCTTCGGGTCTCGTCGCGAGCGTGGGCGCGGATCACCGCGCTCGACGCGACGCCCGCGACGCTCGACGCGACCCTGTCGAAGGACCATGTCGAGGTCCGGACACGCGGCGTCGACGCTTTCGACCTCGAGCTTCGTGGGGCGGGCCTCACCGGCCCCGCGAGCGTCGACGTCGACGGACAGCGCCTCGCGGCGGCCGAGCGCGACCCCTCGTCGTTTCACCGCGCGGCGGGCAGCTGGACCACCGGCGCGCCGCCGCCCTCCACGGGGCTCGCGAAGCGCGAAGGGCTCGAGGGCCCCATCCGCGACGCCTGGAACGGGCCGCTCGCCTTCGTATACGGCACGCTCGACGAGCGTCAGACGAATGCGGCAAGAGAGGTTGCCGAACACTTCCGCGCTCGATGGTCCGGCGACACGCGCTTTCCAGTGCTCGCCGACAGCGCGACGCCGCGGAGCCTCCCGAGCACCCACTCGCTCTTCCTCGTGGGAAGCAGGACGTCGAATCGCCTCGTGCGCGAGCTCGACGCCTCGCTTCCATTCGGGATCGACGGCGGCGCGGTGAGGGCGGGACGTGTCCGGCTCCCGGGCGATGCGGAGGCGGGCTTCATCGCGATCTATCCGAACCCGCTGAACCCGTCACGCTACGTGATCGTGCTCGAAGCGGTGACCGCCGCCGGGCTCTTCCGGTCGATGTCGCTTCCCCTGGCGCTCCCGGACTTCATCGTCTTCGACTCGGCTCTCGCCCCCGCGGCGGGTCAGCAGGTCCTCGGCGACGCTCGCGTTCTCGGGGGCGGCTATTTCGACCGCCGCTGGGCGCTTCCGCCAAGCTTCGCGGATTCGCTGGTCGCGGCCGTCGCGATGCCGGCGCCGTCTCGGGCGGCAGCTCCCTAGGCACGCCGTAGTCCCTCTTCAGGCGGAGGAGCTCCGCCGCGGTGAGGTGACGGAACTGCCCCGGCTCGAGGCCTTCGTCCGTGATCCCGGCGAACGACAGCCTCGCGAGCTTCTTCACGGGGAAGCCCGTCGCCTCGCCGAGCCTGTGGATCTGACGGTTCTTACCCTCCCGGAGCACGATCCGGAGCGTGGTCATTCCGCGCTCGACGCCGAGCCGGGTCACCTCCGCCGGTCGGGTGCTTCGACCGTCGATCTCGATGCTCGTGCGCCAGCGCGGAAGATCCCGATCTTCCACGACTCCTTCGACCTGCGCGACATAGACCTTGGGCGACTCCTTCCGCGGATGAAGCAAGCCGAGCGAGAAGTCGCCGTCGTTCGTCAGCAGCAGGGTCCCCGTCGTGCCGAAGTCGAGGCGCCCGACGGGAACGACACGCGCGCCCACGCCCTGCACGTACTCGGCGACCGTGGGGCGACCCGCGGGATCCGACATGGTGCTGACGACGTTCCGTGGCTTGTGGAAGACCAGATAGACCCGCGCTTCTCCCTGCACGGGCCGGCCGTCGACCTGGATCTTACTCCGCTCGGGATCCGCGCGGGAGCCGAGCTCGGTGACGACGCGTCCGTCCACCGTCACTCGGCCGGCCGTGATCAGCTCCTCCGCGCGGCGACGAGACGCGACGCCCCCTCGGGCCAGGATCTTCTGCAAGCGTTCGAGCGCCACGGAGCGCCCTTAGCACGGGGAGCTACCCGCCAGTCCCAGAGCTCCCAGGTTTGGTCGACCCAGCTGAGCGCTGGGTCTCGACGGTCACCGTGGAAGGGAGCTCCAGGCTTGTTTGCGTCCGCGTACCGCGCTAGCCCATGGAGACATGCGCCGCGTCGAAAAACCTTGGGGGTACGAGATAATCTGGGCGGAGACCGAGCGCTATGTCGCGAAGGTCCTGTTCATCAAGCAGGGCCAGCGCCTGAGCCGCCAGTATCATCGCAAGAAGGACGAGACTTTCTTCGTCGAAACGGGCGAGATGACCCTGGAGGTCGGCAAGGATGCCGACATCAAGCCCATCGAGATGAAACAAGGCGACACGTTTCACTGCCCGCCCGGCACGGTGCATCGCATGATCGGACGCACGGACGTGCGCGTGTTCGAGGTCTCGACGCCGGAAATCGACGACGTGGTCCGTCTCGAGGACGCTTACGGGCGCGAGGGCACGGACGCCCCTTAGCCGGTCGTTCCTCAGGGCAGCTTGCCCGCGCTCGACTTGGTCCCCGTCGCCTTACCGGGAGGAGGCGGAGTCGGCATGGCCGGCGCCTTGTCCGGCGTCGCCGCAGAGCTCGACGCGGCAGGCGGCACGCCGGGCTTGCCAGCAGCGTCCTGCGGGCGCACAGGCTTCGACGGCGTGGCTCCGGGGGGCGCCTTGTTGGCTTCCTCTTGCGCCTTCTGCGCGGCCTCGGCCTTCTCCTCGTCCTGTCGCTCCTTCTCGTCCGCGATTCGATGGGCGACCTCGTCACGGTCCCACCGGTCCACGTGGCCGTCGAAATCGATGTCCGTCCCCATCCGCTCGAGCTGACCGTCCGCGTACACCTCCCAGACGTCGGGCTTGCCGTCGTAGTTGGTGTCGCGCTGCACGCGCGAGAGCTTTCCCTTCACGTAATAGCGGGTCTCATCGGGGCGCCCATCGCGATTGCGATCACGCTCCTCCTTCGCGATGCGGCCGCCGGAGAACTTGATCCACGTGTCGATCTTGCCGTCGTAGTCCGTGTCGGCCTGTTCATCGACCGGGTCGCCCTTGTCGTTGTAGTTTCTGACGACGTCCTTCAGACCATCCAGGTTCGTGTCGATCTCGCGACAGAAGAGCACGCGACGCCGGTCGTCGCCCTCCCCGAGAATGCCGAACACGCGCCGCACGTTGGGTACGGAGGCGCCGGGGCCGTTCGATTCGACGACCTCGCGATCGGCGCGCCCCTTGTAGTCGCATCTCGACTGATCGTTGCCGCCCTTGGCCACCTGGGCGGCGGTACCCGCGGTGGTGGAGGTCGCCGAGCCGCCGCACGCCGAAAGAGCGAGAGCGGAAGACAGTGAAACGAGACCGAACGTGAGCTTCGCGCCGAACATCACTTCTTGGTTCCTTCGTCGCCCGATGCGGGCTTCTGCTCGAGCTCGGTCGGCACGTCGTTCGGCGACGAACGCTCGAACGAGTTGTTCGACGGTCCCTTGTCCGAGGCGCGCTCTGGGGGGACGTAGCCGCTCGATTGATCGCATACGTTGACCGTGGCGCCCGGATCGGGGTGGCCGTCGCCGTCCACGTCGGTGTGGATGAGCGGGCACTCGGGCTGATCGGGCTTCGGGTACTCCCACCACTGATCGATCTGGGTGTCGCCGTCCGAATCCCGCTCGGTGCGCGCGAGCTTCCCGCCCTGGTAGAAGTGCCACGTATCGAGGCGACCAACGAGCGTCGTCGCTCGCTCCTTCTCGACCAGAACACCGCCCTTGTAGATGGAAATCTCGTCGATGCGGCCGTCGCGATCGTAGTCATTCTCGCGACGGCTGACGGCGCCGCTCGCGTCACGGTAGACCCAGCTATCGACGATGCCGTCGAAGTTCATGTCGACCGAGCGGCAGACCTCGCGACCGCCCGAGCGCACGATGACGATGTCCGGCCTCGCGTCGCCCCCTACGTTGATCTTCTCGGCGTCCGCACTGTCGACAGCGCAGGGCTCGTGTGAGACGCGGATATCGCGATGCGTTACCTCGCCGGGGGCCGAGGGTCCCTCGGCCTGGGGGGTTGCTCCGGCACAGCCCGGAACCAAGACGGTCGTGGCGGCGAGGAATGCGACAGTGGCAAACCCCGCGACCCTGGCCGGCGGAGCGACAAGCACTCGAAAGCAGTTTGAAAAGCTGGACATGGTCCTACCCGTGAGCGCCCGGTTGCGGCCGCGGATCTGCTAGGCCTGCCCCTGGTTTCGCCCGTCGATGCAGAGGCCCGATGGTAGGCGGCTTGCAAAGAGGTGGCAAGCGACGCCTCGGGGCCCTTCTCGGCCGAACTGCCGGCCGAATCACCCTCCCGTTCGTTCCGGTGAACGGACGCTTAGTTTCCGGATAACACCCTGAAATCTAAGCCAAATTATCACATGGCGCATTCAAGTCCGAATTGACACCATACGTATGGGAATCTATTGTAACGAGTGGCAGATCACCCGCCCCGAACGCTCCGATGTCCCGCAAGAAAATCTCGACGACGGTCTACATCACGCCGGAGCAAAACGAGCGGCTTCACCTGCTGCACGAGCGGACGAAAGTGCCCGTCGCGGTCTACATCCGGGAAGGCATCGATCTCGTGCTGAAGCGCTACGAGCACGAGCTTCCTGGTCAGATGACGTTGACGGACGCCGCGCCGGCGCGGGCCACCGCGCGTAAGTAGTCCCGCACCGACGAGTTCGTCATCCCCGCGGGATCGATGGATCGCGGGACTACCGAGCGAAGCGAGCGTCGTCCCCGAAGCATCAAAGGTACAGAACTACGCGAGCGGAGCGAGCGCGCCGAAGGCGGCGGGGGGAGCAGTTCGCCGAAGGCGAAGCTGCGGGGGGCCAAGGCCCCCCTTATAACTCGCGAAGGAACAAGGCGCTTCGTCGCCGAGCTGTCACGCTCATCTGACTCGCCGGGTCGCGGGCGCGCGTGTGGTATGCCCTCGCCCCGCTCGAACGACTCGCCCCTCAAACCATGCCGTCGGACACCGCGCTCATCCGTAACTTCTCCATCATCGCGCACGTCGATCACGGCAAGAGCACTCTCGCCGACCGGATCCTCGAGGTGACCGGTGCGCTCACCGCCCGCGAGCGCGTGAACCAGTTCCTCGACAAGATGGACATCGAGCGTGAACGGGGCATCACGATCAAGGCGCAGTCGGTCCGACTCCGCTATCGCGCGAAGGACGGGCGCGACTACCAGCTTCAGCTCATCGACACCCCCGGACACGTCGACTTCAGCTACGAGGTGAGCCGCAGTCTCTCGGCTTGCGAGGGAGCTCTGCTAGTCGTGGATGCGACCCAGGGAGTCCAGGCTCAGACCGTCGCCAACGTGTACCTGGCGATGGAGAACAACCTGGAGATCATCCCGGTGCTGAACAAGGTGGATCTTCCGTCCGCCGACGTCGACCGCGTGGTCGAGATGATCGAGGAGGTCATCGGGCTCGACTGCAGCGGCGCTCAGCTGGTGAGCGCGAAGACGGGTCTCGGGGTACCCGAACTGCTCGAGGCGATCGTGCAGCGCATCCCGCCGCCGAAGGGCAGCGGTGATGCTCCGCTCCGCGCGCTGGTGTTCGACAGCTGGTACGACAGCTATCGTGGCGCGGTCGTCATGCTCCGGGTCATGGAGGGAACCCTGCGCAAGGGTGAGCGGATGAAGCTCATGGCGACCGGCAACATCTACGAAGTCGTGGAGATCGGCTGCTTCAATCCACATCCCATGACGCTGACCGACCTCGGTCCCGGCGAGGTCGGCTGGGTCGCGGCGAACATCAAGAGCGTCAGCGAGACGAAGATCGGCGACACCGTGACGACCGCGACGCGCGGCGCGACCGAGGCGCTGGCCGGTTACAAGGAAGTGAAGCCAATGGTCTTCGCGGGCGTCTTCCCGACCGACTCCGCGGCATACGAGGACCTCCGCGACGCGCTCGGCAAGCTGCACATGAACGATGCGTCGTTCCAGTTCGAGCCCGACACTTCGGAGGCCCTCGGCTTCGGGTTCCGTTGCGGTTTCCTCGGCCTGCTCCACATGGAGATCATCCAGGAGCGCCTCGAGCGCGAGTACAACCTGGACCTCATCACCACGGCACCCAGCGTCGCCTATCACGTGTTCGAAAAGTCCGGTGAGATGGTATCCGTAGAGAACCCCTCGAAGATGCCCGAGATCGGCAGTATCGAGCGGATCGAGGAGCCCATCATGAAGGTGACGATCCACGTCCCCGCCGAGTACGTGGGCGCGGTCGTCGCCCTGTGCGAGGACCGGCGCGGCGTGCAGAAGGGCATTCACTACGGCACCACGACCCACGTCGTCATCACCTACGAGCTCCCTCTGGGTGAGGTCGTCCTCGATTTTCACGACAAACTGAAGAGCGTGTCCCGCGGCTACGCCAGCATGGACTACGAGCTGATCGGCTACCGCGCCGAGAACCTCGTGAAGCTCGACATGCTCGTGAATGGCGAGCCGCTCGACGCCTTGAGCGTCATCGTGCATCGCGACACTTCCTATACGCGGGGTCGCGCCCTGGCAGCGAAGCTGAAGGAGCTCGTGCCCCGCCAGCAGTACGAGGTCGCCATCCAGGCAGCCATCGGCTCGAAGATCATCAGCCGCGAGACGGTGCGCGCCATGCGGAAGGACGTCACCGCGAAGTGCTACGGCGGTGACATCACGCGCAAGCGAAAGCTCCTAGAGAAGCAGAAGGAGGGGAAGAAGCGAATGAAGAGTGTCGGCAAGGTCGACGTACCCCAGGAAGCGTTCCTGGCCATCCTGAAGCTGGATTGACGATGTCAGCTCCCCCATCACCGAGATTGATCGCGGCGCGAAGAGACAAGTGGCTCCCGTCGCTCGCTGGCGTCGGCGCACACTCCGGCGTCATCCACGAAGGCAGCGTTCCGTTCGGTCCGGCGCTGACGGTGGAGTGCTTCCGCCTGGGCAACGGGCTGCGCGTGCTGGTGTGCGAGGACCACTCCGCGCCGGTCGTCGCGTATCACACCTGGTACCGCGTCGGCTCCCGCCACGAGCGGATCGGGAAGACGGGGCTCGCGCATCTCTTCGAGCACCTCATGTTCAACGAGACGGAGACGATGCCCGCCGGCGAGCTCGATCGGAAGCTCGAGGAAGCTGGCGCCGAGAGCAACGCGTCGACGTGGCTCGACTGGACTCAGTACAACATCGCCATCCCGCGTGATCGCCTTCCCCTCGTGCCGAAGCTCGAGTCCGAGCGGATGCGTCGTCTGGTGCTCAGGGATCCGCAGGTCACGAGCGAGAAGGAAGTCGTCGCCAACGAGCGACGCTACCGCGTCGACGACGACGTGGAAGGCGCCGTCAGCGAGCTCCTGTGGGCCACCGCCTTCAAGGAGCACGCCTATCGCTGGCCGACCATCGGGTGGATGCCCGATATCGAGGGCTTCACCACTGACGATTGCCGGAGCTTCTACGACACGTTCTACGCCCCGAACAACGCGACCCTCGTGATCGTCGGCGACGTGACCGAGCGCCGCGCGCTCGAGCTCGTGGTGAAGGCCTACGGCGCGATCCCGCCGTCCACGCTCCCCGTGGAGGACGTGCGACCCGAGCCGCCGCAGACGGAGGAGCGCATCGTGGATGTGGCGAAGCCGACCGCGACGGAGAAGCTCGTCGTCGGCTACCACTCCCCCGCCCTCGGCGACTTCGATCATCCTGCGCTGTCGCTCCTTTCCGAGGTGCTGTTCGGCGGGCGCGCGTCGCGCGTGCACCGGCGTCTGGTCCGGCAGCTCGAGATCGCCGTTGACGTGCACGCCTTCGTGGGGCCCTTCAGGGATCCTGGGCTCTTCGAGGTCTTCGCCTCGGCCCGCGACGGGAAGACCGCGAAGGAGCTACTCGTGGCGATCGACGAAGAGATCGACCGCGCCCGCAGTGAGCCCATCCCGAACGACGAGCTCGAGCGCGCCAAGGCCCGCCTCGAGCTTTCCCTGGTCGCCGGGCTCGAGACGGTGGAGGGCAAGGCGTCGACCATCGGGTTCTACGACACCGTCATCGGGCGACCTGCCTCCGCCTTCGAGCGGCTCGAGGCGACCGCGTCCCTCACGTCGAGCGATCTGCTCCGCGTGGCGCGACGCTACCTGGGGAAGCACTCCCGCAGCGTCATCCTGGTTCACCCTCAGGAAGAGTCGAAGGGAGCGGCCGCTTGAACGCGCCGGCGGTGAAGAAGGCCGAGGCGTCGCCCACGGTGCTCGTCGAGTCGAGCCGCGCGCTTCCGCTCGTCTCCATGACGATCGCCACGCGATCGGGCGCGACGACCGATCCGGCGGGCAAGGAGGGCCTGCTGCGCCTTGCTTGCCGGCTGGTCCGGCGAACTGGCGCAGGGCTCACCACCGAGGCGCTCGACGAGCGCATCGACGCGCTCGGCGCGTCGATCTCGGTCGACGTCGGGCATAGCTCGGCGACTTTCCACGGGGCCGTCATCACACGTTCCCTCGAGGCCTTCGCCGAGCTCCTGGTCGGCGTCCTGGGCAAACCGAGCCTCGCCGAGACGGAGCTCTCGAAGCTGCAGCGCGAGACGGTCGCCGAGCTCGTGGATGCGCGCGATCACGATCGCGAGCTCGGGCAGCGGTGGTTCCGCCAGCGGCTCTTCGGGTCGCATCTCTTCGCGCGCCCGGTGGGCGGCACGACGGTGAGCGTCGGGGCGGTCTCTCGAGCCGACGTGCGCAGCACCTACGAGCGCGTCCTCTGCGCGAAGAACCTGGTGTTCGCCTTCGCCGGCGACGTGGACGAGGACCGCGCCAGGGCCATCGCGGGCACCGTCGCCAGCGCGCTGCCGGAAGGGGAACCGATCCTGGATGACGTCCCCGAGCCGACGCTCGAGCCCGGCCGGCGACTCGTGATCGTCGACAAGCCCGAGCGTACGCAGACGCAGATCCTGATCGGCTGCCTGGGCACGCACCCGCACGACCCCGACCACATCGCGCTCCACGTCGGCAACACCATCTTCGGCGGCACCTTCACCGCACGCCTGATGAACGAGGTGCGCTCGAAGCGCGGCTGGTCGTACGGTGCATACTCGAGCCTCCCCTACGACCGCCACCGGCGCGGGTTCAGCTTGTGGACCTTCCCGAAAGCCGCCGACGCCGCCCCCTGCATCGCGCTCGAGCTCGAGCTGCTCGAGAAGTGGTGCGCCGAGGGCGTGACCGCCAAGGAGCTCGCCTGGGCGCAGCGCTATCTCGCGCGTTCCCACGCCTTCGCCATCGACACGCCCTCGAAGCGCGTCGGCCAGACCCTCGACGAAGAGCTCTACGGCCTGCCGCCGGACTACCACGACAAGTACGTGGAGCACGTGCGGGCGGTGACGCTCGAGCAGGTCAACGCAGCGATCCGCGAGCGCATCACGCCGAAGAACTTGCTCATCACGGTCGTCGGCACCGCGTCGGAGATCGCCCCGCCGATCAAGCAGGTGATCGACGGGCTGCAGTCGACGGAGATCGTGCCCTTCGAGACGGACGGCTGAGGCTCTCAGGCGCCTTTTTTCCCGACATCCGCGTGGCGATGCACGAGCTTCAGCGCTCCGTCCTCGACACGGTAGATCTCCGTCACGCGCAGGCTCATCGGGACGGCATCGCCGTTCTTGCCGAGACGAGCATCGGCGTGCTGGTACCCGGTCCAGAAGGCGAGCTCGCCGCTCGCAGCTGACTGCAGCACTTCGAGGGTGGTCGTGCCGCCCTTCTGGAACCCTCGTGCGTCCTGGTCGTAGCGGGCCGCGACGGCGGCGGCGCCCTGCTGCACGTCGCCCTTCGGCGAGAAGAACGTGGCGGGGTCGCGGCGGGTCACGATGGCGTCGAGCGACGACGCATCGCCGTTCACGTAGTCTTCGGCGATCTTCTGGCGATCCTTGAGGAACGCGTCGAATGGCGCCTTGCCGGCGGCGCGCAGGGTCCTCGCCCACTGCTCGAAGGTGTTCAGGAATCGATCAAAGAGCTTTGCCGTCTCGAGTGCCGTGACGTTGCCCGCGTCGTCGACTAGCTCGGCGGCGCCCGAGACGTACATCTCCGGCTGCTGCAGCACGGGCATGTCCAGGAAGACGAACGTCTGCCGGAGCGCGTGGTTCGCTCCGAAGGCACCGAGCTTGTACGGCGTGACACTCACGACCGCGGCGGGCACGCCCTTCCACACGCTCTTCGGCGGAGGACGGGAGCCAACGTCGAGCGC
>CAYUAW010000005.1:14902-77894 GCA_964442485.1 uncultured Polyangiaceae bacterium
GTCACGCCGCAGATCGGCGTAGATTTTCAGCTTCGGCTCGGTGCCGCTCGGGCGCAGGATCAATCGCCCTTCGCTGCCGAGATCCACCGAGACCACCGGCGCCGAGGGGAGCCACGGCGGTCGCTGCGTGGCTCCGGCGCGAAAGTCGATCACCCCACGGACGGCGCGACCGGCGAGCGACGTGGGCGGCGTCCTCACTGCGACGTCGAGTGAAGCCGCGATCTCGCGCGCGCCGTCCTGCCCCCGACGGGTGACGCCGTGCTGCGCGCTCGCCCAGAGCCCGCACCGACGGTACAGGGATTCGAGCCGATCGAGGACCGTCTCGTTCCGGAGCGCACAGCGGGCGGCGAGCTCCGCGAACCAGACTGCGGCGCTGATACCGTCCTTGTCGCGAACGGCTCGCCCGATGGAGAAGCCGATCGCCTCCTCGTAACCGAACGCGAAGCGCACGTGCTCCCGCTCCTCGAGCGCCAGCGCGGCCGACCAGATCCACTTGAAGCCGGTGAGGGTCGCCTCGAAGCGAGCGCCGTGGTGGCTCGCCACGTCGGCCAGCATGGGCGACGAGACAATCGTGGAGACAACGAGTGGGCGTGGCGTGGGCTCCGCTCGTTCGAGCACGAAATCCGCGAGGAGGAGCCCGATCTGGTTACCGCTGAGCGTGCGGTAGCCGCCTCCGGGAGAGGCCACACAAACCGCAAGACGGTCCGCGTCGGGGTCGTTGGCGAGCACCAGATCCGCCTCGAGCCTCGCCGCGAGCGACAGGGCGAGCGCGAGCGCGGCGGGCTCCTCGGGGTTCGGCGAGCGCGCCGTCGGGAAGCTTCCGTCCGGCGCTGCCTGCTCGGCCACGACGGCGACGCGCGTGAACCCCGCGCGAGCGAGCGCGCGGGTGGCGAGCTCGCCTCCGACGCCGTGAAGCGGCGTGTAGACGATGGAGAGCGAGCGGTCGGCGGCGTCGTGCGGCCGTTCGCTCTCCATGCGCGCCAGATACCGCTCCGCGAGCTCTTCCGGTACGGGTTCCGCCCGCGTGGGCCTCGCCGTCGTCGCCTTCGAGCGGACGTGGAGCTCGTGGATCCGTCGCTCGATCTCCGCATCGACGGGCGGGACGATCTGGACGGCGTTCGCGCCGTACAGCTTGTAGCCGTTGTACTCGGCGGGGTTGTGGCTCGCGGTCACGACAATGGCCGCCGACGTGCAGAGCTCGCGCGCGGCGAACGCGACGAGGGGCGTCGGACACGCCTCGGGGAAGTAGCGGACGGCGATGCCGGCCTCCGTGAGGACGCCGATCGCCGCGTCGGCGAAGGCGCTGCTCGTCGGCCGCGCGTCGCGCCCGACGACGACGAGCGGAGCCTCCTGGCTGCCGCTGGTCGTCAGCAGGTAATCGGCGACGGCACGCGTGGTGCGCTCGACGACGCTCTGGTTCATGCGTGAAGGTCCGGCGCCGACGATGCCGCGAAGGCCCGCCGTCCCGAACTCGAGCGGCGCCCCGAAGCGGTCGCGGAGCTCTGCGATGTTTCCGGCTTCGATGAGCGCGGAGAGCTCGCTGCGTGTTTCGCCGTCCGGGTCGAGCTCGAGCCACGCTCGTGCTTCGGCGAGCAGAACCTCGTCGTCCGGGTCCATCAGCCGCCTTTCGCGATGACCTCGGCGAGCGACGTGTCGTAGGCCCCGGCCTGAAAGCGCGGGTCGGCGAGCACCGTGAGGAGAAATGCGATGTTCGTCGCCCGCGGGCCCTTCGGCCCCGCGAGGCGGAGCTCCGTCGCTTCGAGCGCCGCGCGGAGTCGTGCGATCGCCTCGGCACGGTCGGCGCCGTGGGCGATGACCTTGGCGATCATCGGGTCGTAGTACGGCGTCACCTCGCCGCCTTCCTCGATCCCCGCGTCGATGCGCACACCGGGGAGACCCGTCGGCCACACGAGGCGCTCCACGCGGCCCGGCTGGGGCACGAACCCCTTCGCGGGGTCCTCCGCGTACACTCGTGCTTCCACCGCATGCCCCGAGGACCCGGCCTTTGCCAGCTCCTCCGGCAGCGACTCGCCCGAGGCGATGCGGAGCTGCGCGGCGACGAGATCGACGCCCGTGATCATCTCCGTCACGGGATGCTCGACCTGCAGGCGCGCGTTCACCTCGAGGAAGCACGCTGTGCCCGTGCGATCCGCGACGAACTCGACGGTCCCCGCGCCTTCGTAGTGCGCCGCATCGACGACCTTCAGGGCATCCTCGGCGAGCGCTGCGCGCCTTCGCTTTCCCTCCTCGCCCTGGAAGAACGCCGCTGGCGAGGGTGATTCCTCGATGATCTTCTGGTGACGCCGCTGGACGCTGCACTCGCGCTCCGGCAGCGCCACACGATTGCCAGCACGGTCGCGCACAATCTGGACCTCGATGTGTCGGGGGCTCTCCAGGAACCGCTCGACGTACACGCGCGGATCGCCGAACGCCGCGCGCCCCCGGTCGGAGCAGGCGCGCGCCGCCTTCTCGACGTCGGCGAGCTCGCGGACGAGCTGCATGCCGATGCCGCCTCCACCTCCAGCGGCCTTGAAGAGCACGGGGAGCCCGATCTTCTCGACGAGGGCTCGCAGCCCGGGGAGATCCGCGGGGTCGATCGGACCGTCCGAACCCGGGGGCGGCTCGACGCCCACCGATCGCGCGAGAGCGCGCGCCTTCAGCTTGTCGCCGAAGGCGTCGAGCGCGGCCAGGGGGGGACCGATGAAGACGACCCCCGCCGCAGCGACCGCGCGCGCGAAGCCCTCGTTCTCGCTGAGCAAGCCGTAGCCGGGATGGATCGCGTCGGCAGACGTGTCGAGCGCGGCGGTCACGATCGCCGCGGCGTTCAGATAGCTGTCTTTCACCGGCGGAGGACCGATGCGCACCGCAGCGTCGGCGAAGCGCACGTGCGGCGACGAGGCATCTGCGTCCGAGTACACGGCGACGGTGGCGACGCCCAGCTTCTTGCAGGTGCGCATCACGCGCAGCGCGATCTCGCCGCGGTTCGCTACGAGGACCCTTCCGAACATCCTGCCTTGCCCTTTCGCTCGAGGCGCTCGCGCAGAACGAGCTGTCCGCACGCGGCGTCCACATCGTCACCGCGCTGCTTGCGAACGAACACGCTGTAGCCGTCGCGAGCGAGCATCTCCTTGAATGCCTCCACGCGTGCGGCCTCCGGCGACCCCATCTTCGCCGCGCTGATGGGGTTCATGGGGATGAGGTTCACCTTCACGCGGAGGCCCCGCAGGGCGCGCGCGAGCTCCTTCGCGTGCGCCGGGGCGTCGTTGATGCCGGCGATGAGTATGTACTCGATGGTGACGCGACGGCGCTTCGGGAGCGGGTAGGCGCGGACGGCCTCGAGCACGTCGCGGACCGGGTAGCGCCGGTTCATCGGCACGATCCCGTTTCGGACTTCGTCGTTCGGCGCGTGCAGCGACAGCGCGAGCCCGACCTTGCCAGCGAAGTCGTCTCCAAGCCGCCGGATGCCCGGCACGAGGCCCACTGTGCTCACCGTGATGCGCCGCGGGCTCATCCCGATGCCCTCCGGATGAGTCAGGAGACGGATGGCCCGCGCCGTCTCGTCGTAGTGGTGCAGCGGCTCGCCCATCCCCATGAAGACCAGGTTCCTGAGGTGCTCTCCGGGCGCGAGGTGGCCGCGCGCGGTGAGCACCTGCGCGACGATCTCCTCGGCCTTGAGACCTCGCTCGAGACCCGCTTGCCCGCTCGCGCAGAACACGCACCCCATGGCGCAGCCGATCTGCGTCGACACGCAGAGGGTGACACGACCGTCCCACGCCCCTTCTTCGTCCTCCGGATCGTCGTCCGGGTCGTCGGACATGGGAATGAGCACACACTCGATCTTCCCGCCGAGCGCAAGCTCGCAGACGAGCTTCCGCGTGCCGTCGCGGGCGCGCCGCACCTCGGATACGGAGAGCGGCATCGCCAACCGAGGGTCTGCGAGCCGTTCACGGAACGCTTGCGGCAGATCCGTCATCGCCGCCGGATCGGTGATGCCGCGCCCCTGCACCCACTTGAAGACCTGGCGCCCGCGAAACGCGCGTTCGCCGAGCTCGACAGCGACCTCTTCCCACTCTTCAGGGAGACGGGCCATGGGGTGCAGCACGCTGCCGCCGTCCGCTGTCATTGCCCGCGCTCCTTCGCTTCGTCCCAGTAGCCGTCGAGCTCGGCGAGCGACAAACCCTTCGTGGCCTTGCCGTCCTGATCGCGAGGCCAGTCGCCGTGCTTCTCCTTCACCCTCCGCTCGACGTGGTCGAACCGTGCACGGAAGCGATCGGTCGTCTCTCTCAGCGCTTCCTCGGCGTCGACGCCCTGGTGGCGCGCGAAGTTCACGAGCGCGAAGAGCAGATCGCCGAGCTCGGCGCGCACGCGCGTGCGATCCCCGCCCTGCACCGCCTCGTCGAGCTCCGCGAGCTCTTCGCTCACCTTGTCACGCGAGCCCTGCGCGTCGGGCCAGTCGAAACCGACGCGGCCGACCTTCTCGCTCAGGCGCGTGGCCCGCAGGAGCGCGGAGAGCGCGCGCGGGACGCCGTCGAGCAAGGGACGATGCTGCTTCTCGCTCCGCTTGATGGCGTCCCAGTTCTTCAGCACCTCCTCGGCGCCGCTCACGGTGACGTCTCCGAAGACGTGAGGATGTCGCCTCACGAGCTTGCTGCAGATCGCGCGAACGACGTCGTCGGGACCGAATGCGCCGTCGCGACGCGCCAGCTCGCCGAGAAAGACGACCTGCAGCGACAGGTCGCCGAGCTCGTCCATCAGCTCCTCCGGCTTGCCGCGGTCGATGGCGTCGATGACCTCGCACGCCTCCTCGAGGACGTATTGCCGCAGCGAGCGATAGTCCTGCTCGCGATCCCACGGGCAGCCGTCCGGCGCGAGCAGGCGCCCCATCAACTCGACCAGCGAGGGATAAGTCTCGCCGCGCTGCTCATCGAGTGGAAGCGGCTGGGGAACCTGGAAAGATCGCGACATGGCAGCCCTGCGGCAGGCGAGCGAAGCTAGCACGGCCGCGCCGGTTTGCAGGGAGATCCCCGCTGCCGAGAGGCCCCCGGGCCCGAATCCTCGCTATGCTCCGCCGCACCATGGAAGACCCCGTCCTGCTCGTCGAGCGCGAAGGCCCGGTCGCGACGCTGACGCTCAATCGCCCTTCCTCGAAGAACGCGCTGAACCCACCCCTCATCTCCGCGCTCGGCGACGCGGTCCGCTCGGTCGCGAGCGACACCGCAATCCGAGCGGTCGTTCTCACCGGCGCAGGGGGCGCCTTCTGCTCGGGCGCGGATCTGAAGGAGGGGCTCATCGGCGGCGAAGAGGTGGGGGCTCGACTCGAGGAGCTGCACGATGTCGTGCGCGGCATCGTCCGGGCGCCAAAGCCCTTCCTCGCCGCGATCGACGGGGCCGCCGTGGGATTCGGGTGCGATCTGGCGCTCGCGTGCGACCTACGCGTCCTGTCGACGCGCGGCTACCTGCAGGAGATCTTCGTGAAGATCGGGCTGATGCCGGACGGCGGCGGCACCTTCTGGGTGCCGCGCCTGGTCGGGCTCGGCCGCGCGATGGAGTATCTGATGCTCGGCACCCGCATCGACGCGGCTCTGGCGCGCGAGGTCGGTCTGGCCAATCGAGTGGTCGAACCGGGTGAGCTCGCCCGCGCGGCGGCGTCCGTCGGCGCGGAGCTTTCGAAGGGCCCCCCGCTGGCGCTCGCGAAGATCAAGCAAGCGGTCCGCGAGGGCTTCACGGGTGGCATCGACGACGCGCTTGCGCGCGAGAAGGCGAACCAGCTCGAACTGCTCGGGAGCGAGGACCTCGGCGAAGGCGTGATGGCCTGGGCACAGCGCCGCGAGCCCGTGTTCAAGGGCAAGTAGCGACGCCGCGATCAGAAGAGGTACCGTTCGCCCGAGTCGCAGAGGACGGTCACGACCCTCCCGCCTGGAAGCCGCTTTGCAATCTCCGCCGCGGCGTGGACGTTGGCGCCCGACGACGGGCCGACGAGCAGCCCCTCTTCGCGCGAGAGACGCCTCACCATGCGCTCGGCGGCCACGTCGCTCACGGCGATCACCTCGTCGATCACGGTCCGGTCGAGTATCTTCGGGACGAAGCCGGCGCCGAGCCCCTGGATGCCGTGCATCCCGGGGGGCTTGCCGCTCAGCACGGCGCTCTCCCGCGGCTCCACGGCGACGACGAGCACGTTGCGCCCGAACCGTGCCTTGAGGGCGCGGCCGACGCCCGTGATGGTCCCCCCGGTTCCGACGCCCGCGACGAACGCATCGAGAGCCCCGCCGGTCTGCTCGAGGATCTCCACGGCGGTTCCGCGCTCGTGGCTCTCCGGGTTCGCGGGGTTGTCGAACTGGCTCGGCATCATGGCGCCCGGGGTGTTCCGGACCAGCTCCTCGGCGCGCGCGACGGCGCCGCTCATCCCGGCCGTAGCGGGCGTCAGGATGATCTCAGCACCGTACGCGCGAAGGATGTGACGGCGCGCGACGCTCATGTCCTCCGGCATCACGAGCACGCACTTGTACCCGCGGACCGAGGCGATCATCGCCAGACTGATGCCGGTATTGCCGCTCGTCGCCTCGACGATGGTCGCGCCCGGCGCGAGCTTCTTCTCGCGCTCGGCGACCTGGATCATCGAGAGCGCGGGGCGATCCTTCACGCTGCCGCCGGGATTCAGGAATTCCGCCTTCGCCCAGATGACGGCACCGTCCTCCGGGCCGATGTGTGAGAGTCGGACGAGCGGCGTGCGCCCAATGAGCCCGATGCTGCCGTCGTCGCCGACTGCGAGGACGCGCTCGCGGACGTCCTCGCCCTGTCGCGCGCGGCGTCCGCCGCCGTGGGGAGCACTCATGTGCCGCGAAGATACCCTGGCTTCGACCCGCCCACCATCGAAGGACTGGCCACGAGTCCGTCGGGCAAAGCCCGACAGGCTCCTAGCGCGGCTCCACGACCTCGCCGCGCGCGCCGTCCACCGTGAGGGCCGTCCCTGGCGTCGCCGAGGTGGCGCCCAGAAACGCGAGGGCGGCGGGGCCGCCGAGCAGCGCGCTCTGGGCGGCGCTCCGTGTCTCGCCGACGACGCTGCCCGACGCATCCAGGACCTTCGCGCCTGACGCAGGCACGACAGCGCCCTCGAAGCGTACGATCGCGAGCCTTCGCTTCACCTTGCCGCGCATGTCTTGCATGCACACGGCTTCCTGGCCGAGGTAGCACCCCTTCGACCACGACACCGTGCGTCGCTCAAGCGAGACCTCGTGCGGGCTGCGCTGCTCGTCCATGTCGATTCCGTGGAGCGGAACGAGGCGCTCCACGCGGAGCCTGGTGAAGTCCTCGTCGGTCGCCGCGACGGCGCCCTCCGCGATGGCGTCACGTCGGAGGGCCTTCTCCATGTCGCGAGGAACGACGATGGCGGCGCCCCCGAGTCCCGTCACGTCGATGCTCGAGCTCGCTGCGCCGTGACGAGCGGCGACGGTCGCCGCGATCTCCGGAGCGCGGGGACCGTGGAGCACGACCCACGAAAAGGACGCCGAATCGTCCGCGAGGTCCGCGTCCTCCATGATGAGGAAGCTCGTGAGATAGTCGTGTGCGCGCGGAGTGACGGCGCGCGCCATGCCGAGCCGGAGGGCCCCCGCGTCCCCCACCAGAAGGAAGTCGGCGAGGACCTTCCCTTGTCGCGTAAGGAGAAGGCCCCAGCGGCCCTCCCCTGGCGGCAGACCCTCCACGTCGCAGGTCACGATGCCCTGCAGCCACGTGAGGCGATCGGACCCGGTCACCGACAGAGTGCCCAGCTCTGCCGGGGGCGCGAGCAGTGCGCCCGCGCGCGCGGCTTCGTCAGGCGTCGTCACGGGAGCTCAGGATGCCGCCGAATCGCGGCGAGTCAACGTCATCAGAGAGACACGCCGTCGTCGACGGAGGGATACACGACCCCCTCCTTGATCGCCACGTGACGCTCGGCGCCGTCCTTGCCCCGGACCACGAGCTCGACGCCCACCTGGGCGTTGGCGTTCACGAGGCTCTGCGCCTCCCCCTCCTCCATCTGCTCGACCTTCTTGCCCTGGATCTCCACGATGTCATCCCCGTCCATGAGCCCCGCGCGGGCGGCAGGCGACTCCGGAAAGACGTGGGACACCGCGGCGCCGCTGGCGCTGAGCTCGTAGTTGAACCCGAGACCCCAGCGCCCGTGCGCGGCTTCGACCCGAATCTGCACGTGCGCCCCGCTGTCACAATCGACGTCCACCGGGATCGGCCCCACCTGGTCGGTGAAATTCCGCAGGTTCTTGATGCAGATGGGGTGGTTGTTCAGCGGGTTGCTGTCCCAAACTTCGAGCCGCACAGCCGAGTCCGGTAGAACCCGGTAGTTCGCCCGCTTCTGATCTGGCCAGGTCGGCTTCAGGGTGTCCGACTGGATCGGGGTCTTGATGATCTCGTGGTCGTTCACGATGAGCTTGGCGAAGGGATCCGGCAAGCTGCCACCGAGCGAGTCCCAGGGACGGCCGTCGCGGGTCCGTGGCGGGATCTCGGCACTGATGAAGTCGATGTAGAGGAGATCCGGCGGCGGAGGCGGCACGAGTTTGCGCCCCGCGGGGGGCACCTTCATCGGCGGCGCGATCTCCGGGTAAACGGCCGCACACCCCGTGGCGGCGCCCAGAAGAAAGGACAGAAGCAGGGTAGCCTTCATCGGCGCACAGGCTATCCCATTTGTGCGTCGTGCTGCAGCAATCCGATGGCCCAGCCCGTCAGTGTGGCGCGTCTTTCTCCGGCGTCGCTCGGGCCCGGGCGCGCAGGTCGGCCGTTTCCGCGACGACGGGGGTGCTCCCCTCGAAGGCGAGGACGACCAGGGCTCGCGCGAGGTCCCGGGCGGACATCGATGAGTAGCGATCCCGCGCAGCCCCTCCACCGAGGTGCCCCACGACGCCGAGGAGAGAATCTGCGACCGTGGCGGCGATGCGTTCCAGCGGACGCGGTTCGCTCCGATCCGGGCCCGTGATGAACGAAGAGCGCGCGATGACGTACGGCAGGCCACTCGCGCGCACGTCGGCCTCTGCCTTGTACCGCGCAGAAAGATACGCATTGCCGGATGGCCGGCCAGCACCGAGCGCAGACAGATAGACGAAACGCGGGCGCGAAGCACACGCAACCGATGCACGGAGTAACATCGCAGTGAGCCCGTAATCGACGGTGTCATACGACTCACGCGGCGCGCCGGCGCGTCGCGCTGCTGCGGCGCGCGCGCGTGTGGTGCCGAGCAGCGCAAAGACGACGTCGGGACGATGTTTCAACAGGGCCGTCCGGAACGCCTCTTCTTCCCACGCCGTCGTGTCCACCAGAGCACCCTCGGACTCGAATTGCCGCGAGAGCTCCCCGAGGTTCGCCGCCGCGGGACGAACGTGTGCCACCGCTTCGACGCCGCGCGCGACGAGCGCGCGAACGACCTCTCGACCGGTGTAGCCGGTCGCTCCCGCCACGAATGCTCTCGACATCGCTTATTTGGCTCCTTGAGGGATGATTTCGCAGGCGAACAGGTCGCATTTCAAGTCGCCGGAGGCGGGCCGAAGGACCGCCGACAGTTGAGAGAATTCTCTTTTCCCGCCCTGCCCACACCCCAGTGCTTTTCGACCCGGCGCCGAGATCGGCGTCCGCCGAACGACTACACACGCCGGTTCGAGAAGACAGCTTTGACGCGAATGGCAGTGGGGTGAGATGGGCACCGGGGGTCAAAAGACGCAAAAGGTGCAAAACCACGAGAGGCGATCCTTGCCTCGAAGATTTCGGGATGCGAGATGCGCGAGGGCGCACTATCCTATACTCAAGGTAGATCATGGCTCGAATGTTCGGCTTCATCGGCAATCGCGCCGATCTCGGCGCGCGCGTCCTGGCGCTGCATGCCGACGTCCTGAAGATGCCGGCGTCATCGGCCGGCCCGATGGGATGGGGCATCGGCTTCTACCAGGCGGGCGAGGTGCTGCTGCGCCGCAGGCCCATCGACGAGCGCGAAGCGATCGATCTGACTCCGGTGATCGAGGGCGTGCGCACCGACGTACTCATCGGTCACGTCAGGCGGCCGACCGTCGGCGGGCTCCGAACGGAGAACACGCACCCGTTTCGCTATCGCCAGTGGCTGTTCGCACAAACCGGCACGGTGGGTGGCTTCGCGCAGCTGCGCGATCGACTGCTCGAGTCGCAGCCGGAGTTCCTCCGTCGCAACGTACGCGGCGACACTGACAGCGAGCTCTTCTTCTATCTCTTCCTCTCGTTCCTCCACGACGCGGGACATCTGGCAGACGGGCAGGTCGCGCCCGAGCACCTGCGCGCGGCGCTGCGGGCCTGCATCTCGCTCGTCGATCGCCTCTCCGCGGAGGAGGGCTTCCCGAAGAACACGGGAGACCTGCTCGTCACGAACGGCGAGTTCATGGTGGGCCTGCACCGTGGTGAAGAGCAGATGGCGTACCGCGTATTGAACGGCCGCCACGACGTGGAAGAGCTACTCGGCGACGACGGGATGCAGCAAGCTCGCATCCCCAACGTCGACACGACGCATTTCTCGATCGTAGCGAGCGGCCTCGCACGCGTGCCGGAGAGCTGGAGCACAGTGACCGATCGCACGTTCGTGACGATGACGCGGGCCAACGACCCGGCGTTCGAGCCCATCTGATGTCACTCGCCAGAGGGGGCCTGCGCCTCGCTCTGACGGCGTCGGTCGTCGCCCCGCTCGCTGGCTGTGCGGGGGGCGGCAACACGAACGCCGCCGTGCCGGAGACGCCGCACGAGACGAGCGCGGCGCACGGCTCCCCTCGCCCCGACGCGCCACCGCGCCGCGGGCTCGGCGTCGCAGTGGATCCGGAGCTAGAGCTTCCCGCGGCGGCTGCATCCGCGGCCGCGGAGAAGGGCCTGGTGGTGCTGGCGGCGCCCGTCGACGTGCGTCCGGCGCTGCGAGTGGTCGCGGATTTCTTCGAGGCGGTGAGCGCGGAGTCTCCGGAAATGCTGGAACGCCTGCTGGATCGTGCCGCCCACACCCGCGCGAGCCCGAAAGCTCGCTCGGAGGCCGCGCTGCCTTCCTGGCGGCGACGGTTCGACCGGCTCGACTACTCGCCGCTCGGAACCGAGCTCGTGTACCGCGCGGCAGACGTGAAGGTGCACAGCGCGAGCGACGCTGCGACCAGCGGCGCCGCGCGCCTGCTGCCGGTGGTGCCGAAGGGAGAAGAGATCGTCGTGCAGGTGTTTCCGGTCGGACAGACGGCGTCGAAGCTGCTCGGCAGTGAGCTCGATTTCGTGCTGAAGCCGTCCGCCGGCAGCTACAAGATTGCAGAGCTCGTAGAAGATTTTCGGTTACCCTGAGCCATGCAGCAACGGGCCCTGAGCTGCTGGCAATGCGGGACGGTGCTGTCCGTGGCGGGAGGACGGTGCCCCGCTTGCGGCGCGGAACAGCTCGCGCCGGAAGCACGGCGCGCCGGCAGGCCGCGCGAGTCGAGCGAGTCCGATGGTGAAGCGACACGGTCCTCGAGTCCGCTCCTGTGGGTCGCGCTAGTCGTGGGGCTCGGTGTCATCGGTGCGGGAGCGGTGCTGCTCCGGCCGCGCGGAGCCGGGTCGGAGGCGGCCGCGCATTCGCCCCTCGCCGCCGCGGCGGCGAGCGAAACGTCCGGTTCGTCCGCGAGCGACCTCGGCGCCGTCGACCTGAAGTCGGTCGATCCGATGGAAGCGCTCGGTCGGGCCAAGTCACGAGCTCTCGCCTGGAGCAAGGATGCCGTCCTCGTCTCCATGCGCGTGCGCCCGGTCGAATCGGGACGCGTGAACGTACAGGCTGGTGGGAGCGTCGAGTACTGGTTCGGCAAGCCGACCGGCGAAGGCTTCGGACCGGGAACGCGCATCGGCGGCAAGCGCCTGCACGTCTCGCTCGAGAGCACTGGCGTGAAGACGCAAGAGACGCAAGGCTCCACCGGACGGGCCGCGCTCGAGCCGAACTGCCCGCTCGACGCCGCGGCGCACGCCGCGGTGGCAGCCGGTATCGCGCCGCCGCTCCTGGCGATCTACGAAGTGACGGAGCGGCTCGCGCAGAAGCCCGTGTGGCGCGTGTCTACGGACGGCCAGGACGCTGCGCAGCGCTTCATCGACGGCATGTCGTGCGCCGTCCTCGTACGGTGACCCGCCGCTACATCCCGGCGAGGATCTTGAACGTCTCGCCGGTGGGCACGATCTCCAGGCGGTTGTCGGAGACCCGGCGCCTCCACAGATCGCCGCTCGGCGACGGGATCTTGTAGCTTGCGGTGTAAGTGTAGTCGACGAAGAGCGTCTTCTTCTTGCCCGGAAGCACCCGGCGGTAGTGCATCTCGTAGCGGATGGCGCGGGTCTGCTTGAACTGCCCCTCGAGGTATTCGCGGAGGCCGTCGTAATCCATGTCGTCCGACGAGTCGGCGTTGCCGCCGTCCTCATAGTAACGCTGGTCGGCGAGCTTCAGGAGCATCGGGATGTTCCGCGCTTCGACCGCGTGGCGGTACTGCTCGCAGAAGTCGATGACGCGGCGGTTGTCCTCGGTGTCCTCGACGTCCGTGTTGGGAATGTAATGGGTGGTGCAGCCCCCCAGGGGGACCGCGAGCGCAGCGCACGCCAACAGGGCTCGGAGAGACATCCCGAGTGCGAACGCCGGTCGAGCTTGGGCCATTCCGCGGCGGACAGTGCCAGATACCTGCGTCGACCAGCAAGCCTCGCGATGGCCTCAGCCATCGGGGACCGCGAGCGCCGCCTGAAAAGCGGGCCAGCCCCGGCGAAGCTGGGCGTCCCAGCCAGGGCGGCTCCGGGCGTCCCGAGCACGCCCCACCGCCGCGAGCACCCGGCCGTCGTCTGCGAGCGAACGCCCGAGGACGACTGCGAGGGCACCGTCCTCCGGAGCCGAAAGGCCCATCGTGCCCCAGAGCTCTCGGACGACGTCCCCCACCTGCTCGGCGGCGATCACGATGACGCTCTCGGCGTCGCCCGCGGCGATCAGATCGAACCCCACGAGAAGCGCTTCGATATCCGCGTCCTGGCCTGCTCCGACGGCAAGCGAAGGGCCCTTCAGCCCGAAGGCGATGGTGCAGTTGCCCGCCGGCAGGTTCGGCGACGTCGCCGGAAATCGACGCGGATCGACCCCACGTGGCCCCCTCTCGCTCAGGCGTTGCGCGAACGCCGCGTCGATCTCGAGCGTCGCCGCAGCGGTGCCCACTACGACGCCCATGCTCTCACGCGCGAGCGACCCAGCCCTGGAGAGCGCGCTGGCTGCGGCGGCGACGACGGACGCCGACAACGGATCGAGGCGCGACACGGCGGCACGCGGCAAGCGCGTCTCGGCAGCAATGGCGGCCAGATCCGCCGCGACGCATGGCTCTCCCCTTCCGACGATCGTGACGTGATGGCGGGACGGCGCGCGCCCCTCGCCGGGCTCGGTGGTCAGCACGAGCGCGGCATTCGCTCCGCCAAAGGCTGCCGAGAGCTTGAGGCACGTCCGCGGCGCGCCGCTCTCGTTTCGTTCGAGCAGCCTGCCGCGAAACGCTTCGTCGACGTCGCCCGTTCCAACCGCCGCCGGGACGACGCCGCGCTTCATCGCGTCGAGCGCAGCGAGCGCTTCCAGCGCCGAGCTCGCGCCGAGGGTGTGACCTATGACTGCTTTGAGGGGATGCACGGGGACGGGAGGGACGCCATCGAGCAACGTCGCAAGCGCCCGCGCCTCGGCAGCGTCGTTCAACGGCGTTGCGGTCGCATGAGCGCTCACCAGCTCGATGTCCGACGGCTCGAGCGCGGCGTCGTCGAGCGCCGCTCGAGCGGCGCTCACCAGCCCTTTCCCTTCAGGATCCGGCGCCGTCACGTGGCTAGCGTCCGATGTCATGCCGAAACCGCGCACGTACCCGGCGCCGCCCTTCGGCTCTCCCGACGGTGAAAGCGCGAGAAGCGCAGCGCCCTCGCCGAGTGCCATGCCGTCGCGATCCTTCCTGAAGGGGGAAGGGGGACCGTTGGTCGTCGCTCCGAGCGACTCGAAGCCCGAGGCAACGAGCTCGCCCACGCCGTCGTAGCCGCCTGCGATGACGAGGTCGGCGCGGCCGAGCGAGAGCCACCGGCACGCGAGCCCGATAGCCGCCCCCGATGACGCGCAAGCCGCGAGCACCTGCGCTTGCGCGACGGGCACCACCCCGAGCGCCGCCAGCGCACGCAGAGGGCCGAAATACGGCGCCCCTTCTGCGAGCTCCTTCGGAACCGCGCGACCCTCGCGCCGCAATGCGAGCGCCCGACACAGCGCGATCATTCCTCCCGAGGATGTCCCGAGCACGAGGCCCACGCGACAGCGTCGCCACCCCGGCTGCCAGGCGTCGAGCGCGACGACGAGCGCGCGCACGGCGCGAGCGAGGAGCGCTTCGGCTGGGTCTACGCCCGCCTCTTCGAGCCCGAGCGTCACGGCGCGACCGACCCACGGCCTTGCGAACCCCGCATCGCGAAGCCGCGCGTCTTCGGCGATCCGCGAGCGCGGAACGTCGCCAGCGACCCCGACGTCATATGCGGCGCGCCCACTGCCCAGCGCCGACTCGGCCGCGGCGGCGACGATCGACACCGGTCTCACGACGGCCTCGTCAGGTGAAACGCGTAGGCACGCGCCTCGGTCCATTCGAGGACGAGCGCGTCATCGGCATCGCCACGCGCGATGCACGCAGCACCGAACGCGAGTCCGAGCCCGGCTCCATCGCTCGCGGCAGAGGCCGCTGCGGGCGCCGGAACCCCCGACCACCCGGTGCCGGCGAGGAGTGACGCCGTGCGGCGCGCGTTGCGCGCACCGATGACGACCGCACGTGCGGCGTCGTGAGGAGGCTCGAGCGACAGCGCGCGGGGGTCGCTTGCAGCTCTTTCCTGCCGCGACGCGATCGACGCGACGACCCGTGCGCCCCGCTGCCGGGCGCATTCCTCCGGCTCCAGAACGAGGAACGCCGCGGCGTCTTTTCGCCCCTGAAGCAGCGCGCCGCAGACGGGGCCGAGCACGCCCGCGGAGAACCCGTCGCGGACGACGACACCGCCGGCAACCATGGCCTCTGCCATGCCTGATCCGAGCAGATCACAGGCGACGAGGACCGATTCCTCGGCGCTCGCGTCGAGGCCGCTCACCGTCATCACCGGACCCGTGAGCCCGAGGTAGATCGACGCATTCCCCGAGGACGAGGATGGCAGCAGATGAGGAAACTCCGCCGGCGGAGCACGTCTGGCGCCCCTCTCGAGCGCGGTACGCAGGAACGACACAGTTCGCTCCACGCTCCCGAACGCAGCGCCGGCGACGAGCCCGACGCCAGCGGGCGAGAGGCCCGCGTCGCGGAGCGCGCGCTCGGCGCCGAGCGTCACGAGCGCCGTCTGCACGTCGAAGCGACGCGACCGCGAAGGCTCGAGCGCGTCGACGATGCGCGGCGCGAGCAGCGTCTCGCCCGAGGCAGGCCGCGCGTCGTTTCGAGCCATCTCGCCGTCGATGCTCGCGACCCCGGTGATCGCGACCCGACCGGTCGGGCAGGCGCCGACGGCTCCCATGCCGGAGCGGCGCGGCTTTGCGCTGGCCGCCTCGAAGAGCAGCACGGCGCCGGCGCCTCCGAAGCCGAACGCGCTGGACATGGCGGCACGGAGACTCGCAGCTCTGCCCACTCCGAGCACGTGATGGAGCGCGCAGGCGGCGTCGGGCTCGACCAGCCCTCCCGTCGGCGGGACTGCTTGCCGCTCGATGGCGAGCACCGTGATGGCCGCCTCGATGGCTCCGGCGGCGCCGAGGGTGTGGCCAATCTGGCCTTTGGAGGACGACACGAGCAGCCGCTCCGTCGCGGCGCCGAACGCTGCGCGGATGCCGGCGGACTCCACCGCGTCGTTCGAGGTCCCGGTGCCGTGCGCGTTCAGGTAGTCCACGTCGTCGGGCCGGAGACCCGCACGCTCCATGGCCTCGGCGAGCAGACGCGCGGGCATGCGCGAATTCGGTTCCGGCTGCGTGATGTGGTGCGCCTCCGCCCCCGCTGCCCAGCCCGTGAGCCACGCCGCGACGCGCGCGCCGCGCCGCAGTGCTCGCTCCTCGGATTCGAGAACGAGGAACGCTGCGCCCTCACCCAGCGTCAGTCCGGCACGATCGCGATCGAACGGCCGACAAGGCACGACGTCGGTAGCGCCGAGTGCGTTGAAGCCGGTCACCGTCAATCGGCAGAGAGCATCGGTCCCACCGGCGAGCGCACAATCGACGTCGCCTGCACGGATCCACTGCGCCGCCTGGATGATGGCGCTCGCGCCGCTCGAGCACGCGCTGCATAGCGTGGCGAGGCGCGCCGGGGCGCCGAAAGCGCCTCCCAGCCGCTCCGCGGTGCTGCTCATCGGATACGAGGCGAGCCGCGTTCGCAACTCCTCCGGCAGAGCCGCCTCGGGAAAGCGAGCGAGCACCGGCTCGGCCTCGAGCATTCCGCCGGTCGTCGCGCCGACGGCGATGCCGAGCTTCGCTCGCTGGAGCGCCTGCCCGCCCGACGTCGCGAGCGCGTCATGAGCGGCCGCGAGCGCGAGCGCATCGCTCCGCGATAGCGGCCCGAGCCCTTCCCGGCGCTCCCATTGCTCCGGAGCAAAGTGTGGAACCTCTGCCGCGAAGCGCGTGCGCTGACCCGCGACGTCGAACAGCGAGATCTCGGAGAAGCCGCGTTCTCCGCGAAGCAGCCGATCGAAGGTCGATTCCGCGCTCGCGCCGAGTGCGCTGACGATCCCGACGCCGGTGACGGCGACGCGACCAGCCGTCATCCCGGGGACCGTGTGGCGACGACGTGGCGAGCGAGCGCCGAGACCGACGCGAAGATCTCCTTCGCGCGATCGTCCTCTGGGATGAGGATGCCGAAGCGCTCCTCGATCGCGACCGCCAGCTGCAGCGCGTCGAGCGAGTCGAGGCCGAGCCCCTCACCGAAGAGAGCCGCGTCGTCGTCGATGCTCGCCGGGGTCTGATCGCGCAGATCGAGCTCGTCGATGATGAGGCGTTTCAGCTCCAGCTTGAGGTCGTCGAGCTCCATCGCGGCCGTCCCCTCGCGCTCAGGCCCCGGCCTTGCGGCGGATCGCGTTCACGACGTCGCGGTCCTTCACGCCGTCCGCCTCGGCACGGTAGCCGAGGACGAGGCGGTGCCGCAGCGCTGGCAGCGCCATCGCTGCGATGTCCTCGACATCCGCGGCCGCCTCGCCCCTGGCCGCCGCGCGCGCCTTGGCAGACAGAACCAGGGCCTGGCTCCCGCGTGGGCCGGCTCCGAAGCGGACGTAACGCCGCACCTCGTCCGGCGCCTCCGGCGTTGAAGGACGTGACAACCTTGATAGCCGCACGGAGAGCTCGATGGCCTCTTCCGTCACGGGGATCCGTGGAACGAGCTCCGTGAAGGAGCGCAGCTCGGCGGCGACCAGCACGGGTTCGAGCTTCTTCAAGCGGCCCGACGTCGTGCGGCGCGCGATTTCGCGCTCCTCGTCCTCGGACGGGTAGTCGACGTGGATGTCGAGCAGGAAGCGGTCGAGCTGCGCCTCGGGGAGGGGATAGGTGCCCTCTTGCTCGATCGGATTCTGCGTCGCGAAGACCTGGAAGGGGTCCGGCAAGGGGTGCGTGTTGCCGCCGACGGTCACGCAGCGTTCCTGCATCGCCTGCAGCATCGCAGCCTGGGTCTTCGGCGGAGTGCGGTTGATCTCGTCGGCGAGGATCAGATTGTGGAAGATCGGCCCCGGCAGGAAGCGAAGCTCGCGCCGGATGCCGGCCCCGACCTCGACCTCGTTCAGGACGTCGGTACCGGTGATGTCCGCAGGGAGCAGATCCGGCGTGAACTGGACGCGCCCGAATGTCAGCCCCAGGGAATCCGCGACTGACCCGACGATGAGGGTCTTGGCGAGGCCGGGAACCCCGACGAGGAGCGCGTGCCCCCGCGCCAGCAGGGTCACCAGCATCGCGTCCACGACCTCGTCCTGACCGATAACGACCTCGGCGACCTGGGCCTTCAGGCGCGCACAGGCGGCGGCGCAGCGATCGAGCAGTTCCGCAGGGCGAAGCGGTGTTTCCAGGACGGGTGCAGTCACGGCTCAGGGAGGGAGCCCGGCGCGTTGAAGAGCCAGGGAACACGGGGAGCCTAGCACCGAGGGGTCCCCCGGTGGTCAAGGGGACACCCCGAAGAATGGTTTTGCGCGCGCCCGACCGACCGTATAAGGAGCGCCAGCGCATGCGAGCAGACCCGCGTTCAGAAGATGAGGCGGGCCGCACCGTGATCGAGCGCCCGCCGCCGGGCCTGTCGCGCGGGCGGTATCCGGCCCCGGCGTGGGCCGTCCTGGCTCTCGGGGCGGCGCTGGTTCTCGGGGCGCTCGTCTACTTCGGGTGGCGCGCTCGGGGCCGAGTGCGTCGATGACCGGAGCGACCCGCAAGATCGTCTCTGCGATGCTCCTGGGCGTGCTGCTCTACGGGGCCTACATCGCGTACACGGGCTTCAGCGCCATAGCGGAAAGCCTCGGCACCTTTCACTGGGTCGCGTTCTTCCTCGCGGTGTGTCTCGCGACGCTCAACTACCTCCTGCGGTTCCTGCGCTGGGAGATCTACCTCGGCATCCTCGGCATCAAGATCCCGAAGGTGGACAGCTTGCTCGCCTTCCTGTCGGGATTCGTCTTGACGGTCACGCCAGGCAAGGTGGGCGAGGTCTTCAAGAGCGCGATCCTGTCGCAGACTCACGGCATCCCGATCGCGCGCACCGCACCGATCGTGATCGCCGAGCGGCTGTCGGATCTCATCGGAGTGGTCCTCCTCATCGTGCTCGGGAGCGCGGGGTTTGCCTCGGGCCTCCCGTGGGCCATCGCCGGGACCGTGGTCGTCCTCGTCGGCCTCGCGCTCATCGTATGGGAGAAACCTCTCGAGCTAGCCCTCGGCTTCGTCCAGCGTCACCCGCGCTTCGGCCGCTTCGAGCCGAAGCTCAGGGAAGCGGTGACGAGCCTGCGCTTGTTGTGCCGGCCGAGCACGCTCGGGCCGCCGCTGGTGCTCTCGGTGCTTGCCTGGGCGAGCGAGGGTGTCGCGCTGTGGGTGCTACTCAAGGGCTTCGGCGCGCCCGCGCCGCTCGTGCTGTCAGTGTTCTTCTACGAGACGGCGTCGCTCGCGGGCGCGCTCATCCCCGTCCCCGGCGGCCTCGGCGTCGTCGAGACCATGCTGCGCGAGCAGCTGGTAATGCTCGGCGGAATCGCCACGGCGACCGCAACGGCGAGCATGATCCTGGTCCGCTTTGCGACCCTGTGGTGGGCAGTGCTCGTCGGTTTCATCGCGCTCGGAATCCTCAGGCGACGGCATGCGGTGCTCGGAGCCGCGCCGGTCACCCCCTGAGCCTTTTCACGCGCCCCGCAGCCGTGCGAGCGCTTGCGCCATGTCGGCGGGCAACGGGGACTCGAAGCGGACTTGCTGGCCGCTCACGGGATGCGTGAACCCGAGCACTGCGGCGTGAAGCGCTTGCCGTCCGAGCTCTGCCGCGACCCTGGCGAGGCGTGGATCCGAGGGCACGCGGCCGTACACCTTGTCGGCGAGGATCGGCGTGTTCGCTCGCTCGGAGAGGTGAACGCGTATCTGGTGCGTGCGCCCCGTCTCGAGCCGGCACGAGACGAGCGCCGCAGCGCCGGAAGCGAGCACCTCGTCCACGGCGACGTGCGTCACGGCGTGGCGCCCTCGGTCCGTCTTGCTCGTGAACCTTCGTCGCGCGGAGGGATGTCGCGCGTGAAGTGACTCGATGCGACCGGAGGCCGGCACTCCGACGGTGAGCGCGCGATAGACGCGCTCCACGGAGTGCGCCGAGAGCTGCGCCTTCAGACCTTCCCGGGCGCGCTCGCTCTTCGCAACGACGAGCACGCCGCTGGTGTTCTTGTCGATCCGGTGAACGATGCCCGGCCGCAGGTGCCCCATGGGATCGCGCTCGTCGAACACCGTGCGCTCGAAGCCACCGTGCGCGAGCAACCCGGCGACCAGCGTGCGCTCCCAGTTGCCGCGCCCCGGGTGCACGACGACGCCAGCCGGTTTGTCGACCACGATGAGCTCAGGGTCCTCGTACAGCACTTCGAAGGGCACCGTCGCATCGGGCTCGACGTCGGAAGGGGGCGGCGCTCCCGGCTCCACGTCGACGACGTCGCCCGCCCGCACCTCGTCCCGCGGCCGGCAGACCGCGCCGTCGACACGCACCCTCCCCTCGTCGATCCAGCGCTGCACCGTCGCGCGCGACTCGTGAAGGAGCGGCGGCAGAACCTTGTCGACGCGCGCAGGCCGCTGGCCTTCGGGTACGAGGAGTTTCATGTTTCCGTGATCCATCGAGAAAGGTCTCGCGTCCTTCTCCATTTGAGAACAGTCTGCGCCGGCTCCGCCGGTGTGTCTCACTCACCTCTCAGTGGTGGATCGTGATCTGTTCTTCCCAGACCGCCATGTCGTGGCGGCCCGCGGGCCCTGCCCGCGGGCTGGTGTCCGGCTGCGTCTTGTCGCGACCGGAGGTCGCCTCACCAGGGACGGCACGCACGGCTCCCCAGAGATCTACACCCGCGCGAACGCTGGCCGCTGCCAGACCTGCCCCGCTACCAGAGCTTGCTCTTTATGTGGGCCTTCGACCGGATGAGGATGTCGACGAGCGCGCGATCGTAGAAGTTCCTCTGGTAGAGCTGGGGAGCCACGCGGCTCTTGTAGAGCGCCCTGCCCTCCTCGATCTCCTCGGTGAGCTCCTGGAACAGGTTGTCGTGCTCGATGCCACGGACGATCTTCTCTTCGTTGTAGAGCGACAGATCGCTCGCGATGGCCCTCGCGAGGCGGCGCGCCGCCTCCTCCGTCTCGATCAATGGCATTCGACTACGGCTCCTTGCCCGGATTATCCACCACCTCTTCTTCCCCTGTCAAAGCGGTTCCCGCGAGCGCCGCAAGCACGGGGAAGCAGACCAGCGAGTAGCGGCCGGCACCGAAGAACATCGCATGCGTAAGTGCCGTCGAAAGGACGGTGCTTGCGGCGAGAGCCGCGGCGGGACGTTGGACTAGCTTTCGACCGAGGCAGGCGGCTGCGATGACGAGACCCATGTGGGCGATCCACGCCGATCGCACCACGAGCCAGGCGGATGACGCTCCGGCGACGATGCGGCGCGCTCGTGGGCGCGGACCCGGGGTGCGAGCGACAGCGACCAGCGCCGCGAGCACTATCAGGCGCTCCCAGATCGTCTCCAGGACGCCGAGCACGAGCTTCGCGCGATCGCCGAACTCGGCTTCGTTCGACGAGTGGAGATAAAAACCGGCCGCGCCGGCGTAGTCGAAGGTGACGGCGAGCTTCCTTGGGACGAGCGAGAGGAAGCGGAGCGGCGCTTGCCGGATGGCGACGAGCCCCGCGTGCAGAAAGCAGGCGTCCTTCGCCGCCTCGTCCCACACGGCCCGACACTCGAGCGGAACTCCGAGCACCTCGAGCGGCACCCATGCCCCGGTCGCACCGGAGGCGGCACCGATGAACAGATTCCAGCCGGCATTCACGCTGACGAACGAGCAGGAGTGCATGCGCTCGCAGTTACGCAGCGTCCACGGTGTGCAGACAGCGACGGTACCACAGGTGACTGCGACTGCCGCTAGCGTTCGCAGCCACTGCGAGCCCACTCTGAACGCGACCGCACCGAACGCCGGCGCGAGCAGGAGCGATTGCGGGCGCACCAGCGTGGCAGCGCCGAGCACGAGCGCGAGGGCGGTGAGCGCACCCCACCGCACGGTTTTCTCTGCGCTGGCTCGCACCGCGAGCCATGCAGCGACCGCCACGAGCGACGCGGTGACTCCTTCCGTCATCAAGGCCGGCGTGTAGAAGACGAGGCCCGGGTGCAACGCGAACGCGAGCGCGGCGGCGGCTGCGCCGACGCGCGTCGCCGAGGCGGCGGCGACGCGGTGCACCGCGAACGCGGCCAGAGCGCCGAGCAACGCGTTGACGGCCATCGCAACGAACGGGTGCTCGCCGAAGAGCGCATATGCGGCTCCGATCAGCGCCGGATAGCCGACCGGATAGTGTGCCGCGAAGGTGACCACGCCATCCGGCCACTTCCACGTGTACCCGAGCCCGTGCGCGAGCCTGCCTGCAAGGATGTGATAGAAGCGCCCGTCTTCTGCAGGCGGAAACCGGGAGCTTGCCCAGACGACAGCGACGACGCGCACGACGAGCGCGACCGCCCCTGCCGCGACGCCATCCGCCAGCCGTGGCTCGTCAGGACGACCGCGCGGCCCGACGCGCGCTGTCATCCGGGAGCTCGCGGGAATTCGAAGAGCAGGCCAAGCTCCATCAGATCGCGCGCGACCTCGCACGCCGGCAGGCCGACGACGTTCGAGAACGAACCGTCGATTCGCTCGACGAGGAACGCTCCGATACCTTGCGCAGCGTAGGCGCCAGCCTTGTCGAGCCCCTCGCCCGTCGCGGCGTAGCGCGCGACGAGGTCGGGGCCCGCGGCGCGCATGGTCACCCGCGATTCGACCGTGCGCTCGACCCGGTGCCCGTCGAAAGCGCCGCCCAGCAGGAGCGCGTAACGGGTCTGTACCAGGTGCGTCCTTCCGACGATTCGCGTCAAGAGGGCGACCGCGTCGCGCCCGTCCCGGGGCTTGCCCAGGATCTCCCCGTCGACCACGACGATGGTGTCGGCGACGACGACGGCTGGCACGTCCACCGGCCGTGACAGCTTGGCCACGGCTGCCCGCAGCTTGTCGCCCACGACGCGCAACAAGTACGCGTCGGTAGGCTCCGCGCCCCGGGGCGTCTCGTCGACACTGCCGACCACGACGGCGATGGGTACGCCGAGTGCCGTCAGGATCTCGCGCCGCCGCGGCGAGCCCGAACCGAGGACGAGGGGGTGTTCGTCGGAAATGAGCATACGGGGAGCCCGCGAGGTGTGGCCTGGGCCAGCCGCGCCGGCAAGGTCGTTTTCGTGCGCACCACGTCGCGGAAAGACGCTGTAAGGTGCGCCCGGCTCATGTCGCAGCACCCGCGCCCCGCGGTCTCGCTCCTTTTCGCCTGCGCGCTCGCGACGGTGGCCGCCCGCGACGCTCGCGCCCAGGGTTGTTCTCCGAGCACGGCAGAATCCACCTGCTTCGATGCCGATACGCTGGCCGTGCCGTTCGCTCCCGGCGACTTCTTCGCCATCTCGCGCGCTCGTGCGATGGCTCCTGCTTCGTGGGCGGTCGGCGTCGACCTGACGGCGCTACACCGTCCAGTCGTCCTGCACGCGCCGTCCCCGGATCCGCACGGTCGTGACATCCCCGTCGTAGGGACGCTGCTCGACGCGGCGGTCGCCGTTGCCGGCTCACCCGCACGGCACCTCGAACTCGGCGCGGCGCTCCCCTTCTCGCTCTATCGCACGGGCACGGGCCTCAGCGGAGTCACCTCGCAGACGGGTCCGGAGCTGTCTGGACCTGCGCTTCGCGACGTACGAGTCGGCGCGGGGTACGATATCTTCCGCGTAAGACCGGGCGGCGGCACCGCCGTCACGAGCGGGCTCGTCCGTCTGGAGCTGTCCGTACCGACCGGCAAGAGCGGTTCGTTCGCGGGCGAACGCTCCGTGGTAGCGGAGCCGACGTTCGACCTCGACATCGAGGACGGTCGTTTCTTCGCTGCACTCGAGGAGCGAGTTCGCCTCCGCGAGCCTGTCACGTTCGGCGGTGATCGACTCGGCACACAATGGCTCTCGTCACTCGGCGTCGGCTACGACGCGCTCGAGCACGCGCTCCTCCGCGTCGCGCTCGAGGCCCACGTGGCGCCCTATCTGTCGACGCGCGCCCACACCCTTGCGGACGGCACCCGTGTGGACCCCGGCACCCTGGTGCCGGCAGAGTGGATGCTCTCCGTGAGAACGCGGTTCGACGCTTTCAGCCTCGGGCTCGGTGGCGGCACCGCCATTCCGCTTTCGAGCGAAACCAGGGTGGCGCCCGGCGGCACGCAAACGAAGGAGACGTTCGCACCCGTCACGACGCCGGAGTTTCGCTTCGCGCTGACACTCCGCTACGTGCTGCCAGGCGAATCCTCACGTCACCGAGCGCCGTGACGACCCGACGCCGTCCATCAGAAGATGCGTTCCTCGACGTAGATCTGGTCGCCAGCCTGGAGCAGGATGTCCGGCGAGCGCCCTTCCATGATGGAATCGATGTTGAAGACCACCGTCTTCAACTTTCCGCCCTTCAGCTTCCGCGTCAGATTGACGTGGTCCTTCTTGCCGATGGAAGAGACACCACCCGCCATCGAGAGGGCCCTCACGAGCGTGAGACCGGGGCTGTAGGGGAAACTACCGATGTGGCCGACCTGACCGAGGATGAGGATGTTCCGGCTCGTGTACGAACGAACGCGAACGAGCACGCTGGGATCGATCAGGATCTTCGCCTCGACCATCTTGTCGCGGATGAGATCCGAGATCTGTTGAGGGTCCAGGCCTTCCACCTTCACGCGGTGGATATAGGGGAGGTTTACATAGCCGTCCGGGCCGATCTGGTACTCGGTCGGCAGATTCTCGCCGATGATCTGGACCGTGAATACGTCTCCGGCCCCGACCGCCGCACTCTCCACCGGAGGGGGCAAGTGCACCCGGGAATTGTCGATGCGCGGTCCGCAAGCGCTCGCCGAGATCGCAAGGACGAGCAGAGGTGAGAGGAAGGCTCGAGAGAACCGCTGCACGGACTACAGGAACCAGCGCACACCCAGGTAGGCCTGGTAGCGGTTGAAATAGAGGTCGTCGCCGGTTGCCACCGGTCCTGGTGTCAGCTGATAAACCCGGTGCTCGAGCTCGCCGTCGTACCGGAACGTGGCGTTGATCCCGACGCTCGGGCTGATGCGGTACTCGACGAACGCGGTGGCGTCGATGCGGTTCTCCTGCTCGCCGTTAGCTTGCGGGGTACCGTCACCGAAGACGGTCGGCGGGCGGGTGATATGGCTCAGCCCACCAGCGAGAGAGACAACGAAGCGCTCCGCGAAGAAGTACGCCGTGTTCAGGTAGCCGCGGTCGCGCTGGTAATACGAGCCGAGATAGCTGGTCGTGGTGTTGCGCGTGTAGCCGAGCGCGACCGACGAGAGCCCCGCGGGCTTCACGCCGCCCCCCGGAGTCTGCGACTGAGGATTCGGATACCAGGTGATCTGGGCCTGCCCGATGACGCTGTCGAAGTTCTGCGAGGTCCCGACGCCCGGGGTGTAGAACGTGCTCGCCCAGCCAATCATGCCGAGCACACCGAAGTAGTTCGACACGAGGCCGTTGAGCCCGATCGAGCTGTCCATCGACTCGCCGCCACCCAGGCTCCCCGGAGGGCGCGACGCCGTGTAGTCGACCCAGCTGATATTGCCGCGATAGAGGATTGCCGTACGCGGCAGGAACTTCCACGAGCCGGCGAGCTGCAGTGTGTGATGCACGTTGTCGAATGACGTGAACGCACGATTCTCGAACAGTGTGGCGTTCGCCTGGTAGCCCACGCGCCAGCTGAAGAGGCCGCCACCGGGACGCCACGTCACGCCAGCACCCCCGCGGATGTTGTCGCGCTTGAAGGCGTTCGACGTATCGGGATCGTTCGACGCCTCGATCATGCGGTTGTAGTCGACGCCGATGTCGCCACCCCAGGTGCGTCCGGGAAAGATGTTCGCACCGACGCCCGCCCCAATGCCGACGTCGTCCTGATTCGACACCTGGCTCGAGTGGCTGCTATCCGCCGCGAAGAGCGCGCTATAGCTCGCCGCCGCATGCGCGCTGAGCGTCAACGGCGGCAGGCCGCCGCCGCCTTCCTGAGCGGCGCGTGCCCCGCGCGAGACCAGGGAGAAGGACGGCGTGATCCGCAGCTTGTACGCGTCGATGACGGGCTCGGAGACGGTGACGTTGTTGGCCTGGCTCGGCGCCAGCGCCGTCTGTCGTCCGTTGTCTCCTGAGGCCTGAAAATAGTTCGAGTCGTACCCGCCCTCGACCGCGATGCCGGGATGGAGCTCGAAGTTACCCGTCTTGATGCCCCTTCCCTCCGTCAGGCGTGGGTCGGAGAGGAAGGCCTGCGCGTATGTGGTGGGGGCGTGGCTGGCGTAGGCGAGTGCCACGGCCGCAATGAGGAAGCGAGGCTTCATCGTGAGCTAGTCCTTCCAGTGCCTGTAAGCTCTAAGGAGTGCCGTCCGCGCTCAGAGCACGGGGCTGGCGAGCACTGGAGGCTCACTGATGATTTCGGGATCGTCGCCGAGTTGATCCGTGTTGTTGTCCGGGATGTTCGGATCGACGGTGAGTGACACTTGCGATTCGCCGATGAACCCGGCTTCCTCACCGATGCACTGGTTCGCTTCCTTGACGAGCTGATCGACGCGGTCCTTCAGGACCTGCAGGATCATGAACTCGTGCCGGGCTCGGTCCTTGTCGTGACCGGTGACCGCAGCCTGAAGAGTGCTCGCCCGATCCTTGCCGGAGCGCGTCGCGACGTCGATCTGATTCAGCTTGTCGTTCAGGCAGAGCGTCTTCACCACGTCGCGGGCGGCACGCGCTTGCTCGAGGGCGGCGCGCACCGTCGCGATGCTTGCGTCCATGCGCGCGACGTACCCCTTCGCAAGGGCGAGCTGCTGCTCGGGAGGCAAATCCACTTCACGAGGTGCTTCGATCGCCGCAGCGGGGGCGCCGAAGATGCTGGCCTTCGGACTGAGAACACCCCCCGTACGCGCTGCGGCAACGCTGAAGACGCCTAGCGTCATGGCGCCGGCGACGAGCAGCCCAGTCATCTTGATCAAGCGCATCGGAAGAAGCCTCCCTCGGCAAAGTCGCGACGAAGTCGGCCCGAGTATAGGAGAGCCCGATCTTTCGTGTCAACGCGGCCAGCTCGACGAAAAGCCGTTTGGTTTCTCAGCCATACGTCGGGCGCAGGGCGGGCGCGCATTGACGTTCCGATGCACCGCGGCGCCCCGAAATTCACAGACCCGACATCCCGGGTAGCCGGGTCTCCGGAATGTGCGACCCTGTCGGACCTACGCCGCACCGCTCCGATGGCTATTGCTTCACGAAGGTGACGGGCACCTGGATGACCGCCAGGCCACCCTGGGGAGGGTCGAACTGAGCGGCCTGGGCGCGTGCCTTCACGCAACTGACCACGGAATCAGGCAAATTGCCGCTTGGCGCCGCGGACACACCTTGGACTTCGCCACCAGGGCCGACGCGGATCGAAAGCGCAATCCGCCCCTCGACGTCCGGGTTTTGTGCGAGGGCGCGGTTGTAACAGTTACGGAATCCGGCGCGCATGCCCGCGACGACGCGGGCTGCGTTGCTCACCTGACCACCGCTCACGTTTGCGGCGCCAGTGGAAGCATTGCCCTTCGGGCCTTTTACCTCCTGGACGGCGCCTGTCCCATTCCCACCGCCTGGGCCAGTGGAACCGATGGTTCCAAGACCACCACCGGCAGATCCGGGACGAATTGCCCCACCGCCACCACCGAGACTCAACCCGCCGACGCCGACACCGGCGCTGCTCGCCGCAGCCTTGTCGAGAGCGCCGGTCGGCACCTCGCCCGTTTTCAGGACACCTTCCGTCGCCGGGCCCGCCCCGGAGAGAGCACCGAGGGTCGCCATCTCCATCTGCTCGAGCTGATTGCTGAGAGCGGCAGCCTGAGCATTGCTCATCGCGCCCGCCTTGCCCGGAGCGCCGCCGGCCTTCGCCGCCTTGGGCGCCTCTGCCGCCTTCGATTCGCTCGGCGCCTCGTCAGTCTTGTCCGTCGGCTCCTCCACCGGAGGCGGCGGAGGGAGACTCTTCACCGAGTCGAGCAAGCTGCTGATGTTGACGTCGTAGTCGACGACGGGGTCGAGCCACTCCGAGTAGATCGAGCCGATCGCGGAGAAGTGCAGGAGAAATGAGAACGCGGCGATCATCGTCGTCGCCCAGTCGATCGACGTGGCGCCGCGGGTGACCGACACGGGGAGCTGCGGCTTCGGCTGGATGGGCGGCGGCGCGACGAACTGGAACAGGAACGTCGTGTCGTCGAGGACGACCTTGCCGCGCGAGTCCTCCGTCAGCCGAATCTGGTACGCGCCCTGCTGCGTACGGCGCGCCTGGCCCTTCAGCACCGCGAGATCGGAGATACCCGTCGGCAACGCGACGCGCCCGGTCATTCCTTCGAGAAAATTCAAGCAGTAGTCGTTGCCGACCAGCTCGAAGAGCCGGAAGCTCGTCGGCAGGTTTCCCGCCGTGATCACGAACATGTTCTTCTCGTTCGGACCGACGGTGACGTGCGTGCGCTGCTTGATGATGCGCTCTTCGATGACGCGGCCCGACTGAACGAGCCCAATTCGGAGCACCTTCGGGCCGGTAGCTGCGACCGCCCGCATGACGGCGGTCATCTGACCGGGGCGACCACCCGGTGCAGCCGAAGGAGTTTGCTGTGTCATCGACGAACCTCCACAAGAACCGAACGAAGGCGGGGATCCTGATCACCCGGACGGCGCTCGAGCACCCACAGGCTGCCGGTCAGGTTAACCCAGGAAAGTCCTGCCGGTCCACGCACAAGCCACGGAATTAACAAAAGAGTCCGCCAGGACGCGAACTAGCGGCCCGGCCGATGCCACGCCGCGCAGCTAGGACCCGCGCCGCCGGCGCCTCCTTTGGTTGCCTCTCCCCGAGCCAGAGTTCTGGCCCGTCTCGTCACCGTGGACAGCGCTGGGGACGGTAGCCCCCTGGCGCGGCGCCACGCCCGCGCCGAGTCGATTGGCAGCGGCCAGAGCGATCCGGTCCCAGTCCGCCCGGAGCGCGGTCGCGCGAGCCGCTGCCGTCCGGCCCAGCTCGAAACAGGCCGCCGCCGCCGCAAGCCCGACGACCGCTGCCGACAGCGCGCTCGTGAGCCCCCGCAGATCCTGAACGAGCTCGACGATCGCGCCGAGCGCCGCGGAGGACAGCGCGATCCGGACGGATGCGCCGGGGACGCCGCGGTGCTCGGAGAGACGACGGTCGAGTTCACCGAGGCGTTCATCGAGGGCGACCGCGCCGGCATTCACCGAGAGCGCGTCCCTCGTCGTCATGGCGTCGAGCATCGCAGGTGCGGCGTCCGCGAACGCGACCAGGATCGCAGCACGGGCGTCCTCGTCGCTGCCCGCACGGAGCTTCTTCTCGAGGAACGCGACGTCCGGCACGACCAGCGCGCGCTGCCGTAGCGACGCCTTCAGCGTGAACGCGAGCGCGAGGGCTCCCCCGGCGCCGGCGAGCGCAACGCCCAGCACCGTTCAGAACGGATCGCGCGAGATCGCTTTTTCGATGCGCTCGAGGAACGGCTGGCGCAGCTCTGCGAGCGTCAGCTTCGGCTGGATGCGACTGACGTCGACGGCGGCAATGGGCTTCTGCACGCGGCCCACGATGGTGACCTCGCTGATGGTGACGACGCGACCCTTCGCGCCGTCCGCGAGAGCCGCACCCGAAGCGAGCACGAAAGCGACGCCGACCATGAACGTTCTGATGCGTTGAGTCATGTCACCCTCTCACTTGCCCGGAAATGCGGCCTTGGAACCGCTGCTACCCGCTGGCGCCGGCGTCGCGCCGCCCGCTCCTGCCGCCCCACCGCCGGTCAAGGGCGGAGGCACCGCTCCTGTCGTGGGCCCCGTCGTGGGCGCCTTCGTGGCAGGCGCAGCCGCTGCACCAGCGGGCGGCAAGGCGCCCTTCGCGCCCGCTGCAGGCATCGCACCTGCCGCAGCTGGCGTCGCGGCGCCAGTGGGCGCCGCTGCCGGCTGCGCATCCGGGGGCGGAGCATTGGCCTCGGCTTGCAGGATGGCCTTCTTGTTCTTCGCGCGGCTGAGGAGCTCGTCCGTGTCGTCACCCGCGCCGGCCTTCGTACGCGGCCGCATCGACTTGAAGAGCTCGAGCTCGGCGATGGCCTTGTCGATGGCGCTGGTGGGCGTCGTGCCGGGCACGCCGGTCGAGAACAGGTAGAGTAGCCCGAGGTTGTAGTGAGCCTCGGCGATCGTCGAGTCCTTGCTGAGCACCCACTGCAGATGCTTCAGCGCATCCGCGGGCCGGCCCTGCAAACGGTAGCCGTCGCCGAGATCGAGGTGCACCAGTGGATTGGACGCGTCGTAGCTGAGCGCGCCTTCGAGCAGCGGCACCGCTTCGGTGGCGTTCCCCGCTTCGAGCATGTACTTCGAGAGGTTCAACCGTGCCTCCACCAGATCCGGACGGAGCTCGACCGCGCGCTTGAAATCCGCGAACGCGTCACGCCGGCGCCCCTGCTCCTTGTAGATCAGGCCACGCAGCAGCAGCGCCTCGGCGTTGTCCTTGTCGCGCGGCGGGTTCTCCGGGCCATACCCATCGAGGATGGCCGTCAGCGTGTAGAGCGCAAGATCCAGCCTGCGGTTCCGGTAGTGATCGCGCGCGAGGGTGACCATCGCCGGGCGATAGTCGGGGTTCTTCTTCAGCGCTTCCTGCGCGAGCTGCTGCGCGGCCGACGAGTCCTTCTCGATGGACTTCACCTCGGCCATCGATGCCAGCACGGCCGCGCTCGACGGCAGGATCGCCCGCTCGCGATTCAGAAAGTCCTCTGCTTCGCTGGCGTCGCCGGTGTGCGCGAGCAGGAGGGCGTACGCCGCGATCGCCGGCTCGTAGTCCTTAACGATGCCGTACGAAGCTCGGTACGCGGCGAGCGCCGCCGATTTCGACCCGAGGCGCTCCTGGACGACGCCCAGCGAAAGCTGAGCCTGGTATGCATTCGGGTCGGCATCTGCGGCGCGAGAGAACTGCGTCTTTGCGCCCGCAAGATCCCCCGCTTGGAACGCCTGCAGACCGGCCTGATAAGCCTGCTGCGCCGCTGCATTCATCGGAGGCCGGTTCGACTGCGCGGGCGCATTCGGGTTCGGCGCGTCCGCGACGGCGTACTGCTGTCCGGCCTGGTTCGTCGCGACCGGCTGCGCCGCTGCCGGGCCCGTGGTCCCGGGGGGCGTCGCGGCCGTGTTCGGCTCCATCCCCGACGACGCGCCGCCACCGCACGCGGTCGTGAAGACCACGGCGAGGCAACCCGCCGCCAACGCCAGCGCATCGCGCTTCGACATGCTTCCCTCTCTCATTGCGGCAACACCGGTAGCGGCGAGGTAGTGCCGTTGGACGGCGGCGCCGTGTCGAGGCCGGGACGGATCCTGAGGAACATCCCCGGCGTGTAGTTCAGGTCCTTCACCCGCGAGGCATACTGCGGAAGCTTCGCCTCGCCGATGACGTCGGTGAAGAACGCCAGCCGCTGGATTGCGTGCACGATCGCGGCGTTCGACACGTTGTACCGCCGCGCGAGCATGACGGCGTTGCCGTACCGATCGATCATGATCTGATCCGCGCTGTTGAGCTCCTGCTCACGCTTGTCGCGCCAGGCGTTCGTCACGTTCGTGCGCGCGGCGTCTGCCTTCTCCTGCAGATCCGGGTTGTCGCTGTTCTCGGCCATGTGCAGGAGCTGCTCGGTCTTCTTGTCGAACATGATGAGCGCGGGCGGCCGCGTCTCGTACAGACCGGTGCGGAGCGAGTCGTACAGCGAACCCTGCCGCGCGATCGCCGCGGCAGCCCACTCCGGCGCCGCGTAGTCGTCGACGACGCGCTGGAGCTTGTCGTACCACTTCTTCGCTTCGACGGCGTCGCCCTGGTAGTTCTTGATGACCTCGACCGCGGTGCCCTTGTAGTGGTGGTGTCCCGTCTCGTAGTCGAACGTGTTGTGCACGTCCTGGTCGATGAGCGTGAACGCCCCCTCCGCGGCCATGGCGGCTTCCGGCGAGCCGACGGCGCTATTCGAGCCGTCCTTCGCCTTGGGCGCGACCTGCTTGTACCTGTCGAAGGCGTGCATGGTGTTCTGCCACGCGTCGTTGACCGTCCCGGACTTCGCAGCGCGCTCGGACTTCGCCACGTTGTAGGCCGCCTGTACGACGTACTGCGCAGCGGCGTCGTTGTTCTTGTTCTGGTCGTAGTACGCCTTCATCGACGCCTCGGCGCGCTTGCGGGCGGCCTCGTTCGAGCCGGTGTCCGGCGAGAACTCGTCCCACTTCTTCAGATCCGCGCTCGCGACGATGAAGTCCGCCTCGGCCTTGTCCTTCGGTGACGCGCCAAGGGCGAGGAAGCGCTCTCTCGCCCGCGTCATACCGCCCGTGTCGCCCAGGCTCGCGTACAGGCTCAGCGACTGGCGCGCGGCCGCGCGCTGCTGATCCTGCGGGAAGTGAGTGTTGCGGCTGATGATGTCGAACGTCTCGGCCGCCTTCGGATAGTCGAAGAACAAGACCCGCGCGTTCGCCAGCGCGTCGTACGCCATCTTCAGGAACTTCACCCGATCCTCGTACTTCTTCGGGTCGGCGGTGACCGGGGGCTGGGCCTTCGGATCGCCGTGCTGCAAGGCGTTGAGCTTCTGCTCGTTGCCGTACTGCGAGATGAAGAGCTCGTACATGGCGATCGCCTTGTCGTACTCACCGACCTGCTTGTACGCGTAGGCGCCGTTCATGGCTGCCTCGGGCGCCTCGTCGCGACCGGGAGCCGCGTCGAGCGCAACCTTGTATGCGGCCGCCGCCTGCCGCCACTTCTTGGCGCGCTCGGGGCCATCCGGCATCGCCTCGGCCTGCTTGTAGAGCGTCTGCGCGTCGAGGTAAGCGACGCCCTGGATGACGGGCTTTCGAAGCGCCTCTTCCGCGGCCTTCGAGTCCTCGTTGTAGGCGCAGCTCTTCGCCTCGGCGAGCTTCCTGCTCTGCGCGGCGTTGCCCTCGAAGTTGCTCATGCTGATGAGCTTCTCCCAGGCCTTGTAGCCCCACTCGTTCTGACCACAGTACTGGTCATAGAGCGGCTGGTATCGCGCGCGCGCCTCCGGGAAGTGGCCGTAGACGAAGTAGTAGTCTGCAGCCTGGAAGGCGTAGAGGAGCCCGTTTTTCTCCGGATCTCGGTCGACGGGAATGCGCGCGTTGTAGTCGTCGCGTGCCTTGATGGCGTCGATGACCTCGGGAGGCACCGGATCGGTGACGACCTTGCGGTTCTCGCCGTCGCCCGCGAACCGCACCTCGTCGCGCTTCTCGATGCCGGTGGCACCACCCGACGCCTGGAACTGACGATACTTGTCCTCCAGCACCTTCTCCGAGATCGAGACGAGGTAGTACGCCGCAGGCTGCAGGTACTTGTCGTCCTCGTTCGAGTCGCGGACGTCCGTCGCCGCGTCCTTCGCGCGCTGGATCTCCTGCGGCGTCGGTGTTCGCCCGACGGCGATCTGCAGCACCACCACCCAGTAGCGTGCGTCAGCGAGCCAGAAGCGGCTCTCGTACGAGTCGAGCGCCGTCGGATCCTGCTCGATGTACGCGGCCCAGCCCGTCTCTGCCAGCCGGTACTCCGCTACGGCCTTCTCGATGAGCGCACGCTGCTCACCTTCGTCGGTGAGCTCCTTCGCGCGCTGGAAGTAGTTGCGCGCGAAGTTCGTGTGATCGGCCGCCGCGCGCTGGAGCCCGTTCTTCACGAGCTCCTCCGCGGCGGCGAGCGCCTCGGGATCGTCGCGATTCGCGTCCGTCCAGGGCGTCGTGCCGACGTAGGCGGCAAGCTTGGTGCGCGCCTCGAGTGCCTTCGATGCGTACTCCGCCTTCACCGACGAACCGTCGGGTGCGAGACGCGCGAGCTGGTCGTACAGCTCCGCGATCTTATTTTGCATCTTCGGTGCGTCCCGGTCCATCGGGAACTTCTTCAGCGTCAGCTCCAGGACCGCGATGGCGTTCCTGTTCTGCGTGATCTCGATGAACTCCTGGGCGAGCGCCTTGTAGATCTCGACCGTCCACTTCTTGTCCTGCGGGATGAGCGCAGGATCCTGGACGCGGTCGATCGCGATGCGCATCTTGTCCTCGGCGATGACGGGGTTCGTCTCCACGTCGAGGACGTCGTTACGCGGGATATTCGGCAGATCGGCGGGCGGACCGTCGAAGTCCACGTAGGTGAGCGAGCCCGCGACGTACGTGTACGCCTCCTGCCGGAAGTCGGCACCGGGATCGCCAGTCTTCGCCTCCTGCTCGTCGGCGTAGTGCAGGAGGTTCACGAACCACTGCACCGCGGTCTTGTAACGCTGCTGCTTGAAGTACGTCCACGCGCGCTTGTACATGGCGACGCCGTACAGCGGTGGCTTCTCGTACTTCATCGAGTGCTCGTAGGAGCTCATCGCGCGGTTGAGCTCGTAGGGACCGCCGGCGACGTCGATCTGGTCGAAGTGGTAGTTGCCGATCTGCCACCAGATCTCGGCCACGTACTTCGGCTCCTCGCCCGGCTCGACGTGCTGCGCGACGGGCTCGCAGGTATCGGGGTACGGATCGTCGTAGCGCAGCTCGTCGTTGTCGCGCGCGAGGGTACCGCCCTTCCCCGCCTTGGCCTTGGCCTTCGCAGCGGGAGCGGGAGCGGGAGGCGGCGTTGCGGCTTTGCCCTTGCGCCTCCCGGCTCCCACCTGGTCGAGCGGAACCGGGTGGCGGTTGTACCAGTCGTTCCAGAACTTTTCGTCGTGGTTCTGGGGGAGCGGCTGGATCGCGATCTTGTCCGAGTCGGTGGGGTCGTCGGTGACGCTGTACTGATTGTTGCAGACCAGCGCGCGCCACGCTTGCTGTCCCTCGGGCAGCCGGGACGAATCCGTGTAGGCGTGGCCGAGGAAGTAGTATACGCCGGAGATTTCCTCGTACTTCGGATATTCGCGGATGATCCGGCGGTAGAGATCGATCGCGGGCTTCAAGGTCTTCGCGAGATCGCCCTCGAAGTCAGCGCGCGCGCGTTCCTCGTAGAGCGCGGCCAGGCGGTACATCGCGTCCGGCGTTGCCTCGACGTTGGCGTTGGCGCCGCTGTACGTGTCGACGAATTTCTCCAGCCGCCGGATGGCTTCGTCACGCGCGTCGGCGAGACCCTTCTGTTCGACGTCGATCTCGTGGTCGAGAGCGCTGAGCACGCGCCGACGCTTCTCGTCGTAGTGATGACGGACGATCATGGTCAGCGTGTTGCGGTAGTCCTTCGCGGCCGCCTGGTACTCGCCGAGCTCCTGCTGCAGCGCAGTGAGCGACGAGAGCTGTTTCGGCGTCGGTGGCGGAAGCGACGGCGCCGTACGACGCGGCCCCAGCTTGCCGCTCGAAGCCGCGGGCGGCGCGAGCGTCGGCGCCGCGCCGGCGCCGGGAGCGCCAGCTGACGTGGACCCCTGCGAACCGTCGGGTGACGTCGGAGGCGCCGTCGTCGAGACGGGCGGCAAGGCCGAGCCCGTCGGCGTCGTCGGCGACGTCGGATTGCTGCTCGACGCCCCGGCCGGCACGCTCTTTCCCGTAGCGCCGGAGGAAGCGGGAGCCGGCGATTTCGCAGGCGCGGCCGCAGCGGAGGGCTTCGCGGAGGCGGCGGGCAGCGTCTGCGCCACCGAACCGCTCGCCATCACGAGCACCAGAAGAGAAGCGAGTGGGCTCCTGTACCGAGAGATCACTGCTGACCTCCCGCGTCGTCGAGCACTTCGCGCAGCTCGTCGTTCAAGTTCTGTTCCTCGCGAGCGCGTTCTCTTTGCAGATCGCGCACCCTGAAACGTTGCTCTTCGCGTGTCTCCCACGCCTGCTGGACGATTCCCACGTCGGCGCGGAGCACGATGCTCTTCAACCGATCGCGCACCAGCCCGAAGTTCTTCATGGCGACTTCCCCCACCAGGAGCCGGGCGTTCTGATCGAGCGTGTCGAGACGATCGGCGTACACGCGGATGTTTTCCGCCTCCGCGTCGACCTGCCGCTGGAGCTCGTCGGCGCCTGCCTTCACCTTCGCCTCCAGGTCACGACGCATGCCGTCCACCCGCGCCTCGACGGCGTCCGCCTTCGAGAGGAGGCCGTCGATGGTGCGCGCATAGGCCACCGTGTCGCCGTCGGCCTGGCCCGACGCAGCGAGCTGAACCTCTCGCGCGAGCAGCTGACGGAATCGGGTGCGGACCTCGTCGTCGTCGGCGTAGCGCTGATCGCCGAAGCCGATCTGCACGCGGCCCATCTCGACGGCCTCGCGGTACGCCGCGATCCTGTCCTTGTACGTCTTGAGGTCGCGCTCGTTCGCCTCGAGCTCCGCAGAGAGACGCTGGCGCGACGCCGCGTCCCTCGAGATGCCTTGCTTGTCTGCGTCGGCGAGCACGCGTCGAAGCGCATTCACCATCGCCGCCAGCTTGTCGGCCTCTATGGTGAGCCCCTGGAGCTTCTGCGAGACGGTGTTCCACTGGCGCTCGCCCGACGACTCGCGACGGAGGAAATCACCCTCCGTCACGGGCAGCCAGCCGAGACGCTGCATGAGCGCGCGGCGCTCCGCTCGGATCGTTCCCGTCTCTCCGGGCTGCGGAGCGTCGCTCACGCTGTCGAGCCCCATCGCCAGCGTGCGACGAGCGAGCGCCACCTTGTTCAGGAGACCGAGCGACTTCTCGAGACCCGCCTTCAGATCAGGGAAGGCTCGTGCGCGGGTCGGGGACGAGAGCACCGCGGTGAGCTTGCGTACGAGCTCGCGTGATTTCTTGATGAGGTCACGGGAACGAGTCACGTCGTCGATCACGCCGAACACGCGATCGTCCTCGGCGGCCTCGCGGACCCAGGTGAGGACGACGGAGGGGATCCCCGAGCGGTCGTCGTCGAGCTCTTCCTCGACCAGGCGATCGTAGTAGACGGTTGGATCGGTGGTATTCGTCAGGAAGGTGTCGACCTTCTGCCGCATCGGATCGAACTCGCTTCGAACGCTCTCGTAGAGCTCGAGCGCGCGCTCGTACATGCCGGAGCGCAGCATGAGATCGGCGCGCAGGAGCGAGCCGTCCGCGAGGTGCAAGCTGCCGGGTGACGTTACGCTGAGCACCTCGAGGGCCCGCTGGGCTCGCTGGTTGTCGCCGAGCCGGACGTAGACCCACGCGAGCTCGTACAGCATGTCGCCGAACTCGGGCGAGCCCCGATCGACATGGCTGTAGGCTTCAGCGGCGTCGAGGTAGTTCTCGGTCTCGTAGAAGAGGCGGCCGATGGCCATCCAGGCGAGATCGATGACGTGGCGGTGCGCGTCGGTGTCGGCCGGGAGCTGCGTCACCTTGTGAAACTGCTCGATCGCGGCGGCGAACCGCTCAGCGGCCTGAGGCCCTCCCGCAGGCGCAGGGGGCGTCGCGCTCGCGCCCGCCGCGGGTGCGGCACCTGCGGGCGGCGTCGCGACGACGGGTGGCGCCTTCGCGAGCGCCTCCTTCATGGCGACCACGCCCTTCAGGTAGCCCGCCTGATGAATCCACTCGCTGGTGGTCGCGACGGTGTCGAGCGCGCCGCGGGCGCTCGGGAAATCCCCGCGCGCGATGTACGCCTTGCCCCGGGCGTACTGCAGCGACCCGCTCGCATCCGACGGCGGCAGCTGTGCGAGCTTCGTGAAAACGTAGTCGAGCACGTCGGAGTGCTGCGTGCGGATCGAGACGTCGACCAGCCGGCTCAGCGAGCGACCGACGTAACTGTCGTACGGAGGCTGCATGCCCTTGTCGACGAGCTCCTTGTAGTGACGCGCGGCTGCGAGGTGCTGGTTGTCCTTGAAGTACGTCTCGCCGATGAGGAACAGCGCGTCGGCGTACGAAGGCTCGGGAACCTGCCCGCGCCGGTAGAGCTCGAGCACCTGCGACAGCACGTAGATCGCGCGGTCGTAGTCGCCGGTCCGCATGAGCAGCTCACCGGCGACGATGCGCTTCTCGGGCGTCTCTACGACGCGCTTCGCTTTGTCGATCGCTTCCTGTATCGACCCCGTGTCCGCGTCGGCGCCCCGAATCGCGGTCTCTGCCTTGCCCCGCGCCTCGGCCGCATCGACGGCGAAGGCGTTCGCCGTCGAGAGGAGGCCGAGGAGCGCTGCCGCGAGCGCCCCGCCACGGGCGCCATTCCTCTTGGTCATTTTGTTCCTGTGCCGATGGAGAGGCTACCGGATGCACCTGCTGCAGGGGCCGCGGGGGCCGCCGCCGGCTCCGCTGGTCTCGAAGAACCGGTATCGCCCTCGCCGAGCCCGCTGCGCACCTTCTCGACGTAACGCACCGCGGGACGCTGCTCGAGCGGCGTGGTGACGCCACCCTTCTCCCAGGCGATCGCCTCGAGATCGATCGACTTGCCCTCGGTCACGGTGAAGGCGTGGCTCGACTTGACCTCGAACTTGTACCCGCGAAGGTACGAGAAGACGCCGTAGCCGTGACCACGGAGCTGGACGAGCACCTGCAGGGTGTGATCGCCGGGCGCGATCGAGCCGCTGAAGATCGGGATCTCCGTCTGCGACGCGAGCGCGCCAGTGTCGTCGGCCTTGTTGTACTGAACCGCGCCGTCGAGCACGAACAGCGCGCGCGTCAGACGGAACGCGCTGCTCATATCGTTCTGGAACTTGATCTCGGCGCGCGCGCCGCCCACACCGGCCGAAAGGATCGTGTCGCTGAGCAAGCTCAGGCGTGTGTGGCTGCGCCGGATCTGCTCCTTCAGCTCGTCGACGCGCGACTCGAGATCGCGAAGGCGAACTGCGTATGTGGAACCGTCCACAGGTGCAGCGGCTGCACCTGCAGCAGGTGCGGGCGCGGCCGTCGTGGTTGGAGACGGTGTAGTGGCCGGTGGTGCGGTTGCCGGAGCAGCGCCCGCTGCTCCGGTTGCGCTCTGCGTCGTAGCACTCGCGGCGGCGCCAGTTGCTGGCGCTTTCGCGGAGTTGGCGGCTGCTGACGCACCAGCGCCCGGCAGTGCGACCGAACCACCGACAGAAGCCGAAGCAGCAGGTGGCTTCGGTGCGCTGCTCGCGGGAGCTCCTTGAGCAGACGCCACGGATACCCACAAAAGCGATGCGAGCATCCCTCGCGCGGCGTTTCGAAGTCTCATCACCGAACCCTCTCCGTCAGTTAGTAAGTTTAGCGGGTGCCGACCGGTGGCTGAGACGACCGGCAGCCGGCCCGATTTGACGGTCGCAACATTAACAGGATGCCGAGCGTACGTCGCAATCAAGAACGCCTGGGGGAAACATCCCCCAGGCGTTCTCGACGTGGGAACGGGAGCACCGTCGGCGGTCGTTAGACCACTTCGATGAGCTCGCACGTCGAACGAGTCGTGACCCCACGAATCGAGTGGTCGTCGCGCGGCCAGATGCTGCCCGTCGTGGGCGCAAGATACGTGCGCTGCCCAGGCCGGCGAATCGATCGCAGCGTTCCTTCGGCGCAATCGAGCGCATCGCGTTCGACCCCGAGCTGCCGCTCGCCTTGGCGGGTCCCTGCCATGAACGGGGGGGTAGCTCGAACGGAACGGCGACCAGGAACGAGGTGGTGCCCCGACCTGCCGGACCTGGAGCGCGCCTCCCTGAGGCAAATCGCAGCAGCAATCGGCGCTGTTTCCTGGCAGAGTAATGACCCCTTTCGCGCGCTGGCGAAGCCGGCGCCAAGGCAGCTCCCACGGTGCCCATGCTGGCCCCGACCATCCACCTCACGAGGGCTCGCAGGCCGTTCTCCGGCCCCGCGGAGCACTAGCCCGTGGCAGACGTCCCGAGCGTCGCCGCCGATGAAGCGCTCATGCTGCGCTACCAGCGCGGGGACCGGCGCGCGTTCGGTGAGCTCGTGCGGCGCCACAAGACGCCGCTCTATAACTTCGTGCTGCGGCACCTCCGGTCGCCGAGCGCGGCGGAGGACATCACGCAGGAGACCTTTCTTCGCGTCGTCCAGCGCGCCGCGGAGTTCAAGCACGAGGCGCGGTTCACGACGTGGCTCTACACGATCGCGCGGAACCAGTGCATCGACCACGGGAGGAAGATGAAGCTTCGTCGCCATCCGTCCCTCGATGCGGCCACGAGCGACGATGGCGCCGCGCGCCCGATGCTCGAGGTGCTCCCCGATCCGCGGCCGGAGGGAGACACCGGCCGCGCTGCGGAATGGACGGTCATGCGCCGTTCCATCGTCGTGGCCGTGGAAGCATTGCCGGAGGACCAGCGAGAGGTATTTTTGCTGCGGGAAGTCGCCAATCTTCCCTTCAAGGAGATCGCGGAAGTGACGGGCGTGGCAGAGAACACCGTGAAGAGCCGCATGCGATACGCGCTCGAGCGCCTGCGGCTCGCCCTGTCCGAGTTCGAGGAGTATGCCCGCGCGCTCCGGTAGCGCGGACGAAAGCAAGCACGTGGACGCGGAGAAATTCGACAAGGTCGTCCTCGACCTCCTCTACGACGAGCTCGACGAGCTGACGCGGGCGTCCGCCATCCGTCACACCGAGCAATCGGGGCGCGCGAAGGCTCTGTACGCCGAGCTTCGCGCCACGCGCGAGGTCGGCGCGCTCCCCCTGGTCGACCCACCCGCGGATCTGGAAGAGCGGATCATGCAGGCCGAGGAGCGCGCGCGTGCAGAGCGCCCGCTCCGGCAACGCCTGGGCGCGTTCGTGTCGATCGCGGCGAGCTACGCAATGCGCCCGCAGCTCGCCATGGCGGCAGTGCTGATGCTCATGGTCGGCTCGAGCCTGCTCCTGCTCCGTGTGAAGCCGGGGCCAACGAACTCCGTGCAGGTCACGGAACGCGGCGTTCCGGAATCGGACAAGGAATCCGTCACCGTCCCGGTCGCGGCGCCACCCGCCCCCGGCGAGGCCCGCGGCGAGGCCCCCGCGGAGACGCCGCGAGCGCACGCGCGCGCCGACGCGCCGAAGTCCGATTTCGCCGCAGCGCCACGCCCTGCAGCGACGATGGCCGAAAAGGAATCCTCGCCAGCAGCCGAACCCGCCGCTCCGGCCCCCCCCGCGGAGCAAGGGGTGGCGATCGATGAGCTCCCTCAGGCTCCCACCGACGATCTGGGGTCGGCCACGGAGGCGTCGGGAGCCGTGGCCGCGGCTCCTTCCCTGACGACCCACGGTGTAACGGCCGGGGGGGCGCCATCGGCGGGCTGCGAGGCGGATCTTCCTCGCTACGAGGCGCTCATGGCATCGCCGGACACGACGTCTGCTGCGGCCCTCGGCGCGGCACGCTTCGCAGCCGCCCAGTGCTACGCGCGCCTCGGACGGGTCGAGGCCGCGCGAAGGACCTATCGCACGCTTCTCGCGGATGCGACGTACGCGGATGCCGCGCGTCGCCAGCTCTCGGTGTTGCCCGAGTCGACGTCGCGCGTCGCCGAATCGGCGCCGCGAGCATCCAGCAAGCCAGCGGCCGCGAAGGCAGCGCCCGCGAAGCCCTCACCCTGAGCGGCTCGCGGCTGCTCAGTTCGGCGCGTCGCGGACGTACGCAATGGTGCGGATCGCTTCAACGAGCCGCTCGCGATCGGGTGGCATGAGCTCCACGAATCGGATGCCCATGCCCGGGTTGCGGTTCTCCGAGAGAAGCCGCACCGGGTTGATCCACTGCACGACGCCGCCCAGCACGAAAGCCTCGTCGAGGTTCGGAGGCGCGAAGCGCAACGTGACCCGCGTGCCGATGGACAGCGGCTCCCTCGTCGCCACGAAGATCCCGAGCTCGGAGATGTTTCGAATCGATGCGTAGAGAAACGTGTCTTCCGTCTCGCAGTCGACGGACCAGGCTACCGAGAAGCGGTCGGCGCTCCGACGGTTCTCCGGATCTTCCGCCGCATCGAGCTCCTGCGCGTCGTCGGATAGACGGTCCTTCACCCAAGGGGGCTTAGCCCTTCGACGAGCGCGTGTCACGGTCCGAATTTCCGGCGCGCCGAATCCCGGGGGCCCGCCCCTCGCTTTGCCGCAGTGAGACATGCGCGGCGATGCCTGCTCAGTGCACTTCCAGGGGCCCCGCGTTGACGCGGTTGTCCTCGGCTGCGCCGCGCTTCACCTCCAGGCGCTGCTCGCCGCGGAACAGGCCGAAGAACACCGTGTACGTGCCGCCGGTGAAATTCGGCTCGAGCTCGAATGGGTGAATGTCCTCGATGTAGTCGCCCTGATGCCACAGGTGAAACGGGTACTTGCCCTCGAGCGTGTCGTGGTCGCCATTGTAGCGGCGCTGATAGCCGTCCACGTGGATGAAGGTCTGCCACTCACCCGAGATGGGTCGAGTGACCTCGTAGTAGAAGTGAAAGAGGTAGGGCTTTGCGGCCCGCACTGTCGCCGCGTGCTCGCCGCTCGGCGTCGTCACGTCCCAGCCGATCGCACGGAGCTGCCCGTTGAAGTCGACGTCGAGCTTCCGCGCGGGCTCCGGGCGCGTTTCGAGCACCCAGCGCATGAAGGGGTTCTGGTTCGTCTCCCCCGCCTCGAGCCGGTTGGACACGAGCAGGATCTCGCTCGACCGCGCGTCGAGCACGGGCAGGTTCCTGGGGGGGGCGTGGTGCGCACGGAACTGCGAGTTCATCTGCGCGATGTCGCTCGACCGCACGACGAGCCATCGCCGTCGATCGTCGCGCTCCACGAGCCAGTTGAACGCCTCCTGGCTCCCGACGAACACGCGGACGTCGCCGTGCGCGTAGTAACGGGCGCTGGCGGAGCCGGACCCTGACCCCATCATGGCCAGGCTCTCGCCGGGCTTTGCCAGGCGCTGGTACGACTCGAAGACCTCCTTCGGCGACATCTGCCTCGCGAGCAGCGGGTAGTAACCGAAGGAGAGCGCCGCGCCGAACGCGCCGATCGCCGCCACGGCCGCGGTCGCGCGCGACGCGCGCAGGCGCCGCAGCACGACGCGGCAGACGTCGCGGGTGACCATGATGAAGCTCGGCAACGCGATGACGACGGGCAAGAGGAGGAACCCGAACTTGGCGAGCTGACGCGCGAGCAGCGCCATCGACTCGATCTGCGGCCAGTGCGCGAAGTGGTCGCTGATCACCGTCGCGGCGGCGAGCACCGCGAGCGACACCTCCAGCGCGAGCAATCCGAACGCGACGTTGCCTTCGTAGGCGTGGCGCAGGGCCGTGTAGAACCGTCGGTGCTCGGCGCGATCGAATACCTTCTGGCCCTCGTCGCGCTCGATGAAGAAGAGCCCGAAGAGCGCGGCGCTCGCGAGCGTCCCGACGAAGAGGATCATGAACCCGAGGTCCTTGAAGCTCTCCGGGAACCTCGGGATCTCGACCACGAAGGCGCTCAGACCCTTCTCCGGGAAGTTCTTGAAATCCCCGAGAAAAAGAACGAGCAAGGCCACCACGCCGAGCGCCAGCGTGCGCGAACCGGGCGCGCCGCGCTCGAAGTCGCGCAGCATGAACGCGACGGCTGCCGCGAGCGCGAACACGCCCGAGAACGGCAGCACACCGAACACCGGAGCGAGCGCCGTGTAGGCGCCGAAGCAGACGACCGCGACGATCAGGACCGTGATGCGGGCGCTCGACTCGCGCTCGAAGGACGCCCCCTCCACGCCGACGGGCGCGCGCAGGAGCCGGCCGAGGGCGAAGGGAACGACCGCGCTCCATGGGAAGAGCGCGTGCCCGAGCTCGAGCACCATCACGTCGTGGGTCTGCGACATGCGATGCCGGTCGATGGTGTTACCGAGCAGCCGCGTGAACTGGTGATCCGGAACGGTGACGACCGCGCGGATCCCGAGAGCGAGCGCGACCATGCCGATCCCGAGCGCGGCCATCGCGAAGGCCGCGCCCAGCCGATCGACGCTGCCCGAGCTTCGCCGGAGGAGCCACGCGATCCCGATCGACACGGTGGGAACGGCGACGCCGAGCAGCACGCCGCGAGCGCCGAAGCCCGCCGCGAGGCCGAACACGCCGAACAGCGCCCACCCCGCCCGCGCCACGGTGCTTGCGCGACCGTCGAAGACGGCGAGCGACAGGCCGGCCACCGCGATGGCCAGACCCGACAGCGTCACGATGTCGCCCAGGATGGTCCTCGCCTCGAGAAAGTAGAGCGGCATCGTGGCGAGCACGATGACCGTGAAGGCCGCGGTCACTCGATCGACGAGGCGCGCGACGAAGGCGTACGTCGCCACGACACCGAGAAGGCCCCAGAGCGCCATCGGAAGCCGGCCCGCCCATTCGCTGAGGCCGAGCAACCGGAGCCCGACCGCGATCGACGTGAACGGCAGCTCGCCGCGACCGAGCTCGCCGGCAGTCGGGACGTAGTTCGTGGCGCCCTCGATGACGAGGTTCTTCCCTCCGAGGAGGGTGACGGCGATCCGCCGCGAGAGGTCCGCGACGTTGAGCTCGTAAGGCTCCCAGATGCCGCTCGCCGAGATGGGCCCGAAGAGGCTGCCGAGCGTGAGCGCCGCGGCGGCGAAAAGGAGTCCCCGTCGCGCTCCGCTGGCGTTCGGGTCGGGCGAGACGGCCTCGTCCGAGACCTCGTCAGGCTCCTTCGGCGCCTCTGCCGGAGGCGAGCCGGCAGCGGAAACACCGGCGACCGCAGGGGCGACGCCGGGCTCGGAAGGTGCGGGTGTGCTTTCGGTCATGGCGAAGGGGTCGAACGGGCGCGGACACTAGCGCGGGACGTGCTAGACGGACCACACGATTCGGCCGCCGGCGGCCGCTCCGACCCCTCCCCCGGCCGCGGGCGGCACCGCATGCGCGTGGCCCCCCCGGCCGCCACACCTTCCCCCCCCGAGAGACGTACAAGAGACATGCGATTCGGCACCGTGGCCCTCGTCGGTCGCACGAACGTCGGCAAGTCGACGTTCCTGAACGCCGCGCTCGGCGAGCCGCTGGCCATCGTGTCGCCGCGGCCGCAGACGACGCGCGACGCCCTCCTCGGGGTGCTCCACGCGAAGGACGCGCAGATCGCCTTCGTGGACACGCCGGGGCTGCACCGGCCGCACACCGAGCTCGGCCGGCGAATGAACGCCACCGCGCGCGGCACGGCGCGGTCGACCGACGTCCTGGTCTTCATGACGGACGTGACGTCGCTCACGACTTCTCGTGAGAAGGCCGAGAAGGAACCGCTCCTTCCGGAGGACGTCGAGCTCATCTCCGACTTCGCGGGCGACGCCGTCGCCATCGCCGTGATCAACAAGGTCGATCTGCTCCGCGACAAGTCGCGGCTCCTGCACATGCTGTCGGCGCTGCAGGCGGCGCGCCCCTTCGCCGCGCTCGTTCCCGTCAGCGCGAAGACGACCGACGGCGTCGAGCGCGTGCTCTCCGAAATCGTGGCCCTGTTGCCGGAGGGCGGCGCCGGCTACGACGAATCGACGCTCACCGATCGCCCGACGTCGTTCTTCGTCCGCGAGTACGTGCGTGAGCAGGTGATGCTCATGACCGAGGGCGAGATACCGTACGCCGTCGCCGTGTCGGTGGAAGAGGTCAGCGAGACGGCGAAGGTCGTCATCGTGAAGGCGACGATCCACGTCGAGAAGGACGGACAGCGCGCCATCGTCGTCGGCCGCGCCGGCGCGCAGATCAAGGAGATCGGCATCGGCGCGCGCAAGCGCCTCGAGGAGCTCCTCGGCAAGAAGGTGCACATAGAGCTCTTCGTGCGGGTCACGCCGCGCTGGAAGAGCATGCCGCGCCAGCTCGCGGAGCTCGGTTACGACGCTCCCGCGGGCGGCGACGACACGAAGGGCCGTTCGTGACGCCGATCGTCGCCATCGTCGGACGCCCAAACGTCGGCAAGAGCACGCTGTTCAACCGCTTCGCCGGGCAGGATCTGGCGATCGTGTACGACGAGCCGGGGGTCACGCGCGAGCGGCACTACGCCGACGCGCACCTCCACGGCCGCGACGTGACGCTCATCGACACCGGTGGCTTCGACCCGCTGACGAAGGACCCGATCGGCGTCGGCATCGTGCGGCACGTCGAGGCGGCCATCGCGGAGGCAGACGTGATCCTGTGCATCCTGGACGGCACCGCAGCACCGACGCCCGCGGATCGGGAGGCCGTCGCGCTCCTCCGGCGCTCGGCGAAGCCGGTGCTCTACGCCGCCAACAAGGCCGACGACAAGAACAAGGTCTTGCTCGCCAACGACCTGTACACGCTCGGCATCGATCACCTTTTCGCGGTGTCGGCCACGCACGGTCGGGGGCTCCACGAGCTCGAGGCGGCGCTCGTCGCGCTGCTCCCACCCCCGGCGCGCGAGCCCGGGGACGAAGAGACCGCGCTTCCCCACGTCGCCATCGTCGGGAGACCGAATGCCGGCAAATCATCCCTGTTCAATCGCCTGTGCGGCGAGGAGCGCTCGATCGTCGACGCGCGCCCTGGGACGACCATCGACCCGGTGGACACGCGCGTCGAGATCTCGGGGCAGCCAGTGGTTCTCGTGGACACCGCCGGCATCCGCCGCAAGACCAAGGTCGACTCCGGCGTCGAGTCAGCCAGCGTCATGCGTGCGATCCGGGCGGTCGGGCGCGCGGACGTGGTGGTCGTGCTGTGCGACGCGACGCTGCCGGTCGCCGAGCAGGACGCGCGCCTGCTCGGGCTCGCTGCCGATCGCGGCCGTGCCGTGATCATCGGACTGTCCAAGGCGGATCTGCTCGACAAGGAGGCGCGCGGGAAGGTCGTTCAGGCCGCGCGCGACACGATGCACTTCGCGCCGTGGGCCACCACGGTGCTCCTCAGCGCGCGCACCGGCGAGGGCGTCAAGGAGCTCGAGAGCGCCGTCCTCACGGCGCATCGCTCGTTTCATCACCGCGTCCCGACGGGGGAGCTCAACCGGTTCTTCCAGGACGTGCTAGAGCGAACGCCGCCTCCGACGCACGGCGGGAAGGCGCCGCGGCTCTACTACGTCACCCAGGCCGAGACGGCGCCGCCGGTGTTCGTCGTCATGTGCAACGCCCCGGAGGCCGTGAAGGGGAGCTACCGCCGCTTCGTCGCGAACCAGATCCGGAAGACGTTTGCTTTCGACTACGTGCCGGTGATTGTGCATTTCAGGGGTCGGGGCGGGAAGTGAAGGCTCGGGGCGGGACGGGCTGAAGCGAAGTCGGTCAACTCTTCAGGGACACGAACCGCGGGGCCGCACGCCAACCCGTCGCTTCACGGACACAGCACGTCGGAGATTCCCGTCAGGGCACGTACATCATGGACGTCGCTTGGGAGGGACTTGACGCGCACGAGGGGAGACGCCTGCGCGCCGATGCGCTCGCGTACGCGCTCGAGCTCTTCGAGATGGAACGCATCGCGCTCGGCGAGGGCGCGCTCGTCGTCGACGGCCCGCAGGATGCGCGCCGGACCGTCGGCGTCGAGAGGGATCGCATGTCGTCTCGCCGCTTCGCGGATCTCCGGTGCCGTGGGCACGAGCGGCGGCGCCGCGTGCACGCGGTTCACCACGAAGCCGTCGCTCCGCATCCCGTGCTGGCTGAGCCGCTCGGCGAAGTAGGCGATCTCGCGGATCGCCAGCGGCGCGGGGCTCGTCACCATGACGTAGCCGACGTCCTCGGCGCGGAAGGCCGCCGACACGCGCGCGGCGCGATCGCGGAACCCGCCGAAGAGATCGTTCAGGTCCGTGATGAGCTCCGCCATCTGCTCGAGGAACCCTCCGCCGGTGAGCTTCGAGACGCCACGGAGGACGACGGCGACGCTCTGCGCGACGAGATTCAAACTGAGCTTTCGTGAACGATCGAACGCCTGGATGAACCATCGGATCGCGGGACCGTCGAGCGCCTCCACCAGGCGATCGGGGGCGTCGAGGAAATCGAGCGCGTTGCGCGTGGGCGGCGTGTCGAGCACCACGATGTCGAAGCGGGGGTCCTCCTTCATCGCCAGGAGCTTCTCCATCGCCATGTAGTCCTGCGTTCCGGCGAGGTTCGTGGACACGTACTTGTAGAGCCTGTTGTTCAGGATCCGGTTCCTGGCTTCCTCGGTGGAGGCGAAGCGCTTGACCAGGTCGTCGAAGGTCCGCTTCGTGTCGAGCATCATCACCGTCAAGCTGCCCTTCCCCCGCACGCCGATCCCCGCGAGCACCGCTGGGTCTACCTCCTGCTCCTCGGTCGTCATGTGGTCCAGGCCAAGGCTGTTGGCGAGGCGCTTGGCCGGATCGATGGTCAGGGTCAGGACGCGCTTGCCCCGCCGGGCCCCGGCGAGGCCCAGAGCCGCGGCCACGGTCGTCTTGCCGACCCCCCCGCAGCCGACGCACAGAATGACGCGCCGCGATTCGAGAAGGCCGGAAAGGGAGGACAAACCCATGGGGCGAACCGCGGCGTCTAACCCGAGGAGCATTGCGCTCGCAACTCGGCCAGAAGAAATGGCAGGTTTCGTCGCGCGAATGAGTCGCGCCCCGGACGGTCAGTCCCTTAAGTTGGCCCACCTGGGGCCGCCTATGCATCTGAGTGACCCCATGCTCACCTCCAGCCCCCCACCCGCGCCACTCGAGGACGCCGCCGATCGCCGGCGCGACCGGACCGACAGCCCGCTCATCGCGCTGTCGCGCTGCTTCGAATCCGCGCGCCGCCGCGCCGGGCTCGGGGCGCTCGTTCTCGCCGACGTGAGCGGGCTGGTCATCGCCGGTGCCGGGCCCGCCGCGATGTGCGACGAGCTCGCGGCCATCGGCGCCGCCAACTGGGACAGGCCCGCCAACGACACCGTGCCCTGCCGGCTCGACGTGCTGACGCGGTCGCTCGAGGTGCGGCGGCTGCGTATCGACGGCATCGAGGTGCTCCTCTGCACCGAGGGCGATAGCGAGGACATGGAGCCACTCGCCGAGGCCGTCGCAGGCTGCCAGCGCATCCTCGGCCGGCGCCGGGCCAGGCTCGAAGCGCTCGCCGAGCGCCTCGCCGCGCCCTCCGAACCGACTCACGTCCCCCAAGACATCTAGCGTCGCCTGGTCGCAAGGCTAGGATCTGCCCCTCCATGAGCGGCTTCGTCGACCTGCATTGCCACTACGTACCCGGTATCGACGACGGCGCGCGGACCAGGGACGAAGGGCTCGAGCTCCTGCAAGCGCTGAAGGAGTGCGGCTTCGAGCAAGTCATCGCGACGCCGCACATGCGCCCCCGGATGTTCGACAACACGAAGAGCCGCCTCGTCGAGGCGTTCACGCGCTTCGAGGACTCGGTGCGCGACGAACCGGACCTCCCGCGCATGGGCCTCTCGAGCGAGCACTACTTCGACGACGTCGTGTTCCAGCGGATCCTGGACGGTGAAGGCTTGCCGTACCCCGGGGGGAACGCCGTTCTGCTCGAGTTCTACGACATGGACTTCATGCCCGCGATCGCCGACCGTCTCTTCGATCTGCGACGACGCAGGCTCGCTCCCGTGATTGCCCATCCGGAGCGCTATCGCTGCTTCTGGCGCTCCCACGAGCGCCTCGAAGAGCTCGTGCGCTCGGGCGCCGCGGCGCTCCTCGACGTGGGAGCCCTGGTCGGCAAATACGGCAAGGAGCCGCAGAAGTGCGCGCGCCGCATCCTCGACGACGGCCTCTACTACGCCGCCTGCAGCGACGCGCACAGGCCGGAGGACATCGACGACGTGGAGGACGGCATCGCGTTCCTCGCCAAGCGCTACGGCGACGAAGAAGTACGCAGGTTGCTCCACGATGGGCCACGCGAGATCCTCGAGGGAAGGGTGAACCAGTGACCGAAAATGAACCGACCGTGCAAGCGGCCCAGGGCGGCGGAGGATGGCTCCGCCGGCATGGCGGAAAGCTCCTCGGATCGCTGGTCGTCGCGGGTGGCTTCGCGTGGCTCCTCCACCGGGGCGCGCTCCCCCTCGCGCCGGACAGGAGCGCGTTCGCCCACGTGCGCTGGTGGACGCTCGGCGCGGCCGTCGTGCTCTGGTCCATCATGCACGTGGTCCGCGCGGCTCGCTGGGTGCTCCTGCTCGAGCCGATCGCGCCGGTGCCTCTCCGGAGGGTGCTGGGCGTGTCCTTCATCGGGTTTGCGGCCATCGTGCTCTTGCCCGTCCGGACCGGCGAAGCAGTGCGCCCGCTGATGATCCGCACCCACGCCAAGATCTCCGGCTGGGCCGCCACGGGCACCATCGCCGCCGAGCGCATCATCGACGGCCTCGTGCTGAGCCTCATGCTGCTCGCGGGGCTGACGCTGTCGACGCCGCTCTCGCCGCTGCCCGATCGCATCGGCAATCTGCCCGTCTCTCCGTCGATCGTCCCGCGCTCGGCGTACGCCGCGCTCGTCCTGTTCTCGGTCGCCTTCACTGTGATGGGCGTCTTCTACGCAAACCGCGTCTGGGCCCGTCGCATGACCGAGCGCGTCGTCGGGGTCGTGTCCCCACGTCTCGCGACGTGGCTCGCCGATCGCGTCGAGCACGTCGGCGAGGGGTTGCGCTTCCTGCCGGATCGCCGCCTCGCCGCGTCGTTCGTCGGCGCGACGGTCCTTTACTGGATGCTGAACGCTGCAGCGCTCTGGGTCCTCGCCTGGGGGTGTGGGTTCGACCGGTTCACTTACGCGGAGGCGTGCACCACGATAGGCGTCATCGCGGTCGGCATCCTTATCCCGAACGCGCCGGGCTTCTTCGGCGCGTACCAGCTCGCGTTCTACGCGGCGCTCGCCGTGTTCTATCCCCCGGAGCTGGTCATGGGCCAGGGAGCCGCGCTCGTGCTCCTGGTCTATTCGTCTCAGCTCCTCATCACGATCGCGGCGGCGGGGGTGGGCCTCCTGCTCGAGCGCACCGGCGTACGGGAGGTTCTCGCGGAAGAAGCTGCCCCGAAGTTGGCCCCGAGCACCGGCACCGACTAGCGGATCCGTTCATGAACGGGAGCTCCGGCCGTCGGGCGTTTCGCGCCATGGCGCCGTGGGCGGCGACCGCGGCCTTCCTTCTGTCGATGCCGGGGAGCGCGGGCGCCAGCGTGGAGGCCCGGAGCAGCTACACGAAGCTGCAGACCTACAACGCCGCTCTGCGTTATCTGCGGGTCGACCTGGCTTACGAGGTCACCGAGAAGGACGCCGACGCTGCTTATCTGCTGTTTCATTTCGTCCCGGACGGCAGGAAGAAGGACACCAACGGCGCCATCGAGATCATCGAGCGCAAGGACGACGTGCTCGTCTATGTGCGTGTGCCCGATCTGCCGCATTACCAGGAGGAGATGCTGAGCGACGGCCTCTTCCGGAAGCTCCGAACCGAGTACGGCGACCCCCCGCCGCGGCGGGAGGAGCCGCCTCCAAAGGAGCCGCGGGACCGGGACAAGAAGGGGCCTGAAGGGTCACCCGACGCAGGCCGCTGACCCGCACCGGTCCCATCGCGGTTGGCAGGGGGCCCGCCGGGCGATAGATGTGACCCCCTGAGCATGGCCTCCCGCGCGACCCCGCTCCCCGTCGAAATCGGGCGGTACCAGATCGTGCGGTTGCACGGCCAGGGCGCCATGGGGCGCGTCTTGCTCGCCCACGATCCGGTTCTCGACCGCGACGTCGCGGTGAAGCTCCTCCGCGACGATCTGACGATCCCCGACGATCAGCGGCAGGCGCTCCTCGACCGCATGCGCCAGGAGGCGCGCGCCGCGGCGCGCGTCAGTCATCCGAACATCGTCGCGCTGCACGACATGGGCGAGGACCCGTCGCTCGGCCTCTACCTGGTATTCGAGTACCTCGCCGGCAGCACGCTGAAGGAGCGCCTCGAGCGCGGCCCGCTCGGACCTGCCGCGGCGGCGAAGCTCGCGGTCGAGCTCGGCTCCGCGCTGACCACCGCGCACGAGGCCGGCGTGCTGCACCGGGACATCAAGCCTGAGAACATCATCCTCGCGACGGCAGGCGGGAAGATCGCAGACTTCGGAATCGCGCGAGTTCCGGACTCGACGCTCACGCTCGGCGGCGTCCTCCTTGGTACGCCCGCCTACAGCGCGCCCGAGGCGCTGTCCGGCGGGCAATTCTCGGCGAAGAGCGATCAATTTTCGATGGCGGCGACGCTCTACGAGGCCATCTCGGGTCGGCGCGCGTTCCCCGGAGAAGACGCCGTCGCGGTCGCCAGCAAGATCCAGACGGACGACCCGCCGCCGGTGTCGGACGTCGCGGGGGTGGATCCGCCGGTCGACGTCGTGCTGTCGCGCGCGCTGTCACGCGACCCGAGAGCGCGCTTCGACACGTGCTCGGAGTTCGGCGCGGCGCTCTGCGAGGCGCTGAAGGCGGCGCCACGCGCGGCGATGCAGACGCTCCCCGACGAGATCCACCGCGCCGCGCAGGACGCGACCGGCGTGCGCGTTGCGCGTGCCGCGACCGGCGGCATCGCGATCGGCGCGATGCTCGCCATCGCCGGCTTCCAGCTCACCTCGCATCTCCGGCAGGACGACGCGAAGAGCCCGGCGACGCCGACCGCGATGGTAGCCGCGCCGAAACCCATCGAGGCCGAACCCGTCGCGTGGCTCGCGGAGGCGCCAAAGCTCGTGAAGGCCGTCGCGCCGCACGCTTCCGCGCACTTGCCGGATCGCCCCCGGGGACACGGCAAGGACGAGCACGCGACGGACCCGCCGCGTCTCGAGCGAGCGGGCGACGCGGGACGCTCCGGCGAGGGCGGCCTCGCGAGATGGCCGCGATGATCCTACCGTGGCGTGCCCTCGTCGCGGCGTCGACGATCATCGCGGTCGCGCCACCGCACCGCGACGGGCGCGAGCACGCGGCACACGGCGACGCTGCCGAGCACGGCACGGTGGGCGCCGAGGCGGGCGTGCTCACCCTGAAGGCGCCCGGCTCCGCGATGATCCTGGTGCCAGCCGGCTCCTTCGTCATGGGGTCGACGGGAGACGACGTCGTCGCGGCGCTCCTCGACTGTCAACGCGAGCCGGGCGGCGATCGCTGCGAGCAGAACCTCTTCGCGAACGAGGCGCCGCTGCACCGCGTGACGCTCTCCGCGTTCTGGCTCGACCGCACCGAGGTCACGATCGGAGACTACGCGCGCTGCGTCGCCACTGGTCGCTGCCGCGCGCTGCCGCTCGGCCAGGGCGCGACCCGGTTCGACCACGACCGCTTCCCGGCCTCGCTCGTGACCTGGGAAGAAGCGAAGACGTACTGCGAGTACCGCGGCGCACGCTTGCCCACCGAGGCGGAGTTCGAGCGCGCCGCGCGCGGCGTGGGCGGCCGTCGCTTTCCGTGGGGCGATCTCTACAACGCGCATGCCTCGAACCACGGACGCCTCGCGTGGCAGGCGACGGACCCGAGCGACGGCTTCGCGGAGCTCGCGCCGGTGGGCTCGTTCCCCGCTGGCCGAACGCCGGACGGCTTCCTCGACCTCGCCGGCAACGTGGCGGAGTGGGTCGCCGATCGCTACGCGCCGGAGTACGAGGACGCCGACGCGACGGACCCACAAGGCCCGCCCCTCGCGAGCTCCACGCCCGCCCGCGTGGTACGCGGCGGCGACTACCGGAGCGCGGCGCCGTGGCTCCGTGGCGCGGCGCGCGAGGCCGAGGAGCCCGGCACGCGGCGCCCGTGGATCGGCTTTCGCTGCGCCCGCTCCGCGCGTAGATCCGGGACGTAGCTCGATGCTCGTGTTGCCCGTCACGCGTGCGACCACCGTGGTGGTCGTGAATCCCCACTACCCGGAGAACGTAGGGGCCGCCGCGCGCGCCATGAAGATTATGGGCATCACCGGCCTCGTGCTCGTCAAGCCCGGACGGCTCGCGGTGCCCGAGCACGAGATGGCCCGCAAGATGGCCGTGAAGTCACTGGACGTTCTCGAGGGCGCCGCCCGCTGCCGCACGCTTTCGGAGGCGCTCGGCGGCGTCTCGCTGTCCTTCGCCACGACCTCTCGTCGCGGCGTGTCCGGAGTGGTGTCGCCGCGCCGCGCCGCGGAGCTCTCGCTCGCAGTCGCCGCGGCCGGCAAGCGCGTCGCGTTCGTCTTCGGCAACGAGAAGACGGGCCTCACCGCGGAGGACGCGGCGCTCTGCACCGAGCGCGTGCGCATTCCGATGGCGGCCGATCAGCCCTCGATCAACCTGGCGCAGGCCATCCAGATCGTCGCGTACGAGCTCTTCGTCGCGGGCCTCTCCGCCCGCGACGCGGCCCCCGGGCAAGGGACGCCCCCCGCGTGATACGCTCGCGGCGTGACCATGCCCGACGTCGTCGATCTCCGCTCGGACACCGTCACCCGCCCGACGCCCGCCATGCGCGAGGCGATGGCGCGCGCCGAGGTCGGCGACGACGTCTACGGAGAGGACCCCACTGCGCGGAGGCTCGAGGAGCGCGTGGCCGACGTGCTCGGCAAGGAATCGGCGGTGTTCGTCCCATCGGGAACGATGGCGAACCAGATCGCGATCCTCCTTCATACCCGGCGTAGCGACGAGTTCATCGGCGGCGAAGGCACGCACTCTGCCACCTTCGAGTCGGGCGCTGCCGCCGCCCTGAGTGGCGTCCAGTTTCGCGTCGCGGGCGCCGGGGGCCTTTACACGGCCGAGGAGCTCGAGCGCGTCGTACAGCCGCCCGGCATCATGTATCCGCGGATCGTCCTCGCCGTCGTGGAGAACACGCACAACCGGGCCGGCGGCCGCGTCTTCGCGCACGCCGAGGTGCTCCGCATCGCGAGGGTCGCGCGGCGACGCGGCCTGAAGCTCCACCTCGACGGCGCGCGCCTGTGGAACGCCGCCGTCGCGACGGGCCAGCGGGAGAGCGAGCTCGCCGCGCCGTTCGACACCGTCAGTGTGTGCTTCTCCAAGGGGCTCGGCGCGCCCGTCGGCTCCGCGCTGTGCGCGTCGCGCGCGCTCGTCGAGGAAGCACGTCGCTTCCGGAAAATGCTCGGCGGCGGCATGCGGCAGGTCGGCGTTCTCGCGGCGGCGGCCCTCCACGGCCTGGAAAATCACCGCGAGCGGCTGGCAGACGACCACCGCGCCGCGCGTCTCGTCGCGGAGCGTCTCGCCGCGGCGAACGGCGCCAGCGTCGACGTCGCGAGCGTCGAGACGAACATCGTCAACGTGCGGCTCCTGGAAGCGAAGGCCGACGCCGTCGTGGCCGAAGCCAGACGTCGCGGCGTTCTCGTGAACGCGACCGGGCCGGCGCAGCTGCGGGTGGTGACGCACCTGGACGCGCCGATTGAGCGCGCCGCGGAGGCCGCCGAGCGTCTCTCGCTTGCGATCGAGTCGGTGCTCGGCGGTCCCGAGGCCCGGCGTTGAGCGACGGAGCGCGCGCAGACCCAGCGCTCGGACCCAGGCGAGCTCTGGGTCTGGTACGGGCACTCTGCACGGCGTGCGCGGTCACCGCATGCGGCGGCGCCTCGAGCGAGCTGACGCCGAAGGAAGCCGCCGCGGAGCGCGCCTACGCCGCCGGGCGGTACCTGGAGGCCGCCGAGCGCTTCTCGGAGTCCGCTCGAGCGAGCTCGAAGAGGCGCGACCGCGAGGAAGCACGCTACCGCCAGGCCATGAGCTTCGAACGCGCCGGGCGTCCCGCGGACGAGCGCGCCGTGCTCGCGGAGCTGCTCCGCGAGTATCCGGACGGCACCCGCGCGCCGCGAGCGATGTACGACCTCGCCAGGCTCGACATCCGACAGGGCCGAGCCGAGGACGGCTACCGCGCGCTCGGGGAGCTCTTGCGACGCTACCCGGAGAGCGGCCTCGCGCCGGCGGCGCTGCATGCATGCGCCGAGCAACGGCTCGGCGAAGGGGGCGAGAAGGCCGTGCAGTCGTACCTGGAGGAGCTCGCGCCGGCCGTCGTGACGACACGACTCGCCGAGTACGTCGACTACGAGCATGCGCGCTCGCGCGAACGCGCGGGCGACCTCGCAGACGCGCGCGACGAGTACCTGCGCCTCGCGGAGCGCTTCCCGTATCCACGCGGCGTCTTCTGGGACGACGCGCTCTACCGGACCGGCGAGCTCTACGCAGCGCTCGGCGCTCCGCGCGACGCGATCGCGGTGTTCGAGCGGCTGCTCGCCGAGCGCGAGCCGTCCTTCCTGCAAGGGAGCTACGAGCGCGGCCGGTACGCGGAGGCTGCGTTTAGAGTCGCGGAGCTCTACCGCGACGCTCTGCACGATCCGGCGCGCGCCCGTCTCGCGTTCGAGCGGTTCTTCGTGGCGTACCCGACGAGCCGGCTCCGCGACGACGCGGCCTTCAGCGCGGCGCGCCTCGCGCTCTCCGCCGGAGACCGTGACGGCGCCTGCCGTCTCGTGCGTTCGCTCGTCGCGAGCAGCCCCGAATCGCGCTATGTTGCGTGCGCGCCGGCCCTCTGCCCGGCCGTCCACACACCGCCGCGAACGGGGCCCTGCCACGACTACCTGCTCCGCACCAGCCCGTGAACCACGCTGGTTGCCCAAAGCGTGGCCGCGCCCTCCCCGAAGGCTCGGGGCAGGCGGGACCGCCGAGACGGCTCAGTCTTCGTCCGCGTCCTCGGAGGACTCTTCCTCGTCCTCGTCCTCGCTGTCCTCGTCCTCGAGGAGATCGCCGACCTCGTCCTCGGCTTCCTCGGGCTCGTCGGCTTCTTCCTCGTCCTCGGCGGCCGCCTTGGTATCGGTCTTCAGGTCGATTCCGACCTCGCCGAGCTGCGTCTCGAGGAGCTCGAAGAGCTCATCGACGTCGTCACCGCTCCATTCGTCCAGGACGTCGGTGAGAAATTCGAAGAAATCGGCCGTGTCGAGCCGGCGCTCGATCTCTTCGACCTGTTCTTCGGTAAAGGCTTCGAGGATGTCCTCGCGTAGGGACTCTGAGTCCCCTTCCTCGATCGCTTCCTGCGCCGAGAGCCGAATCTGCTTAACGGCACGTCTGTCGAGGTAGAGTTCCATGTGCTTGTCGCTCCACGAATGATCGCTCCCGCGTTTAAACGAACCGTCGCAGGGACGTCAAGGCCGGTTCGCGCGGCGACGGCGGGCAGCGGCCGCACGGCGCGTTTCGGAATTGCGCTCGCCGCAGCGCTCGCGACCGTTTCCGGGCGCGCCGGCGCCCAGGTCCCACGAACGACCGAGCACTACCTGCAATACGGGGTGGCCTTCAACACGGAGTTCGTGGCCAGCGCCGGGCCCATCTGCCCCTCGAACGCCGTGGCGCCCTGTATCCTCGGGTCGGGCGTCGGGCTGACGCTGCGCATCGGCTACCGCGCGCGCGGGCCGTTCTATGTCGGCGGAGCGTACGAGTTCTCGCGACAGGACCCCTCGAACCTACTTCGCCTCGCCATTTTGCAACAGCTCCGAGGCGAAGCGCGCTACTACATGACGGAGGCCACGCGCCTCACGCCGTATCTCGCAGCCGGGGCAGGCGGCGTGCTCTATGGAAATGAATGGGAAGCCGACACCGGTGGCATCACCGCTTTTCTCGGGGCCGGCATCGAATTTCAGATCAGCCGAACATCGGTGGTGGGCGCGTCGCTCGGCTATCGTCCGGTGGTCTTCCGCCACTGGCAAGACAGCGCGGGCCAGGTCAGGGCGGACACCCTTTTTGGCTTCGGCGTTGGCCACATGATCGGCGCCGAGCTCGTGTTCGAGGTTCGCGACCCGCTTCCGCGATGGTAGTCTCGTTCGAACCGCTGGCGCTCGGTGCGAACGCGCGCCGAGGCGATGGCCGGAACGCTGCGAAAAGTCCCTTGACTCGTTCCAGCCGGGAGGTTCCCCTAGTCTCGTGAGGTGCGATCGATGCGGAGCCGACAATCCGGCCAATCTCATCTTCTGCCGGGACTGCGGCAATCGACTGCCGGGGGCGGAGATGACCGTGCCTGCGGCCGCCGATCCGCGCCCCGCGACCGGCTCGCGGCCGGCTGCACCTAATTTCGAATTCTCGCCGCGCGCGGCAACGGTCGCGACCCAGGCCTGCGGTCGCTGCGGCGTCGTCAATCCGTCGACGAACCGGTTCTGCTCCGGATGCGGGTCACCACTCGGGGCACCGCCTCCTCAGCAACAGCAGCAGCCGCCACCGCAAGCCGCTCCGGCAGTCCTGCCTGTCCCGCCCGGAGCGGGCTATCGGCCCGCGCCCACGCAGCAAAGCGCACAGCCGAATCCTCGGCCCGTGGCTCCGGCCCCAGGGAGGTCCACCACGGTATGCGGTCGGTGCCGGGGGGTGAACCCCGGCGACATGCAGTTCTGTCAGTTCTGCGGTGCCCCACTTTCGGCTCATGCCGGCGAGGCGCCGGCCAGGCCAGCGTCCGTCGCGGCCCGACCCCCACAGCCGGCGCGCCCGACAGAGGCTGCCTACCCTCACCAGGTGGCGGCACAAGCGCGGCCCGGCGGTGATGGCTGGGCGGCACCTTCCCCGGGGCGCGGCGGCGCTCGGCTGGTGGTCATCACCCAGGACGGTACGCCCGGGCGCACTTTCGACATCACGGACTCGCAGGTGGATATCGGGCGCGAAGAAGGAGGCATTGTCCTACCCAACGACCCCTACGTCTCCCCGCGCCATGCTCGGCTCCGGCGGGCCTCCGGGGGGGCGTTCACGCTGCGGGACCTCGGTTCAGTAAATGGCGTCTACGTGCGGGTCCGCCGCGCCGAAAAGCTCGAACACGGCGACTTGGTGTTGGTGGGCCTCGAGGTGTTAAGGTTCGAGGTTGTGAGTGATGCGGAGAAGTCCCTTGGTCCGGCCCTCGAGAGGGGCACCCAGGTATTCGGCTCTCCCGCGTCCACGCGGTACGCGAGGCTCTGCCAGCGAACGATCGAGGGGGTCACACGGGACGTGCATTCGTTGTACCGTGACGAAACGATCATCGGCCGAGAGTCCGGGGACATCGTGTTTACCAGCGACCCGTTCATGAGCCGACAGCACGCCGCCATCACGCGGGATCCCTACGAAGGCACCTTCACGCTGCGCGACCTCGGGTCTTCGAACGGCACCTACCTGGCGATCCGGAGCGAGGTCACGCTGCAGAACGGCGACCACCTGCGCATCGGCCAGCACCTGTTCCGACTCGAAGTGGACCCTGACTAGCAGAGAACCATGAGCGGAACGGGCAGCGCTGCTTCTCCCGGGGGCGAGATACGCCTCAAACTGTTCGGCCGCACCGACGTCGGACAGATCCGCGAGCACAACGAAGACAATTTCCTCATCGCCGACCTGACTCGACGGAGCAGGAGCTTGATGGAAGCCGACCGCGAACAGATCGTCGGGCCCGGCGGTACGGTGTTCGCGGTCTGTGACGGCATGGGCGGCGCCGCGGCCGGCGAGGTCGCGAGCAAGCTCGCCGTCGACATCATCTACGAGAGCATGCTCACCGGCGGCCCACCGCCGAACCGCGATGAGCTCGCGCGCCGTCTGGTCTCGACCGTGGAAGAGGCGGGCCTCAGGATCTTCAACGAGGCGCGCGCCGATCGCACGCGCCGCGGGATGGGCACGACCTCCACGGTCGCGACGCTCCTCGATGCACGGCTCTTCATCGCGCAGGTCGGCGACAGCCGCGCCTACCTGCTGCGCGGCGAGACCCTCGTCCAGGTAACCCGGGATCAGTCTCTCGTGAATCAGCTGATCGAGGCCGGGCAGCTGACGGAAGAGGAAGCCGAGACCTTCGAGCACAACAACATCATCCTGCAGGCCCTCGGCACCGCCGAGACGGTGCAGGTGGATCTCACCTACGTCGACCTTCGGCGTGGCGACATGCTCCTCATGTGCTCGGACGGCCTGAGCGGCATGATCCGCGCAGAGGACATCCGGTCCGCGCTCGTGACGTACGACGAGCCGCTCGAGATCTGCAAGGTGCTCACCGAGAAGGCGAACCAGGCCGGCGGCCACGACAACATCACCGTCATCGTGGTGAAGTTCGACGGCGAGGGCCTCTCTCCGGTGACGGCCGAGGACGAGCCGGTGAAGTACCGCAAGTACGGGCTCCCGCAGTCCGTCAGCATCAGCGATCCGACGGTGCGGCCCGGCGGTGTCAGCCTGGTGCCCACCGTGGACGCTCCGGTCAGCGAGGAAGCGGAGCGCGAGTCGCGGGCGCTCCGGGTCGGGCACACCATGGTCGGCGTCACTTCGCCGCTCGCCACGACTCCGGGGTTCGATGGCGGGCTTGCGCGCTCGCCGTCGGGGCGCGCGCGGCCGTTCGAGGAGCCGGTGGATCTGCCGACCAGCGGCCTCCCTCCGTCGGTCGTGGGTTTCATCGTCGTGGGGGCGTTCCTGCTCGTCGTGGCGATGGGCTTCTGGCTGCTCCGGTAGCGACGCGATGCTGAAGGAAGTGTTGCGACGGCTCCTGTGGCTCGGGCCGACGCTGCTCGTCGTCACGTTGCCGATCTTCTGGGGCATTGCCCGGACTACCGATCGCACCGCGACGACGCCGACCAGCACGCTCCCGCTGTTCTTCAATCCGAACCCCGAAGGAGCCCGGGAGCGCGCGCTCGCGGCGCTGTCCCAGGTGGCCGCCGGCGGGGTGCAGGCGGCTCGGGCCGCAGAGGAGCTCGAGCGCCTCGGCGGAGCGGCGTTCCCCTACGTGCTCACGCGATTCGATGCACTCGGGCCCGACGCTCGCGGCAGGGTGGCGCTGTCGCTCGCGCCGGTCGCCCGCAGGATGGGCATCGGCGCCGGCGCGGAGCTCGACAGCCCCGAGACGGCGGTCCTGCTGCTGAGCCGGTTCTGGGAGGAGCACGCGATCGACTTTCGTCCGGCAGTGGTGAAGCGCACGGTCCGTCGTTTCGTCGAGCACCCCTCCGCGCTCCGCGCGAGCGAGGTGAGCGAGCTCGATACGGTCGCGCTGGAGGATCTGATCGACGCCCTCGGACGGGTGAAGACCCCGGACGACGCGACCCGCGTGCGGCACGTGGCCGAGGTGGCCGCCCGCATCACCGATCGCCCCTGGACGGTGCCCTCTGGAGCCTCGGTCGAGCGTGCTGCGGCGGTCGCCGAGAGGTGGAAACGCTGGTGGGTGTCGGAGCAGAGCACCTACGTCGCGTTCACCGGGCCGCGGCGCCTCGTCGCCACCGTGCTCGAGACCCGATACGGCCTCTGGCTCGAGCACCTCGCTCGCCGTGGCGACGTCTCGCCCGCGGGCAGCCGCACCGCGAGCGCGCTGCGAACCCACGCGCCGGTGACGCTCGCGCTCGTCGGTTCCGGGCTCTTCCTCGGGTATCCTCTCGCCCTCGTGGGCGGCCTCCTGGCGGCGCTACGTGGACGGACCGCGCGTCGTATCGCGTTGCCGCTGTCGGCGCTCATCGTCGCGACCCTCGGGGTTGCGGCAACTTCGCTGGTCGTCAGCCGCGTCGCGAGCAAGGGGCTGGTGTCGGCTTGCCTTTCCATCGCACTCGCGACGGCGGCGCTGTCGCTCCGGCACCAGCAGGTCGTGAGCGAGCGCTTCTTCGAGCTCTCGCACGTGCGCACCGAGCTCGCCTTCGGCGCCTCGACGTTCCGCGTCGCGGCGCGTGGCGCGCGGCTGATGCTCGCCGCCCTCGCGGCGCTCGCGGTGGCCGACGTCCCCGGGCTCTTCACCTCGGCGTTCGTCGTCGAGCACGTCTTTTCCCTCCGTGGCGTCGGCGTCAGCATCGTGGAGGCGCTGCGCGCCGGCGATCAGGCTTTTCTCCTCACCGTGGCGCTGCTCTCGACGCTCTCCGTCGGGCTCGCTCAGATCGCGGCGGATGTGCTCCTGGTGGTGCTCGACCCCCGGGTCCGTCGAGCCAGAACCCGCGTCGCGAAGAGCCTCGCATGAACCGCCCCCCGTCGCACCGCTTTCTCCACGCCAGCATCATCGTGCTGGGCGCTCTCGGCGTGCTCGCGCTCGCCGGAGCGCCGCTCTCCGCGGCGGCTCTCGGCCGGGACAGCCTGCTCTTCGCGTGGACCGACGGCGCTCGCTCGACGCTCGCGGCGGCGAGCATCGTCATGGTCGTCGCGTTCGTCGCGGGCATCCTCGCGGGCACCTCAGCTGCCCTCGGGCCGTCCTTCGCGGACACCTCGCTCGCGTTCTCCATGGAGATAGCGGGCGCCCTGCCCTCGTTCGCCGCCGTGCTCGTCGTTCGGGCGATCTCCCCGACCTCGGAGCTCATGGCAGTGGCCGTCGTGCTCGCCGTGCTGCGCGGCCTTGCGACGGGGAAGGTCGTTCGCGCGGAGCTCCGCCGGCTCGAAGCCGCTGAGTTCGTCCTGTCCGCGCGAGCCCTCGGCTCGAGCAAGGCGCGCCTGTTTCGCCGGCACCTGTTCCCCCACGTCGCGGGACCCGTGCTCGCGGACGCTGCGCACGCCGCGGCGGCCGTGGTGGCGCTCGACACGGCCCTCTCCCTCGCCGGCCTCGGAACCGGCGAGCGCACCTGGGGGAGCCTCTTCGCGCGCGCAGTGGAGAGTGCCTCCGTCGGGGTCGCCCTCGTCCCTGCGCTCGGGCTCGGAGCGACGATCGCGGCGCTCCTGGTGGTGGCGCAGGCCCTGGAGAACGGGTGGCGCGTCGGGAGGCGCTTCGTGTAGGGACGGATCGCGTCGCCCGTGACGTGCCCGTGCGGGCTGGTCCCGAACGCAGGATGGATTAGAAAGACGTCCCATGGCTGTCGCAACGGTTACTGATCACACCTTCGAGCAAGAGATCTTGCAGAGCGAGCTGCCGGTCCTCGTGGAGTTCGGCGCGGAGTGGTGCGGCCCCTGCAAGACGGTCGCACCGGAGCTGGCGGCGCTGTCCGACGAGCTGAAGGGCAAGGCGAAGGTCGTGACGATCGACGTGGATCGCTCGCCTGTCATCGCGCGGGAGCTAGGCGTGCAATCGGTGCCGACGTTCGTGGTGTTTCACCAGGGCCGCCCCGCGGGGGGCCGTGTCGGCGCGCTCCGCAGGGCACAGCTCCGCGAAATGATCGAGCCGTTCTTGCCACGCGCCGCGGGTGCGCTGCGTCCGCCGGAGCTCTCTGAGCTGCTGAAGCGACGCCAGGTCGTGCCGGTGGACACGCGAGAAGCATCGGCGTTCAAGCGCGCACACCTGCCATCCGCCGTGAGCATCCCGCTCGAGGAGCTGCCGTCGCGCCTCGCGGAGCTCGACCAGCTGCCGGGCGCGCCGGTGCTCTACTGTCGCTCCGGCGACAAGACGAAGGACCTCGCCGAGAAGCTCGCGCGCGAAGGGACACCCGTGGCGTTTCTGGAGGGCGGGCTGCTCGGGTGGGAAAGTCTCGGGCTCGAGTTGGAACGACCGGACTGAGCAGCAGGCAGGAACTCTTCCCCGAACGCCCCGTCCTCCCGCCTCGGGCCGGCTCGCCCCGGTGAGCTGCTTCAGGTCTGCGGCCAGGCGCATCTCAGTGTGTGACCCGCCGCCGTCCCTCCACGACCGTATGCGGGGCGCGCCCGACGTGCCACATCATGGCGGACGCAGGCGGCGTCACGGCGAGCCTTCCCCCGTGGACGCCGTCCAGATGACACCACACGCAGAGGCTCGTGACGTTCTCGTCCGTGTCGTCGCCTCCCGCGGAGCGGAACACCAGATGATGCGGTGTGATGTCGTGGCGCGTGCACACCGGGCTCGTGCATTGATGCCCGTCGCGCTCGTACACCTCCGCGTAGGCAAGCTCCGACAGCGCTCTCGGACGCC
>CAYUAW010000006.1:0-19072 GCA_964442485.1 uncultured Polyangiaceae bacterium
AGCGCGAGCAGGTGCGGGACGCGCACCTCGCAGCCGTCGCGGTCGCGCAGGCGCACGTCGATGAGCCCGACGGCGAGCACACGCCCGGTGCGCCCGCCGATCTCCGCGTGCTCACCGACCCGGATGCGGCGCCCGAAGACCATGACGACGCCGACGGCGATGGAGCCGAGCAGCGGCGTGCTGGAGAGACCGAGCGATAGCAGCACGACCGAGCCGGCGCGCGCGAGCGCGCCGTTCGAGTCCCCGGTGACGAGGGGCGCGACGAGCACGAGCGCCGCCACGACGATTCCGATCCGCACGAGGACGCTGGTCGGGCCGGCAAGATCCGGAGGCAGCCAGGGAATGACGGTCTGGCGACGTGCAACGCCCTCGAAGAAGAGCTGCACGAAGCGGAGCATCACGTAGACGGTGATGCCCGACACGGCCGCCATGACCGCGAGCGGCAGCGACGCGGCGATGCGCGCGGCGAGATCCGAGACCGGCGTGACGACGAAGCCGGTGAGCTTCTCGGTGTACGGGCGGGTGGTCTGGAAGAGCGACAGCGCGAAGACGAGCCACAGGTAGAGAACGCCTGCCTGGGCGACGAACCGCCCGACGATCAGCGTGACGAGGACGCCTCCGCGCAGCGCCGTCGCACCGATGACCTCCTGCGACTGGACACGGATGCCGGTGATGCGATCGGGATTGTCGAGGGTCCACTTGCGCGCGCGGTCGAAGAACTCGCCGATCTTGCGCAGGACGTAGAACGCGACGAGCCCGACGAAGACGAGCAGCGAGAAGGAGAAGACGGTGCCCGCGATCGCGCTGCGCTTCTTCTCGGCGAGGACCGCGTCACGGACGTGCGCGGCGACGGACGCCGCCAGGGTCTCGTCCGTCGAGTACCCCGAGCCCTCCACGTCGTCCGCGTAGAGCTCGACGACGGGGATCGACGCGGCGTACACGACCAGGGCGTCGCCCTGACGGACGACCCGCACGTCCTCCGTGCCCTGCGTGTCGACGGCGCGCGTGAGCGCCTCGCTCGAGGCGCCCGCGCGATCGGCGGCGGATTTCTTCCCGTGGGGGTGCCGGACGACGAAGACGATGGTGTCGTGGATCTTCGCGGGCTCCTCCGGCAGCGCGCTCGCCTCCTCCGGAACGGCGGACGCGAGCGGCGGGGGCGCCGCAGCCGACGGCAGCGCCGACGGTGAGGGCGGCGCGGCGAACGCGGACGCCGATGGTACGGCCTCGGCGCTTGCCGACGGCGGAGGAGCGCTGTCCGCTGGCGCGGGCGGTAAAAGCTCGGACGATGGCTCCGAGGACGCGCTCGGCCCGGGCAGCGCGGCGGAGGCCGACGGGGGCGGGAGCGCGGCGCTCGCGCCGGGCTGCGCGACGGAGGCCGACGGCCCCGGCGGGGCGGCGCTCGCCGCAACGACCCAGGAGAGCGCGGCTGCCCGGACCGCGACGGATCGAAAGGCTCTGCGGGGCCAGACGGGACGCACGAGGATACTTTCGGCGGAGTCCGACGCGCACGCAAGGATTTAGGACGACTCCGAACCGCGGCATGGGCGACGATGGGGCCGAGACACCGACATCGGCGTCGCCGTTCCGTCTCCTCTTCCAGCTCCAGGCCGGAAGAGCACGAAGACTCTACGCCGCGCTCTTCTTGATCTGCTCGCGCTGCTTGACGACGTCGAACGCGGCCACTCGATAAGCCTCGGCGAGCGTCGGAAAGTTGAAGATCGTCTCGATGAATGTATCGATGCCGAGGCCGCCCATCATCGCCATCTGGCCTATGTGCACGAGCTCGCTCGCGCCCTCCCCGATGACGTGGACGCCGAGCAGCCGTTCCCCCTTGGGATCGGCGACGAGCTTCAGCAAGCCGTCCTCGATGGCAGAAATCCTGCCCCGTGCGACCTCGTCGAAGCGGGCGCGGCCCACGAGGACGCTCCCGAATTTCTCGCGGGCCTGGGCCTCGGTGAGCCCGACGGCCGCGATCTCCGGCACGGTGTAGACGCCGATTGGCGTGAACTCCGCCGGCATTCCGACCGGGAGGCCGAGGGCGTGGCACACCGCGCGCCGCCCCTGCTCGGCAGAGGACGACGCGAGTGAAGGCGGCCCGATGACGTCCCCGACGGCGTAGATGTGTGGCACTCGCGTCCGTCCGTGCTCGTCCACCGCGAGCAAGCCGCGCGCGTCGAGCGCGAGCCCGGCCGCGACGAGGTCCAGGCCGTCGACGTTCGCGACCCGGCCGAGCGCGATGAGCGCCTTGTCCGTCCGGAGCACCTCGCCGTTCGAGAGGAGCGTCACCACGGAGCCCACGCCGTCCCACTGGGCACCGGTGACGCCCACCCGACCGACGAAGCGACCACCCAGCTTGCCGAAAGCTTCGACGAAGCGCGTCGACAGCTCGGGATCCACGAAGCCGATGGGGCGATCGGCCTTGTCGACCATGACGACCTGGACGCCCAGCGCGGCGAACATGGAGGCGTACTCGCTGGCGATGACCCCCGCGCCGAGAACGGCGAGGGACCGCGGCAGGTAGGTCATGGAGAGAATGGAATCGCTGTCGAGGATGTGCTCGTGGTCGATCACGATGTCGACGGGGCTTCGCGGCTGCGAGCCGGTCGCGATGACGATCACCGAGCCGCGCGCGTGCCAGCGTTCCCCGCGCACGTTGAGGACGTCGATCTCCGTGGGGCTCAAGAAGGTCGCGCGCCCGTGCCACACCGTCACGCCATTGCGGGCGAGCTGACGGCCGATGTACTCCTCGTTGCCGCTGACCACCTCTTCGAGCCGAGTCATCAGGCTCGCGACCTGGAGTTCCTCACTCGGGGGGATCTCGAAGACGCCGCCGCTCCGACGCTTGAAGCCGACGAGGGCGACGGCTGTCTCGCGGAGCGTCTTGCTCGGGATGGTACCGCGGTGCACGCACGCCCCGCCCACCTGCGAGTCCCGATCGATGACGAGCACGCGTCGGCCGGCCTTGGCCCCCTGGATGGCCGCCTTCTGGCCGGAGGGCCCCGCACCGAGCACGATGACGTCGTATTCGTCGATCATCCGACCGCCTCCACCGCGAGCCGGACCTTGTCGGCGCAGCCGATGAGCGCGGTCAGGTCCTCGGGGTACAGGTTCAGATAGCCGACCCGCGGGCTGTCCCGGAGCGCGGGCTCGTCCACCGTGCCGTCCCGGAGCGCGAAGTGCGCAAGCTCGTCGGCGAGGCCGACGACCGCGAAGAGCGGCCCTCCCTGCTCGCGGGCCACGTGGTGATGATGATGTTGAACCGCGTCCGCGATGCGGGGGGGGAGCTCCCAGCGCGTGATGAGACGCGCGCCGGTCCGCTCGTGCCCGGCAGTGACCAGCGCGAGTGCCTGCGGCTTCGAGAGCCGACAGTCGAGCTCGCTCGACAGATCGACGACGGCCTGCAGCAGCACCGGCCTTCCGATATCGTGCATCAACCCGGCGAGGAACGCCTCCTCGACGTTCCAGCGCTTCGCGCGCGCAATCTCCTGCGCGAAGTGCGCGGTCGCCAGGCAGTGACGGAACACCTCGGTGAGCTCCTTCTCGAACCCGCGAACGCGGAAGACGCGGCTCTCGCACACGATGGCGAGCGCGATCTCGCGCACCTGGTGCATGCCGAGGCGGCTGATCGCCTGCTGCAGTGACACGATCGCGGAGCGAGCGCGGTAGAGCGGCGAATTCGCGATGCGGAGCAGGTTGCCCGCCATCGCGCTGTCGTTGCGGATCGCATCCGCGAGGTGGACGGGGTCGACGTCCTCGTCGAGCGCCATCTGCATCACCCGGTGTGCGGTCCCGGCGAGAACCGGCAATTCGAGCGAGTCGTCGTCGATCTGGCGTGCGAGCGCGTCGGCGACCTTCCGGGGAAATTCCTCCGTCACACGTTGCATGTGCTCGGCTAACGCACGTTCCTGCATGTTCTCTCGAGCCCCGGGGCAGGGGCTCGAAACAACCGAACGGCAATCGCCGGACCGGCTTGAACCTCAGATTAAATACTGAGCGATATCAGAACATTACCGGACCGTCGCAGGCTCCGTCGCGCAGCCGAGGAGGACCTGGACCTTCGCCGTGGCCGACGCTTGAACGGAGGAGCACGTCTGGGGACACGCGAGGATCCGCGTCGGCGCGGCCGGATTGTCGTAGTACCAGCCACCCATCGCCGCGGCGCAGGCGGCCTGGTTCGCGACGTTGCCGAGCTTCTGCGTGGTGGTGCCGTCGGAGAACGAGATGTTCACCTTGCTCTTGTCGAAGGTCTGGCCGGTGGGCGGCGGCGGGATCCCCCACTCGCACTGGAGCGTCGTGTGCTGGGTCGTGGTGGTGGTGACCGTCATGCTGCTGTTGCTCGTCACCTGGACGGTCTTCCGGATCGTGTTGAGGGCGTCGAGGAAGCCCTGCGACCCACCCATGGTGATGTCGCACGTCTCGTGCCCCGGCGTCATCGGCGTGCAATCGGAGCCGCCCGCAACCGCGATCTGGTCCAGCAGGGCGAAGCCGTCCGCGGTCACGCCGTTCATGCCCATCGTGAACGTGATGACGTTGTTCGTCTTGTAAGCGTTGCTGGCGATCGGAACGAGGATCCCGGCAGAGTTCGGGTCTACGCAGTCGCCGTTGTTGCCGCCGTTCGGGCAGTTGGCGCTCAGGCCACAGGCATTGGGTTGTCCGTCCGTCACCAGGACGACGACGCACTTCTTGCCTGGATTGGCCATCTCGTAGTCGCTGCAGAACTCGGTCCCGCCGGTCAACGCGCCGACCGTCGGCGTGTCGCCGTTCGGACCGGTGGCGGCGAGGGAGCTCACGATGGGAGGGCCGTTGCCGGGGAGCGGCGCCATCGGGACCGCGGGAGTGCGATGGACCACGCCGTCACACTCGTTCGCGCGCCTGCCCGCGCCCTGGGGATGAAAGTACTGGATGGCGACGCTGACCGCACCCGTTCCAGGGGGAGCGAGGTTTGCGGGCGGCATGACGCTCTTGCCGTCCTTGTCGACGCACGCCCAGGGCGCGCCCTTCGCGGTGGGATCGGACTGCACGAACATCGTGATGGCGTCGACGGCGTCCGGCCACTTGTTGTTGTCCTGCATGCTGCCCGAGTTATCGAGCATGATGTAGATGGCGATCGGCTCCGGAGTTGCCGCAGTGCAGTTGATGTCCATCGGGATCATCTTGTCTTCGGTGATCGCTTCGGGCTGAAGGACGAGCGCTGCGCACGCGCCGCCGTCCGTGTTCGACGCGCCCCCGGTGCTCTGCGGGATGCCACCGAGGATCGGGCCGCCGTTGCCCGTGCCGGTGACGGCCCCGGTGCCGCTGGTCGTGCCGCCGGACCCCGGCGTCGCTCCGGCCCCGGCGCCGCTCGACCCCGTCCCGGAGCTCGCTCCTGAACCCGAACCGAAGCCGCCGCCGGTGCTCGCCGAGCAGCCGAACACCGAGACGGCCAGGAACGCCGTGGGAGCGAAGAGAAGTCTGTGTCTCATGCTGGTCTGCTTTCTGTCACGCGGTGTGCCCACCGGATCGCCCGCGGGTGGCCCGTTCAGCGACGTCAGTAACCGGACGGCGTCCCGCGCATGCAGGCGCTCGAAGCAGGCGTAGCCCGCAGTTTTCCTGCGTCCTCTGCGTTGCCGACACCACTCGAGACTGTCATCATCGGTCGCGTGCCAGCGAAGAGAGCTCGCCTCGGCGCCGCAATCTCTCTCCTGGCACTGGCCAGCGGACCGACCGTTTTCCTGAACGGCTGCGAGCCGGCGAAGCTCCGACTGCTCCCATCACTTGGCGCTGAGGCGGGAGTCGAAACGGGTTCGCGAAGCGCGGTGTCCGCGGATGCGAGCCCGGTGTGCGATCGGGATTTTCAGTGCGAGCGGCCACAACGTTGCAATCCCGAGTCCGGCCGCTGCGTCGATTGCCTTTCGTCGGACGACTGCGATCTGCCCGAGGACTGCGACCCGGTGGCGCTGCATTGCGCCCTGCCGTGCGATCGCGGAACGGACTGCCGCGCCAGCGAAGCCGATCTCTGCAACACGCCGCGCGGCTTCTGCGTCGAATGCATCGATGACTCCGATTGCACTTCGAGGTCGGCGCGGTACTGCGATCGCACCTCGGGTCAGTGCGTCACCTGCGCGAACGCGAGCGATTGTTCGTCGACGCGTCCGTAGCGTCGCGCCCACGCGGGGCGCTCAGCGCAGCATCAGGCGCGCGCCGGCGAGGCCGACGACGTCCGCGAGCGGCGCCGTCGTTCGCACGGTGTCTCCGATCTGCACGTCGGTTCGACGTGAGCGGACGTTCGCCTCGAGCCCGACGAACACCCGCACCGGGCCCGCGAGCTCGCGCACGAGCTCCGCACCGGCACAGAGCGCAGGCACCCAGCGGCTCTTGGAGTCCGTGCGACCGGAGACGGGCTGCTCGATCCGCGTCGCGAGGAGCTCGGCGGCGAGCTCCCCGCGCAGGGCCACGGCAAACCACGGCGTCGTGAATTCATGGCCCACGCCGGCCGAGAGGGTCACCCATTCTGCGGAGAGACCGAGGCTGTCGCGCGGGCTCGCCGAGTAGGCGAGTGCGGCGGTCGCAAAGGAGCCGGCGAAAGCACGGCCGGCTCGCAGAAAGCCTCCGCCGCGAACGGAGTCGAGCCCACCGCCGAGGACGCCTCCGGCCGCGAGCCACCAGCGGTACGACGGGGCGCCGCCGACAGGTGCCTCGTGGTCACGATCCACGTTCGTCACCGCCGTGCCTGCTGTCGCGGTCGGCGCCGACACCGGGGGCGACACGGGTTTCGTGGCCTCAGGCGGCGACGCCGGCGCAGCTCGGGGCTTCTCCGTCGCGCCGTCCGTCGTGGCGCCGGTCGTTGCCCGGGCCGGTATCTCCCCCGGACTGGCTTCGCGAGGCTCGGCCGACGCGGGCAGTCGCGCTTCTGCGGATGCATTTTCTGAAGCGGTCCGGCCAGCGCGGCCCGTCAACGCCTCCGCGGCGAGGAGCCCGACCGTGTATCCCGCCGTTCGCCACCTCTCTATCTGTGGATCGGCAGCCCCGAATTGCAGTTCGCGCGTCGCCCACGGCGCGGCGCGAGAGAGGGAGCTCACCTCGACGCGCACGCTGCTCGGCCCTCGCCAGAAGACGAGAGCGAGGATCTCCGCGTTCTTCTGCGAGCCCGCCACGACACAAACGGCATTTTCCGCAGCCGCCGCGCAGGCTTCGAGGAGGACGTCGCGCTCGATGGTGGCCGCGCCAGACGCCGCGTCCTTCTTCGGCGCCGCTCTCGACGGACCGGCTATCTCGATGGCGATCTGAGGCAGCGGCATCCGGACGCGCGTCCTTTGAGGACGCGACTCATAGCACTCCAGCTCCTTGGTCGTTCCATCCTCGTTCTTCCTCACGAAAACCACTACCGGGAAGACGCCTGGCATGGGGCGGACGGCGACCGGGTACTATGGGTCGAGTCGTGCATCTCCGGCCAACCTCGAAAGGCTCCGATCGGCTTCGGCTTCTGCCGGTTGATGCCGCAAGAGCCGCCGTGCCGCCCACGACCGATGAAGCCCTGATCGAGGCCGTCCGACGCTGCGACGATCAGGTGGCATCGGAAATCTACGACCGCCTCTTCGGCGCCATCGACCAGACGCTCTACCGGGTCATCGGCCAGCGAGGGCCGGATCACGACGACCTCGTTCAGCAGGCCTTCGAGCAGGTGATCACCACCCTGTCGCGTCACGCCTTCGCTCGCCTGTGCAGTCTGAAGACGTGGGCATCCCGCGTGGCCACGAACGTCGGACTGAATGCGCTCCGGTCCAGGCGCCGGGAGCGGACGGTCATCGATCGAACCTGGGAGCTCGATCACGATCTGGAGCCCTCCGCCGGCCGCGACCCGCAGCGAGCGCTCGATTCGCGAGCACAGCTTGCGCAGGTGCGTACGCTCCTCGGCGAGATGAAGCGGGACCAGGTGGAGGTGCTGCTCCTTCACGACGTCATGGGCCACGATCTCGCCGAGATCGCGCTCATGCTCCGCGTCTCGATGCCCGCGGCACAGTCGCGGCTGTTCCGTGGCCGCCGGGAGCTGCGAAGGCGTCTCGAGGAATGTGGTCTCCGCCCGGAAAGAGGTGAGTCATGAGCTCCTCGCGTGGCCCCGAGCCACCGCTCGAGATCCTGGAAGGATTGCGACATCCGGTTCCGATGGAGGAGCGACCCGACGCGGACGCGCGACGACGCGCCTCGATCGACGCGATCGCGGCCGTCATCCGCGACGGAAGACGCAATCGTCTTCGAAGCCTGGCGCGGAAGATCGCGCTCGGCGCCGCCGCCGCGGCAGTGCTCATGGCGGTGGTCGCGTGGCTCGCTCGAGGCTCGGCCGGGGTTCACGAGCGCCCCGTCGCGCTGGTCTCCCCTTCGGCGAATACGGGCGGCGCCGTGCACGTGATCGCGGGAACGCTGGTCACGACTCGCTCCGGCGTCTCGACGGTGCTGGGCGCCGGTGCGGACGCGCGGATTCCCGACGGAGACGAGTTCACGACCGCGACGGGCAGCGACACCGTCCTCACGCTGCCCCGTGCCGTCCGCGTCGAGCTCTTCGGAGACACGACGGCGCGGATCGTCGCAGCGAACGAGACGGAACAGCACCTGCGGGTCGAGCTCGGCCGCGTGGAGGTGTCCGTGCCGAAGCCCGGTGGGCCACGCGTATTCGCGATCCAGACGCCGGACAGCGACGTGATCGTGCACGGCACGGAGTTCTCGGTACTCGTGAAGAAGGACGCGGAGTCGCAGAGCTCCACCACGGTCACCGTGACGCGCGGTTCCGTGCTCGTGGTCAATTCGGGAGAGCAGCGCCTGCTCGAGCCAGGGATGACGTGGTCGTCGCAGGCGGCACCGCCACCGGTCACCATGCCGCCGAAGGCCGCGCCCGCGAAGGAGGAGACGAGTGGCGCGACGCCCACGGCGGAACGTCGTATTGCTCGCGCGGCGCGCACGTCGCCTCCTCTGACCGAGCAAAATCGACTCTTTCAGAGCTTCCTCGACGCGCGCGACGCGGGCAACGACGCGGTCGCCGTCAGATACCTGGATGAGCTCCTGGCGCGATTTCCGGATGCGCCCCTCGCCGATCAGGCGCGGCTGGCGCGGTTCCGCACCCTGCAGCGGCTCGGTAGTGTGCCGAGTCCGTGACTCGGCGCACTGACGAGAAAGTCCAGTTGGCGAGTCGGATCGATGCCTTCGCGGAAATTCAGCGGGCGGGCGCCGTCACCGGGCCCGGGCTGCCGTGAGCCGGACGACCAGCGGCAAGAGCAGCAGCGTCACCGCCGTCGAGACAATGAGCCCGCCGATGACGGAAAGCGCCAGCGGCCGCTGGATCTCCGAGCCGGCTCCGATGCCGAGCGCGAGTGGGAGCAAGCCGGCAACCGTCGCGAGCGTCGTCATCAGGATGGGGCGAAGGCGGACTCGACCTGCGGTGATGATCGCCTCCTCGACGACGGCGCCGCGCGCGAGCTCCGCTTCGTACTGCTCGAGCAGCAGGATCCCGTTCTTCACGGCCAGCCCGACGAGCAGGACCGAGCCCATGAGCGAGGAGGCGTTGAGCGGCACACCGGTCAGGGCGAGCGTCGTCAGTGCGCCCATCAGCGCGAGCGGCACCGCGCCGACGACGACCACGGATAGACGCGCGCGCTCGAACTGCGACAGGAGCACCGCGAACACCAGCAGCAGACCAAAGGCGAGCACCGCCGCCATGTTGCGCTCCGTCTCGAGCTGCCCCTCGTATTGCCCCCCGATCTCCATGCGATAGCCGGGCGGCAGCCGAAGGTCGCCAAGGCGAGCCTGGATGTCGCGTGATACGGACCCGAGATCTCGCCCTTCGTGATCCGCAGATAGGATCACCACGGGCCTCAGGCTTTCGCGCACGAGCAGGGTCTCCGCGGACCGCGACGCGGGGGTCGCGACCGCCGAGAGCCGCGTCACTCCCGACCTGCCGACGATGAGCGGCAGCTCGACGACGCGCGCCGGGTCGAAGCGAACGGAGTCGGGATATCGCACGCGCACGTTGACCGGCCGATCCGGGCGGCGAACCATGGACGCGACGACGCCATGGAGCGCGGTGTCGAGCTCCGTCGCGATGTCCGACGCCGTCTTGCCCGCGCGCGCCGCGGATGCGGCGTCCACCCGGAAGCGAAGCTCCGGTGCCGCGTTCTCGATGCCCGGATACAGATCCACCAGGCCCGGCACGTCCCGGATGCGACTCTCGACGGTCCTCGCCAGCGAGCGAAGCGTCAGGTAGTCGTCCCCGAACAGCTTCACCTCGACGGGCCGTGGAGTCCCCGCGAGGTCGTTCAGCACGTCCTGCAGCACCTGGACGAACTCGGTGCGCGCCTCGGGTGCATCGCGCTGGACGCCAGCGCGGACGTCCGCGATGACGTCGTCGATCGCCCGCGTCCGCTCGCCGCGCGGCCGGAGACGGACCATGATGTCGCCGCGGTTGACCTGCGTCGCGGCGGCCGGGCCGAGCTCGGCTCCGGTGCGTCGTGAGTAGGCGGCAACCTCCGGAGTCGAAAGGAGCACCCTCTCGAGCTTCGCGGCGACCCTGTCCGTGTCGGTGAGCGACGTTCCCGCTGGTAGGAAATAGTCGAGCACGAACGCGCCCTCGTCGAAGGACGGCAGGAAACCCGACTCGAGGCGCGTCGCGCTGAACAACCCGATGCCGACGAGCACGGCCACCGCGAAAAGGCCGAGCAGCGGACGTCGGAGGACGCTGCGCACCATCCGCTCGTACGCCGCGGCGTACGCCGACTCGCTCTTGCCCTTCTTCGCCTCGCGGAGGAAGGTCTCGGCCGCCACCGGGACGAGTGTCGTCGCGAGCACGAGGGACAGCACGACGGCGAGCGAGAGCGTCGTGGCGAGCGCCGCAAAGAAGCGGCCGACGAACCCCTCGAGCCAGGCCAGGGGAACGAACACGACGATCGTGGTCACGGTGGTGCCGACGAGCGGACCGAGGAGAGCGAGCGTCCCTCCACGCGCGGCGAGCGCCGGGCTCGCCCCTTCCTCGAGGCGACGACTGATGGCCTCGACCACGACGATCGCGTCGTCGATGACGAGCCCGATGGCGACGGCGAGACCCCCGAGCGACATCAGGTTCAATCCGGCGCCCAGCACGGGCAACGCGACGAAGGTCGCGCCGAGCGTCAGCGGAACCGCGACCGCCGCGACCAGCCCCGTGCGGAAGTCTCGCAGGAACGCGCCGAGCACGCCGACGCTGAGCAGCATGCCGAGGAGAATCGCGTCCCTCACCGAGTGAACGGATTCGTCGACCAGCGTCGCCTGATCGTACACGGGGGTGAGTCGCACGCCGGCGGGCAGCGTCGGCGCGAGCGCGCGCGCCATCTCCTCTATACCCGCGACCACATCGGTCGTGCTCGCGCCGGGGAGCCGCGCGATGCTGATCAGCGCCGTCTCGCCGCCAGGGCCGGCGACGCGCACCAGGCGGTCTTCCGCCTCCTCGTTCACGTCGGCGATGGCTTCCAGAAAGATCGGCGTGCCGTCTTGCCCGACGGCGACGGGAATCCTGCGGAGGTCGGCGAGCTCGGTCGGCTCCCCGGATGCCATCACCGTGACCGCCGAGTGCGACTGCTCGAGACGCCCGACGGCCTGGAGCACGCTCTGCGCCTTCAGCGCCTCGCTGATCTGCGCGAGACCGACGTGCAGCGCGGCCGCCTTTTCGGGATCGACGATGACCTCGATCTCGCGAACTTCACCGCCCAGCACCTCGACTCGACCGACGCCATGAACGCGAGAGAAGGCCGGGCGAAGGACGAGGTCGGCGAGCTCGCGCAGGCGTCGCGGGTCGATGTTCCCCGTGAGGTTATAGGTGAAGATGGGGAAGGAAGTCGTCGTGAGGCGCTCGACGGTGATGTCCGCGTCCGGGGGGAGAGCGCCGCGCGCCTCGGCGATCCGCGATTCGACGAGCTGCAGCGCGCGCCACATGTCGGTACCGGCGGCGAATTGCAACGAGAGCTCCGCGGCGCCGCGGATGGTCTTCGAGCGAATACGCTCGATGCCAAGGACGGTCGAGAGCGCCGCCTCGAGCGGCCGCGTCACCGTCACCTGGGTCGCGTCGGGCGGAGCGTCTCCCGAGCGAGCGACGACGATGATCCTCGGGAATTCCACCTCGGGGTAGATCCCGCTCGGCAGTCGTGTAGCTACCATGGCGCCGCCGATGGCGAGGGCGAGGGCGACGAACCACACCAGGATGCGACGGCGCGCGAGCCATTCGAGGTAGCTCACCGCACTTCCTCGAGCGGGTCGCCCTCGGCGAGGCCGAGGACGGGTTCGATCGCGACCCGGTCATTCGCGCCGAGCCCCTCGACGAGCTCGACCGAGGCTCCCTCGGTCGAGCCGAGCCGGACCTTCTTCACGTGTGCCCGCCCGTCCGTGCCGCACGCCACGATCTCGCCGTCCCGGCCGATCGACGCCCGCACCGCGACGCCCGGCACGAAGAGCGCCGCGCGAGTCCCACCGGTGTCGATGCGTCCGATGCCGTACACGCCAACGGGCGGCGACGTGCTCGACGGCGCGAGCGCGATACGCACCGCGCCGACGCCGGTCACCCGATCGACGGTCGGCGACACCAGGGAGACCGTTCCCGTTGCGTGGAGCGGCGGAATGGGCGGAAAATCGACGGTCGCGACGGCGTCGCGACGGAGCCGCACCAGGTCCTGTGCCGGCACGTCGGCGACGAGCTCGAGGGATGAGACGTCGGCTATCTCGAGCACCGCCGTCGCGGTGGTTCCATCGACGAGCTCCCCAGGGCGCTTCCAGACCTTCAGCACGACGCCCGCGAGCGGAGCCTTCACCACGGCGCGGTCCAGCTGGCGACGGGCTTGCCGCGCGGTGGCCTCGGCTTCGGCCTCGGCAGCGCGTGCCGCGGCGCTGCGGGCGACCGCATCGTCGGCTTCCTGCTTGGGGGCGATGCCGCGCTCGTAAACTCGCTGCACGCGCACGAGGGTGGTCTCGGCGTTCTCGCGGTCGGCGCGGGCCCGTGCGACGCCGGCCTCCGCCTGTCGCACCGAGTCGATGAGCGGGCCGTCGTCGATGCGCGCCACTTCCTGGCCGAGGGTGACGGCGTCGCCCTCGCGCACCTTCACCGCCAGCAAGCGCCCGCTCGCCTGCGGCGCGACCTGGACGTCGCGATTCGCGAGCGGCTGCACGGTGCCGCGCACCTCGATGCGATCGGTCGTGGTCCGTGCCTCCACCGATGCGCATTTCACGCGCCGCGGAGGAGCGTGCGGCTCGGATTCCGGCGCTCGATGGCACGCGACGAGCAACCCCACGGAAACGACGACGAGCTCAGCGCGCACCGGGCACCCCGGTGAGATCGAGGCCGGCGCTTCGCTCCATGTCGGCGATGGCCCGCGCGCGCGCAGCCACCGCACCGACCTCGCTCGTGCGCGCGTCGAGAAGGGCGCGCTGGGCCTCGAGCACGCGCACGAGATCCATCCGCCCGTCCGAGTAGCCCTCCTCGGTCAGTGAGGCCGCTTCCTGAACCGCCGGCAGCACCTGTTCCTTGAGAGCGCGGAGCTTAGCGTCGGCGCCTTCCGCGCGGCGTGATGCATCGACCAGGTCGGACCCGAGGCGCAGCGAGTCCCACTCGAGCTGCTTTCGAGCGATCGCTTGCTCGGCGCGCGCTCTGCCTATCTCCCCACCTCGCTGGTAGAGAAGCGGGACCTCGATGGCGACGCCCACGATCAGGTCGGGACCGCTGAGCGTGGGGTCGAACTGATTGAGGGCGACCTGGGGGACGAGCAACGGCCAGCGCTGGCGCTCCTGGTTCCTCACGTGCGCATCCGCGGCGGCGGCGGCCGACTGATCGCGCAGCAGCACGGGGTGCGAGGCGCGGCGCTCGTCGAGAGCACCATTCGCGACGAGCGCGTCGGGGTAACCGGGTTCCCCCGACGCCTCCAGCGAGTCACGAGGGTCGCCGCCGATCCACGGGGACAGACGAGCCCCGGCCGCAGCGGCGTCCTTGCTCGCGGCGTCGGCCTCCGCTGCGGCAGTAGCGCGCCCGGCGCCCGCGCGCACCACGTCGACGCGCGAGCCGCTCCCCGCGCCGTACTTCTCGGTCGCGATCTGGAGCAGCCGCTGTGCGTCGCCTGCGCCGAGCGCGAGGAGGCGCGCACGCTGTTCGGCCTCCCAGAGATCGAGCCACGCGAGCGTCGCGCCCCAGCGAGCATCACGCTGTGCGACCCGAACATCGAGGCCGACGGTCCGGGCGTCGGCGCGCGCCGCGCTCACGGCCGTTCCGCGCTGCCCGAAGACCGGGAGCGGGAGGCTGAGCGAAGTACCGAGTTTCGCCGTCCGTGTCGCCGTGGAAAGCCCAAGCGTAGGATTCGGCAGAGCCCCCGCGGTGTCGACGTCAGCGCGCGCTCCGGCGAGCCGGAGTGCAGCGAGCTGGACGTCGGGCGCGTGCCGCTCCGCCGCGTGGCGCGCCTCGGCGAAGGAGAGACCGCGCGCCGGCACCGTCTCCGACCACACGGAGGTCAGGGCGAACGCCGTGGCAAACGCGCCGGAGGTACGGCGCCTGCGCGAGCGACGGTCGGCGCCACGGTTTCTCAAGATCGGCTCGCCTCGCGTCCCGCTGTACCAGCCGATCATGAGAGCAACGTGAGAGCGGGGAACTTTGCCACCGGCCGCGACGATGTGCGGTTGCCGCGCTACTCGATCGGGAGCTACGGTTCGGTGGAGGGCGCCCACGTCCATGCGATTGCTCCTCGTGGAAGACTACGCACCGCTCGCGAACTCCCTGCGCCACGGGCTATCGGAGGAGGGGTACGCTGTCGACCTCGCCGTCGACGGAGAAGAGGCGCTCGGCCTGTGCGCCGTCGCGGAATACGACGCTGTCGTCCTCGATCTGATGCTGCCGAAGGTCGACGGGCTCGCCGTGCTCGCCGAGCTGCGGTGTTCGCGGAACAAGGTACCCGTCCTCGTCCTCACCGCGAAGGACGCTCTCGAGGATCGCGTGCGCGGCCTCGATCTGGGGGCGGACGACTACCTCGTGAAACCGTTCGCGTTCATCGAGCTCCTGGCACGCCTTCGTTCACTCATCCGCCGGAGCTACGGGTCGGTGACGACGACGATCCGCGTCGCGGACCTCGAGCTCGACCCTGCCAGTCGCTCCGTGAGCCGGGCCGGAAAGCCCATCGCTCTGTCCGCGCGGGAGTACGCGCTCCTCGAGTACCTCTCGACGCGGCGCGGACACGTCGTGAGCCGCTCGGAGATCGTCGAGCACGTGTACGACTTTCGCTCGGAGCCTTCGAGCAACGTGGTGGACGTGTACATCGGCTACCTGCGCAAGAAGGTCGACCACGGCCACCCCACCAAGCTGATTCACACCCGTCGCGGGCTCGGTTACCTGCTCGGAGTGGCGGAGTGACGCCCCTACGGTTCTCTCTCGAACGGCGGCTCGCGATCGTCGTGGTGCTCGTCCTCGCCGTCTCCCTCTCGGGGTTCTCCTTCGCGGTGTATTCATCCTTCGAGCGCGAGATGGTGAGGGCCTTCGACGCGCGGCTCGTCGGTGACGCGGAGGCGATCGGAGAGGCGATCGAGGAGCACGCGGATGGTTCCTTCGAGGTGGAGGGCTCGGCGGAGGAGCTCTCGCGGGAGCGCGCTCTCCCGTACTTCGAGGTGTGGACCGGGGACGGCCGGCCCATCGTGAGATCGCAGGGCCTCGGAGACACGGAGTTCCTTCGTGAAATACATGCTCCGGCGGCCCACGATCTGACGCTGCCAGGAGGGCAACCCGGGCGCCGCCGCCAGCTCGAGATGCGAGCACGCTGGGCCGAAGCATCGCCCGATCCGGGCGGGAGGCGAGCCGTGTTCGTCGCCGTGGCGCGCGAGAGGAGCGACCTCGACACGGCGACGAGCGCGCTCCGGCGGCTGCTCGTCGTATCCGGGCTGTCTGCCTTGGTTCTTTCCACCGTTGCCGCGATGCTCGCGGTGCGCAGAGGGCTCGCGCCGGTCACGCGGCTGTCCACGAGCATCGAGCGCATCGACGCGAGCCGCCTGGGTGAGCGACTGTCCATCGAGGGCCTCCCACAGGAGTTCGTCGGGCCCGTTGCGCGAGTCAACGACGTGCTCGCCCGCCTTCAGGCTGCGTTCGAGCGCGAGCGGCGCTTCGCCGGGGATGCGAGCCACGAGCTCCGCACGCCCCTCGCCGGCATGCGGAGCATCCTCGAAGTCGCGCTGCTGCGAGAGCGAACGCCTTCCGGATACCGGCAATCCATCACTGAAGCGCTCGCGGTCGTGAACCAGACCACCGGCCTGGTCGAAAGCCTCCTGGCGCTCGTCCGCGCAGACTCCGATCGGTTCGCACCGAGCGAAAACCCGACTCAGCTGCGTCAGCTCGTCGAGGATTGCTTCCTGCCACTGAACCGTGATGCGAGCGAGCGAGGGCTATCTTTCCAGAACGCCGTCCCTGCGGAAGCGGTCGTGGTCACCGACGGCGCCAAGCTCCAGGTCGTCCTGTCGAATCTGCTCGGCAACGCGGTGCAGTACACCGAGCCGGGCGGCGCCATCCGTGTATCGTCGGACCCCGCGGCGGGGCTCATCGTCGAGGTCGCCGACAGCGGTCCTTCGCTGCCGGAGGGCGACCTCGAGCGGATCTTCGAGCGATTCGTCCGCCTCGACGCTTCACGCTCCCTCGTCGCAAAGCACGCCGGCATCGGCCTCGCGCTGGTACGAAGTCTCTCTCGATCACTGGGCTTCGAGGTGAGTGCGCACAACCGGAGCGAAGGCGGCGTCGCGTTCCGAGTCGCGCGAGCGACGGACCGGTCGGCTGTACCGGCAAACTGAGGCGGCCACTGACCAGCGAGCAGGACGAAGGAAGGCACCGATGAACTGCAAGATGATCGCATTCGGGGCGGCGCTCGCCGCCTGCACCCCGCAACACGCCCACGAGACGGCGACCGCAGCAGCGAGCGACACCCGCCCGGCAGCCGCGCCCCGCGTTGCTCCGTCCTCGTCCGCATCGGCGCCCGACGTCGCGGCGGCTCCCTTCGAGCTCACCGTGAAGTCGTACCCCCTGCCGGGCATGACCGGCGCGGCCACGCTCGACTATCTGTTCTGCGACCGCACTCGCGGGCGCGTCTATCTTCCAGTCGGCGAGAGCGGAAGCCTCGACGTCTTCGACGTCGCGACCGCCGCCTTCACGCGTGTCGACGGGTTCGCGACCGGTGAGCGCGAGGTGCGCGGGAAGAAGCGAGCGATGGGACCGAGCGCCGTCACGCGTGGCGACGGCTTCGTGTACGTGGGTGATCGAGCATCGAGCCAGGTCTGCGCAATCGACGAGAACACTCTTCGCCTCGGCGCGTGCGTGAAGCTCCCGACCCCGACGGACGGCGTGGCGTTCGTCGAGCCCGCGAAGGAGGTCTGGGTCACGACCCCGAGGGATCGGTCGGTGACGGTGCTCGACGTGTCGAAGCCGGCCGAGCCCCGTCAGAAGCTCGTCATCAAGACGGATGGCGAGCCCGAGGGCTACGCCGTGGACGCGCCGCGCGGGGTCTTCTACACGAACCTGGAAGACGCGAACCGTACGATCACGGTGGACGTTGCAACCCATGCACCGAAAGCGTCATGGGCGGCGGGTTGCAGCGACGCCGGCCCGCGCGGGCTCGCCGTGGACACTAGCCGACACCTCGTCTTCGTGGCGTGCACCGACGGCGTGCGCGTGCTCGATGCCGGCAAGGATGGAGCACTGGTCGGGACGCTCGAGACAGGTGCTGGCGTCGACAACCTCGATTACGTCGAGCAAACGCGGCTGCTCTACGTGGCAGCAGCGAGAGCCGCCCGCGTGACCGTCGCCCGCGTGACGGACGCCGGAGCACTCACCGTCGTAGCCACGGCCCCGACGGCCGAGGGAGCGCGCAACGCCGTCGTCGACGCGGGCGGGAACGTCTATCTCGTCGATCCGGGCCGCGCGCACCTCCTGGTCCTGGGGCCCTCGCCCCGGAGGCCCTAAAAGCTCTGCAATAACCAGCGGCTTACCCTGAGCAAGGAGGAATCCGGTCCCCGGAGCCTTGACGAGTCACCGGTCGGTGACTTATTGTCACTCGCAGGTGACATCGGAGGTCCTCATGAACCGTCGCGAAGCAATCCTCGGAATCGGTGTCGCGGGCGCGGTGCTCGCGGTTCCCGCCCTCGCCGGCTGCGGTGAGCGCGCCACGCTCGCATTGAAGCCATGGTCGGGGCCTCCTCCAGAGGAGCACGACGTGCGCCTCAAGGCGCTGTCCTATGCGGTGCTGGCGCCGAGCGCCCACAACACGCAGCCGTGGTCGCTGGCGCTCCGCGGCCAGGACGAGCTATCCCTGTACGTGGATCGCACGCGGCTCTTGCCCGAGACGGACGTGCCTTTCCGGCAGGCCCACGTGAGCCAGGGCACGTTCCTCGAGCTGCTCGTCATCGCGCTGTCGGCGTTCGGGTGCCGCGCCGAGCTCACGCTCTTCCCCGAGGGGGAGTACACCAACGCCGCGATCGATGACCGCCCCGTCGCGCACCTGCGAGTGCTTCCCGACGCCACACGACTCGACCCGCTCTTTTCTCACATCACGAGCCGTCGCAGCAACAAGCGCGCGTACGATCCATCGCGCAAGCCATCGCAAGCGCAGCTCGCGGCGCTCGCGGGAAGCATCACCGAAGGCACGTCGCTCGCGTTCATCGAGAACGCTGACGCGCGGCGGCGCCTGGCCGGCATCTGCGCGGATGGGATGGCCGCCGAGGTCAGCGCGCGAGCGCGCAACGTCGAGACGGCGAAGTGGTTCCGCTTCTCGACCCGCGAGCTCGAGGAGAAGCGAGACGGCTTCGCTCTCGAGCACAACGGGAAATCGGGCTTCACGCGGTGGTTCGCGGAGACGTTCCTGCTCAGCCGCGAGGGCAGCGCCGATCCGAACGGCACCTTCGCGACGGGCGCCGTCGACCTGGCGCGGGAGCAAGCCGGCTCGGCTCCGGCTTTCGGCGTCCTGACGACGCCCACGAACACGCGTCGCGCCCAGGTGCTCGCGGGGCGCGCGTATGCACGCGTCGCGCTCACCGCGCAGTCTCTCGGGCTCACGATGCATCCGATGAGCCAGTCGCT
>CAYUAW010000006.1:19172-22107 GCA_964442485.1 uncultured Polyangiaceae bacterium
TCGCGCTCACCGCGCAGTCTCTCGGGCTCACGATGCATCCGATGAGCCAGTCGCTCGAGGAGTACCGCGACATGGCGTCCATCAAGGCGCGACTCGAGGGCGAGGTGGCGCTCACGCCGGGGAGCACGGTGCAGATGCTGTTCCGGCTGGGTCACGCGGACGAGACGCCGCACACGCCCCGTCGCGACCCTCGCGACCTGGTGCGCTCGACATGAAGAAGCGGCGCAGCAAGACGACCGGCGATCGCGACCGCGCGCGAACCGAGGAAGAGCTCCTGTCCGCGGTCGGCCGTCTCCTGTCGCGATCCGGGTTCGAGGACGTCGGCGTCAACGCGGTCGCGCGCGAAGCCGGCGTCGACAAGGTGCTGATCTACCGGTACTTCGGGAGGATGCCGGAGCTCCTGCGCGCCTTCGCCGAGCGCGGCGGGCACTGGCCGAGCGACGCGGAGCTCCTCGGCGACGCTCCCCCCGAAGGGGCCCGCGAGCTGGCGGCGCACGTCCTCATCCGATTCGGACAGGCGATCCGCGCGAGGCCCGAGACGCAATCCATCCTGAAGCGCGAGCTGTCCGAACGAAACCCGCTGACGGACGCCCTCGCCGACGCGCGTGAAAAGCAGGCCATGCGCCTCCTCGCGCGCATCGGCGATCTGGGCGTCGACGCCGCGGCCGTGGGAGCGCTCATCGCCGCCGGGCTCACCTACCTCGCGCTGCGAGCGGGGACCGTGGAGAAGTACAACGGCGTCGATCTTCGCTCCGATGCAGGCTGGGAGCAGATCGAGCGCGCGGTGCGGCTCATCGTCGCATCGCTGACGCCGACGGGGTGACTCACGCGGGTGCCGCGGTCGCCTTCAGAGTGATGGTCACGCCGGAGAGCGCCTTGGAGACCGGGCACTGCTTCTTCGTTTCCTGAGCGATGGCCTGGAACTTCTCGTCAGCGAGGCCGTCGATGTCGACCGCGGTGGTGAGCTCGATCGTGGAGATCTTGAAGGCCTCGCCCTCCTTGTCCAGGTGAACGAGCGCGGCCGTGCGTACAGACCTGGGACTCAGCTTCTCCTTGTTGAGGGCAGCGGTGAGCGCCATCGAGAAGCAACCGGCCAGCGCGGCGCCGAGGAGCTCCTCGGGGTTGCTCCCGCGGCCGCCTTCGAAGCGCGACGCGACGGAGAACGGTGCCTCCGGAGCGTGCTCCGGCCTCATCGCGCCCTTTCCTTCCCGGAGGCTCCCTTCCCACTGTGCCGAGGCTTTGCTGATGGCCATCTGATTTTCTCCCGTTCGAGGCGCGGATCCGGCGTAGTGCTCAGCCGCGGATGGGTGAAGACCTTGGGGGAAAGGCGAGCCGCGTCAACTGGTATGCGGGACGATTCGCTCGCACGCGCCGAGCATCCTGGACAGCGGCGTGATAATGACCGAAGGGCCGATGCGTCTACGACTCTCAGTGTGCGCCGCCGTTGCGTCCCTGCTCGGGGCGTGCGGCAGCGACCGGGCCGGCCGCGTCGAGCCAAGCGAGCACGCCGACGCAGGTGACGCAGGTGCCCCTGGAGTGGACGCGGGGGACCCGAACGGGACGATGGATCGCGCGACGCCGCTTCGCGTCGGCGACTACCCCGGCGTGTTCGATTCGCTCGACGGCCGCGAGGACTCCGATTTCTTCTCGTTCGAAGGCAACGAGGGCGACTGGGTTTCCATCCGCACCACGGACAAGAGCGGCCTCTCGCTCGCCGACACTCCGCTGTCGCTCTACAGCCCCGATCGCGACAAGCTCGCCGCCAATCGCTGGGCGCCCGCGCTGCTCGGCGAGGACGTGCTGTCGAGGATCATCACCCGCTTGCCGGCGTCCGGTCGGTTCTACGTGAGCGTCGCCGATCCCAACGGACCGCCCGTGTCGCTCGGGTTGTCGCAGCCGTACCGGATCAGCGTCGTCGATGCGACGGCGACGGACGGCTACACGGTGAACATGGAGGGCGACACCGCGACGCCTGCGCGTGTCGCGAAGCTGAGCACTCCAGGCGGCGAGCTCGACGACGTGTTCCTGTCCGGAACCTACGACTCACCGGACGACGCGGATGCGTTCGTGCTCGACGTCGGCTCGGATGGCGGGCGGCTCGTCGACGTGAAGCTCGACACCGACGGCAAGGCCGGCAACGGCTCCACGACGCCGCCGGGCGCCGTCTGGGTCACCGACATGTCCGGCGCAAACGTCATCGGAAAGATCGACGGCGCAGCAGGGCAAACATCGCTCACGCCGCCGCTCGATGCCGGAAAGTACCTGGTGTGGACGTCGCACCCCGACACCGCCATGGGCGCGAACGATTTCTACGTGCTCAGAGCCCTGATCGCGCCGGACAACCCGGCCGAGTCGGAAGAGGCCACCAACGACGCCCTGGCGAGCGCCGAACCGCTCGCCGTCGAGGCGCTCGACGCCGCAGGCACGCAGCTTCAAGCGTACGTAGTGCTCCACGTCGGCGCTGACGACGTGGACTACTTCCGCTTCGACGGGAAGGACGGACAGGCGGCGACGGTGAGCTGCGTGTCGCGCGGCGACGGCTCGGGCGTCGTCGGCCTCCACGTCTCCGCACGCGACGAAAAGGACGCCTCGCTAGCCGACACCACGGAAGACCTCGCGAAGGGCGCCGAGCTCGACGCGATCCCGCTTCCGAGCTCCGGCAAGCTCTACCTCCGCTTCTCGAAGGACGGCCAGCTCCCCGATGTCACGGGCGACTGGGTGCGCTGCGTCGTGTCGGCGAACTGAAGACACGAGCCGCTGGTGGGCGGTACCAGCACCCGCGATCGCGCCCGCGTCACGGGCAGGGTGGGTCGAACCGAGCGCAATTCGGCGGCAGGACCACGTCGTGGCGCTGGCCGACCCCATACACAGCCCCAATAAGGCGAGCACGCTCTGCAGGTGCGCGTCGCAGTACGGGCCCGCATCCGGTAGGCAA
>CAYUAW010000006.1:22207-60964 GCA_964442485.1 uncultured Polyangiaceae bacterium
GGCGAGCACGCTCTGCAGGTGCGCGTCGCAGTACGGGCCCGCATCCGGTAGGCAAGTGGGCTTGCTGACGAGGGTGCACGGAGGCATGAGCGCGCCGCTGTCGGCCGCCCCTGCCCGCGAATCGCCGGAGCCTTCGCTTGTCCCGCCACCGGAGCCCGCGCTCACCGTGCCGTCCGAGCCTCCGCTTACCTGCCGCCCGAGCCCGTACGCGCGCCGCCGCCGGAGCCTTCGGGCACTACCTCCCGCGCCGCAACGGTAGCAGCCACGGCACCGCAGGCCATCCCCCGGGGAGGCAACGTCTCAGCGCGTCGCGGCGTCGACGCGATCGAGGTATCGCGTGAGGCGCGCGCGCTTCTTCACCGCTTCGGCCTGGAAGGCAATAGCGGGGAGCCGGAGCGAGTGTAGATGCGCGAAGAGCCCGAGATCCGCGACGGTCGGCCGCTGACCGAGCCAGAAGCCGTCTTCGGGCGCGCGGGCGTCGAGGTTGTCGAGCACCTGGTAGAGGCGCTCGTAGCAAGCCTGTAGCCCTCCCCGCGTGAAGTCTCGCTCGACGAGCTTCTTCACGGTGCTGCGGCGCACGGCGGAGGCGACGAGGCCGCGCACGGGCGCGGGGATCGAGCCGAAGAAGGCCGCCTTCGGGACGGGCCAGCCGCGATCGTCCGCCCAGCGCGTCGCGAGCACGTACGGATAGAGCGCTGTGTCGGCGAACTCCTCCCAGAGCCACGCTTCCGCCAGCGCCCGAGCATCCAGGCCGCCGGTCATGGAGCCCGGCGCGAGTTGCTCGATGCGACGCAGGATCCGCGTGGAATCGGCGACCCTTTCGTCGCCCACCAGGAGGACGGGGAGCTGTCCTAGGGGATTCAGCTCCTTCACCTTCATGATGTTCACGTGCCGATGTTCGAACGGGAGCTTCGCGAGCGTCAGTGCGCGAGAGATCTCGAGCACGAAGGGAGAGAACGAGCTCCAGCCCTCCATGTTCGTCTTGGCCGGGAAATCACAGAGCGTGAGGGACGGTACGGCAGCGTTCATCGTGGTGCGGGTGAACCTAGCTGGGGCGAAGCCCCAGCCCAAGAAGTGTCGGTCTTGGCAGAATCATCTGCCAAATCATTCACTCGAGAAACCTAGAGAGGCTACCCCAGCGCTGCAACGGGTCGAGATCGACCTCCATCGAACCTTTGGAGCCGGGCTGCCCGCTGGAGGCGCACATTTCCCGCGATCTCTGGGCACTTGGTCGGGCTTGTTGGTCTCATCGCACCTTGTGATTAGGATTCCAGTCGTCACGTGCGGCCCGCTCTATCCATCCTCGTCTCGTCCATCCTCGCGGCTGCTTGCTCGCAGCTGCTCGGCATCGACGGTAGGTATTCGCGAGCGGACGAGGAAGCGCCCGGCGCAGGAGGTCGTCCCGAGCACCACGACGCGGGCAGCATCGGGGAGGGCGTCCCCGAGGGCAACGGCGGTCAGGCCGAGCCGCCGCCGGACGTCTCGTCCGCGGGTGGCGCTCCCGGCGGCTCAACGGGAGAGCTCGGGCCGCCACCGTTCGAGATGGGCGGCGAAGGAAGCATGCCGCCTTCGACGCGCGATGCGGGCAGTCAGCCTTGCGCGCTGGGCAGCAAGGTCTGCGGTGACACGTGCACGCCGATGAGCCCTGACAACGGGTGCGGCGGTCCGACCTGTGATCGCTGCAAGGCTCACGCGAACGCACACACGTCCTGCGCCGCCGACGGCGCGTGCGAGTCCGTCTGCAATCCGGGGTTCGATGCCGTGAACGCGGAGTGCGTCGCGCATCAGTCGGGCACAGGTGGCACGCCGGGAACGGGCGGAGCGGGCACAGGCGGGACCAACGGCAGCGGCGGCAGGGGCTCCGGCGGGAGCAACGGGACGTGCGACCCGCTGCAGTGTCCGGCGTGCAACAGCGGCTTCGAGGGCTGCTGCATTCCGGGGGTGCCGAACGGGCCGCCGTCGCGCTGCGGCTGCTTCTACTTGCCGCTATTCTGCACGGCGAGAGTCGGCTGAAGGAACGGCTCGCTGAGCGGACGGACCCGCTCACGCAGGAGCTCGATGATCTCCGCTTCCGTGCGATGCGGGGCGCCCGGCAGCTGCACGTAGGCGCGCGCGAGGGCCGACCAGCGCCCCGTCACGAGGAGCAGCCACACCATGAAGAAGTCCACACCCTCGAACACGATGGCATTCTGCCGCGCGTACTCCGGCAAGTTCGCCTCGAACTCGATCGGGTACTCCGTCCAGTGGGCCTTCGCCTTCAGGTGATGACCGATGTGATACCCGTCGTTGAAGCAACGCCGGTTGTACCGGCTGTTGATGCACGTGATGCTCGACAGGTAGGGATTCTCGGGCTGGCTCTGGTCCACGAAGGCGTGCTGGCCCCAGTTGCCCATCATCATGAGTGTCCGGATGAGGACGACCGGGACGATGAACACCACCGCCGTAGGGCCGGGCGCGAAGTAGGTGAGCACCGCCACTACGCTCCAGAACGCGCCCTCGCCGAGGAGGACCTTTCGGAGCAGCCGCTGGCGGTTCTTGCGCGCCAGGTACTGCGCCAGATCGACCAGCCCGATGGTCATGAAGCGACCCCAGTACTTCAGCCAGTCGAAGAAGCTGTCGCGCTGGAACGAGATGGTGGAGCTCAGGTCCTCCGCCATGTTCTCTTCGACGTGATGCATGCCCATGTGATGGGCAAAGTACGTCCCCGGGGTCTGCCCGATGAAGGGCCCGATCACCCACGGAATGTAGTGCGCGAGCGCCCGGAACTGCGGCTTCCACAGCGGCCGATGCGACGTGCAGTGCAGCATCAACGTGAAGCGGTCCAGGACGCCGAACACGAGCAGCAGCCAGTACGCGGGCGCGAGGTACCAGAGAAAACGCCCCGAGAAGAACAGGCCGATACCGCAAAGCGCGAACAGCGTGCATTGCACCACGAGCCCCACGAACTCGACGTCGCGCGGATCGTTCAGAGCCGGGAGGACCAGCGACGAGTACCAGGGGCCGAGCGCCGTACGGCGGTCGGTGATCTTCAGGCCGGCTTCTCCGGCCGGCTGTACGACGCCGATCATGGCGTCTCTCCTCTACCAGACCTCGGGGGGCCGAGTCGAAGTCTCCGTGCCGGCATTCTCCACTTTGATGGAGCCCTCGTCCCGGGGCGGTCGCCCCCAAGCGCGCGAAAGGAATGCGTATCGACGCTCGATGACCTCCTTCTGCCCCTTGCAGGGGTCGCTTGACGACCCCCGGGGATGGGGTCTCAATCAAGGCCATGCCGTATGCGGAAGGCCGCGAATTCTACGACGCGGATTCGCACATCATGGAGCTCCCCGACTGGCTCGGCGCGTACGCCGATCCGTCGGTGCGCGACCGGCTTCCGGGGTTCTCGCTCGCAAGCAGCGGCTCGAGCGATCGCGTGAAGGAGATGATCGCCCGTGGGAAGAGCCGCGCGGGCGTGGCCTCCGAGCGGTCCGCACACGAGGCGGAGCTGATGACGCGGAAAGGTTGGGACGCCTACGGCGCGTTCGACCCGGGTGACCGGCGGCGCGCCCTCGACCTGCTCGGTTTCCGCGCGCAGCTCGTCTTCTCCACGTTCGGCTCCTATCAGGCGGAGACCGCGAGGGACCCCGACGTCGCCTACGGCGCCACTCGGGCGCTGACTCGCGGCATGGTGGAGTTCTGCGCGGGCGATCGCCGGCTCCTGCCTGTCACGTTCGTACCGCTGACGGTTCCGGAGCGCGCCATCGCCGAGACCCGCTTCGCGCTCGACGCCGGCGTGAAGGGCGTCACCATCTCCCCGCTACCGCCGGAGACGCACTCCATCACGCACCCTTCGCTGCACCCGCTCTACGCCCTGCTCGAGGAGCGAAGCGTCCCGTTGCTCTTTCACGTGGAAGGGCACGCACCCCGGAAGGTCCCGAGCGGCTTTTCCCTCAACGGCTGGGAGGACCAGACCGACTTCCACGGCGGCGGCGAGAACTTCACCGGCCTCCTCTACATGGCGGTGAGCCAGTGGACGGAGATCGCGCTGTCGGCGCTCATCTTCGACCAGGTACTCGAGAAGTTCCCGAAGCTGAAGGTCGGCGTGATCGAGCTCGGGGCGGTGTGGGTCCCTGCCTGGCTGGAGCGCCTCGAGATCGTGAAGGACACCTTCGGGCGCACCGAGAGCCGCATCGGCGGGCTATCGCTCCGCCCCACCGAGTACGCCAGACGCCAGATCCGCGTGACGCCTTATCCAACGGAGAACGTGGGACGTCTCATCGAGAGCGCCGGCCCGGAGATGTTCCTGTTCTCCTCCGACTTCCCTCACGTCGAGGGCGGGCGAAACCCGCTCAAGCGGTTCGAGGAGTCGCTGGCGAGCCGGAGCGAGCCCGAGAAGGAGGCCTTCTACGCCAGAAACTTCCTCGATCTGATGGGCCCCTCCTTCGCCTGATCGGGGCGGGCACCCGCGCTTCACGAGCACGCCACGGTGCCGAAGGATCGTTCGACGCTCTTGACGTCGCCGCTGTCCGCGGCGGACTTCGCGCTGCGCCTCGCCTTCTTCGCGCTCGCGCCGTTCGTCATCGTACGCGTGGCAGAGCTCTTCCCGGTGCGCGGCGCGCTCATCGACATGGGGCTCGCGCTTTCGGTGTTCATCGCGGGTGAGGCGGCGCGGAGCGCGGCTTCGCGCCACCGCGCGATCCAGTGGGTGCTCTCCGAGGCGCTCGCGTTCGAGTCTTACTACCGCGAGCGGCCCCCGCGACCTTTCGCCTACTATCTCTTCTACCCGCTCCTCTTCCCGTACTGGCTCTCGAACAGGTCGGCGCGCCGCGAGTTCTTGATGTTCCGCGGGTACACCGTGGGAAGCTTCCTGGTGCTGCTCGCGTCGCTCACGGTGCAGTACTTCGAGTACTGGCGGCCGGAGCTCTCGATCCGACAATTCCTGTGGTCGGTGCTGCTGACGCTGCTCGCCGAGACGGTGCTCGTGCTCTCGCTGCTCATGCCGATCGCGACCACCGTGGTGTGGTACCACGCGAGCCACCGCAGGCGTCGCCTCGCCATCCTGCTCGCCACGGGGCTCGTGTCGGCAGGTGTCGCTCTCGCCATCGTGGCGAGGCACCGTGACCCCGTCGTATCGCTGGCGACACGCGAGCGCGTACGGCTGCGCACGCGCACCATGCCGACCGCGGCACACGCCGCTCTGCTCCAGGCTGCTCGCATCGCGTCGAAGGAGGCCGCGCGCGGTGGCCTGGACGGCGACGGCAAGATCGAGGGCGAACCCCTCGAGAAGGCTCGCAACGAGCTCGAGACTTTCTACAAGCACGACGAGGCATTCGCGTTCGATCTGTGGGGCACGCCGCGTCGCAAGCCGAAGATCGTCGTCGTCTATTTCGAAGCGCGGAAGGGCAAGCCGCCGATCTGGGTGGCGGTGAAGAGCGACGGCGTGGAGCTCGACGCGCTCGGCGAGCTCCCTGCGGGAGCGACCCGTGAGATGCGAAAGGCCGCCGACGGGATGGACCCGCTCCTGCCCGTCTGGCCATCCGAGGTGCCACGTGCGAGGCCGCCCAGGGAAACCGGGGCGAGACAATCGGCCACGGGCCCGGCCACTCGATGACGCCGATTCATGACAAGAATCCCCGCGCGAGGTAGAGCGAGATCCATCATGTTCGCGGCTGCCCGGAACAGCATGGCCCTTCGGGGGGCATGGCTCTCCGTGGTCGTGCTCTTCGGGCTGCTCCTCGCGACGAACGCGCGGGCGCTGTCCATCCAGGCCCCTGTGGGCGGCGCCACGATCACCTTGCCGGCCGATCGACTCCTGTGCGGAAGCGCCGCCCCCGACGGTTGGTCCGTGGACGTCACACGAAAGCGCATCAAGCCCCCGGCCGACGGACGCGTCGGGCAGACCTCCGAGGTGACGCTCGCGTCGAGCCTCGCCGGTTGCACGAACGGCAACGGGGATCGGGCGACCCTCATCGTCACCGGTCCCCTCCCCGTCCTGGACGGCGCGAGCGTGACGCTCTCCGTCGACGCGGGGCGCCTCGAGTTCCATGGCGATTCGCTGGAAGGCGTCCTCGTATCGTGGCGCTCGGATGCGCGCGCCGGCGCCGACAAGTGCCTGAACGTCGGTAAGGACAGGGGGCGCGATCTCTGCGCGCTCGACGTCGATCGGAAGCTGCCCGCCGATCCGCGCGCGGTCGTCCTGCGCTGGGCGCCGCCCGGGGGCCGCGCGGAGGCCGACGCCGTCACGTACGATCAATCGGGGGCCGCGCTTCCAGAAGAGCAGACGCGCCTTCCTGTCGCAAAGATCGTCGTGAGCCGCGTCTTCGGCGCGAGCAACACCGTCGACGTGGCGAGCGGCGAGGGCCACGTCGTGCTCGTGCATCCGGAGGCGGTGTCGTCCGTGGACTGCGGGACGGCTCACTGCGACACGTTCGAATCGGGGTTCGTCGTCCGCGGAGTGCCCGCCACCACGACGAGCCTCAACGTGAGGTTGCGGCTCATCCCTCGTGTCTTCCTTGCGCGCGGCGACGCCCAGGACCCCGTCGTGACGGAGACGCTCTCGGTGCTGCGCTGCCCGCTGGCGGTGCTCTCCGGTGAACCAATGCGCAACGTCGACAACCTGAGCGTCCTCGTGCGCCTGGATCCGACGTGCGGCAAGGACGTCGGCAGCGTGAAGTGGACGGTCACCGGCGAGCCCGTCGAGGCGGATCGCGTCGAGACGCTGCCGGACGGCGTCTACGTCCTCTTGCGCATCGGGCGAGTCTCGGGCGATCGCCTGACGCTCGTCGCTTCGCGACAGGAAGATGGCTCGGTGCTCGCCGTGGCGAGCGAGAAGACCTGGGAATCGCCGCCGCTCCGGACGTCCCTCACGTTGCCCGGGTTCGGTGACATCGATTTCATCCCGAAGAACCGCGGCGCGGTGCTCACCGTATCGCCGGCGCTCCGGACGGGCAGGCTCATCCCGGTGACGGTCCCGGGCGCCTATGTGGCGGCCGAGCAGGGCGACGGCTTTCACATCCGAGGCGAGCCGACGTCGGGGGGGTACACGGCGCTGCGCTTCACCTACCGCCCGAACAACCTGCCGAAGGCGTTCGCGGACACCGATTTCGCCACGCTCGTGGACCCCGTGCAGCGACCGATCCGCGAGGCGAACGTTCCCGCACCCCTCGGCGAATCGAGCACCACGGACAAGCCCATCATCGACCTTGCCTGCGCGGTCGAGAAGGGCAAGCTGATGCTCATCAAGCCGGGCACGTCGCCGCACATCCCATTCGCGGAGCGCGACAGCTGCCGCCTGACGATCCACCGCGACCGGATCCCAGAAGAAGACGGCGAGCAGCGCGTCGACATCGAGGTCTCGGTCTCCATGATCAGCGGCGAGCGCCCCGAGGCGAAGCTCACCAATCACCTGGTGCTGCGGCATGCGCCGAGCCGGGACGTCATCTGGATCCGCGGCGCGAAGGAGCAGTTCGACCGCATCAACGTGCGCGTCACGCACATCATCGACGAGTCGCAGTACATGACCACCGGCTCGCGCGCCGAGATCCCGAGCTCGCAGTGGACGGTGGTGACCGAGAACACGAACTTCAAGTTCTATCTGACGGCCGCAATCCCCACGAGCCTCTACCGGTTCTCGAAGGACCCGCAGGACCTCGGCAGCGGCCCGCTCGCGCTGAACTTCGGCGTGCTGTCACGGCTCACGTGGCTCGACGACGACGGCCACGAGGGCCTCGTCGGATTCGAGACCGGCGTGATGGGGATGGGGCTTGCGACGGACAAGGACCGCCAGCTCGCCCTCGTCGCTGGGTTCGGGATCGGCGTTCCCCTCGGCAATGTGAACCAGCCGACCCAGGCGTCGGTCAACATCCATGCGTGGGCCGCGTACACGGTCGGTAGCCGCACCGGGACATTGCTCGATCCGACAACGAACTTGCCCGCCGGCACGGTCAAGTTGAACCCCTGGGCCTTCGTCTTCGGTCCGAGCATCACCATCGGAAATGTGGGAACTTTCCTGTAACTGGTCCCGTGATCGCGCATTGACACGACCTGACCTTGCCCGGAGCCAGACTCGTGGGAACATTTGCTCGAGAGTCCCGGTTCGAGTTTCTGGACGCGCCCACACCCCGCGTCCCATGCCTTCGGTGGAGAAGCAGGCGATGAGCGTTCTGAACAGGATACGAACGGCTCGTGGCCTCTCGGCGGTCCTCGTGCTCGCGGTTTGCGCCTTCGCGGCGGCCGCGCGCGCAGATGGGCCGGGGCCTGCGTACCTCATCGAGCCCGGTGACGCGCCAGAGAACTCCGTGCAGATGGTCGACCCCGCGCAGCAGGGCGCGGAGGAGGCGCCGCCGGCGGAAGCGCCCGAGGACGAGAGCATCTACGACGCGACCCCGGCACCAGAGCCCCCGCCGCCCGGAGGTCCGCAAGTGGCCGACGACGATCCTCGCGCACTCGGCGAGTTCGGGCCACGGCTCGATCCTTACGGCGCCTGGACGACGGACCCGAGCTATGGCCAGGTGTGGACGCCGGATGCGAGCATCGTCGGCGACGGCTTCTCGCCGTATCTGACGGCGGGGAGGTGGACGGTCGACGCAAGCGGCTCGCAGGTGTGGTCGAGCGACTACCCCTTCGGCGACATCGTCTTCCACTACGGGCGCTGGGTCTGGATCACGGGCGGCTGGGGCTGGGTTCCGGGCTACCGCTACGCGCCGGCGTGGGTGGCGTGGCGCCTCCCCACGGATGCTTCCGGGTTCTATGGCTGGGCGCCGCTTCCGCCCTCGTTCGTGTGGGTGAATCGTGCGGCCGTGGGGCTGCCGTGGCGCGGCTCGTACTACTGGGTGTTCTGCCAGGGGGCGTTCGTGCACAACCAGACGCCCTCGCTCTACGTGGTGCGCTCGCCCGCGCAGGCTCAGGGAATCGCGCCTCACACGCGCGCTTACGTCCCGGCGGCGCCGCGACGGTCCACGCCGACCGGACAGGCGCCGATGGGTCAGGTCGCGCGCGCGCCGCGGCAGCAGTGGGCGCCGGGGTACCGGCCCATGACGACCGAACGCGTGCGCCCCGCGGCGTTCGACACTGGAGCGAGACCCGCCGCATTCGCCGCACCGCGTCCGGTCTCGATGCACCCGCCGGGCGCCGCCGTCCTCCACGCGACGGTCCCCGCTCGGGTCATGGCGCCGCCAACCCGCGTCGTGAACGGTGGCGCTCCCCTTCGCGCGTACCCCGCGGCCTATCGCGGCGGCGGGCGGCGCTAGGCTCGACTTGAGCAGTTTTGGAAGAACAGATCACGATCCGCCGCGGAGACCGAAAACCACGAGAAAAACCGGCGAGACCGGCGCCCGCTGCACAACAGATAGGATCGGACGCGCGACTTTTGGAGGTTGACCGACCGAGACCCGAGCTCGCGAGAAGACTCCCGTTCGCGATGAGCCGCAGCTTCTGCGGCGAAAAGGCGCCAAACTCGAGGCTAGGGTAGCGCGTTCACTTGCAGGGCATGCCGCCGAGAGCGGCGTCGCACTTCGTCGGGTCCATGAACGCGCGCGCGGTGTTCAGCAAGCGGCACTGCACGGTGTTGCCCTGCGCCGCCGTGCTCGTGCTGTAGCCGGAGCCGGCGGCGGCGCCCTCGAGCGCCTCGCACTCGGTCTTGCAGGCGTTCGGGTCGGTCCCGAAGTGGCTCTTGAAGTCCTTGTCGCAGGCGACCGCGGCGAGCTGGCAGTAAGACTCGCAGTTGTCCTTGCTGCACACACCGTCGCCGCCGGGGCCCGCGTGCGGGCAGTGCAAGACGGGATCGCCGACTGCGTTGTACGAATGATACTTGCGGCAACCGACGGTGTTGTTGCCGTCCATGTCCTTGTTCAGGCCGCGGGGCAGCGCGTTGCAGACAGCCATGCACTGGTCTGTTGATTCGTAGACGGAAAGGCTCCCGGCATCGGCGCCAGTGCCCCCGCACGCGACCTGGACGATGCGGCAGTAGTCGGCACAATCCGGCTTGTCGGTGGGTGAGTCCGCACACGGATCCGTCGGCGGGACGATGCGCGCGTGCTGGCAGTGCGTCTCGGGGTCGATCGAGGCGGCGCTGACGTGAACGAGGCGACAGCCGATCGTGTCTCCCATGTATTGATCGACGGGGTTGAAGCCAGTGTCGGCGCGGAGCGCCTTGCAGCTCTCCACGCAGTTCGGCAGGGGGTCGTACTGGCTCGAGCAGATGGCCGAGAAGAGCGTGCAGTAGCTCTCGCAATCCGAGCCGCAGGTGCCGTCCCCGCCGGGGCCGGCCTTCTTGCAGTAGCGCTCGGCCTCACCGATCAGTGCGTAGCCCGCTTGAGTCTCCCGGCACTGGACGGAATTGCCGCCGGGCTCGTGCTCCATGCCCTCCGGGAGCTTCATGCACACGTGGAGGCAGGTCGAGGAGTCCGCGTACTGGGCGATGTCACCCGTGCAGGCGTCCATCACGTCCTTGCAGTACTTCTTGCACAGGGCAGACGCCTGGAAGGCGACCCCGGCGTCGCCTCGTTCGAGATGCCTATCCTCGATGCCGGCGATCGCCTGGCAACCGACGACGGCGAACGCAGACAGAGCGAGCGAGCGGAGCGCGGAGCGGGCCTTCATCAGAAACGCCCCTGTGCGACAGCGCCCACTTCGCGCGCGGAAAACGCCGGAGCGACGTGGAACGCGCTCGACGCACCGGACGATGTCGACGGCGAGAGAAAGTAGAGCAGCCCGCCACCGACCAGCGCGGCAGCGCCGAGCCCGATGGTGACGTTGGCCACGACGGCGTCGCTGTTTGCGTCCTTCGAGAGGCTCACGCCGGTGGAATCGCTGCACACCGAACCGCTGCAGTGCTTCTTCGCGTCGTCGTTCTTCGAGATGGCGTTCACGCCGAACATCGTCCCCACGGCGAGCGCCACCACGCCGCCGCCGGCGATGACGATGCCCGCGACCCGGCCGCCGCTCATTCCGCCGCCGGAGTCCGCCTGCGGCGCGGGCGAGCTCGACTGCGCGACGTACGACGGCGGGGCGCTGGGCTGCGCGGGCGCCGCAGCAGGGACCGGCGGAGGCGCCGCCGCCGCCGGGAGCGCGTGCAGCGGGGCGATCTCGACGGACAGCGACTCCTTTGCCACGGTGATGCGCCGCGAGAACGAGTCGCAGCCAGGCGCCGTGGCTTCGATGGTGTAGTCACCCGGATCGACCGGCACCGAGGCGCCCCAGAGTGCTTGCGGCACCAGATCGTTCGAGCGCTTCACGCTGAAGCCGGCAATCGCCGAGTCTTCCGGAGGGACGACGATCGTGAGCCTCACGAGGAGCGGCTCGAGGCGCGTGGCGCGCTCCAGACCGATGCGCGCGCGCTCGAGTTGCCCCTCGGCGCGCGCCGCGGAGGACGCCTCGCGGAAGGTCGCCCAGGCGCTCGCGGGTCGGCCGCTCTTCTCGTAACACTCGGCGAGATAGAGGAGCGTTCCGACGGCCGCGTCGATGCGCTGGCTCTGCTCGAGCTTCTCGCAGGCCGGCGCGAACTTCCCCTCCGCCATCAGGCGTTTCCCGTCGTCGAAGAGCGCCTCGGCGGCGATCTTCTCGTCGGCACCGGCGCGCGCGACCGACGTGAACAAGAGGAGCCCCGCGACGGCGGTGATAAAACGAGGGAACGCTGCGCTAAGCCTCATTTTCGATGAGCCCGACCTTCGGCCGGAGCCCCGCGCGTGTCAACGGCGGCCGCCGAAATCCGTGAGCGATTCACCGCCCGGCCTCGGCCTCGGCAACGTGACGTGTTCCCCGGCAGGAACACTTCTTTGCTCCCTGGGTTTCGCGGTCGCGCTCGCTGACTCCGGCGTCGGCACTGGGCTCCTTGGCGCGGACTCGACGGGAGCCGGCACTGCGGTCGCGTTGACCGTCGTGATGACCGGCGTCTCCTGCGCGGTCGCAGGCGCGACCGGCGCCTCCGCAGCTGTGGCTCCAGCCGCAGCAGCCTTGGGCGCTTCGGCGGGCACACCCTCCGAGCCCTTCGCGACTTCCTCTCCGCCCGAAGTCATCCGGAGCAGCAGGGTTGCGAGGACGGCAACGAGGATGGCGGCGCCGAAGAGACCGACGAAGATGACCGTGCGCGCTCGGCGTGCTTCGCGCAGGTCCGACTGCGAACTGAGCGTCAAGCTTGCCGGAGCCTCCGTTGCGCCCGTTGGCACTCGCGACGGCGCGGACGCGGCGGCCGCCGGAGACGCGGGACCGGGCGTCGAGACACCCGACCCCGTCGTGCTCGCACCGATCGGTGAGACCCGCGAGACGGCGGTGGCGCCGAGCGGTGCGCTCTTCGTCGAGTAGGGCGAAAGCGCGCCCATCAGATCGCGCATCGTCGGCCAGCGCTCGTCACGGTCCTTCGCGAGGCATCGCATGACGATGGCCGCGAGCCCGGGCGGCACGTCTCCGCGCATGCTCTCGAGCGAGCGGGGCGTGTCGTGGAGGAGCGAGGTGCAGATCTCCGGGAGCGATGCACCGCTGTGCGGCGGCGCGCCTGCCAGCGACTCGTAGAGTATCGCACCGAGAGCCCAGACGTCGGTGCGCCCGTCGACGTCTCGCGCGGAGCGCATCTGCTCCGGCGACATGTAGAGCGGAGACCCCATCACCGTGGACGTCTGCGTGAGCGACACGTTGCTCGCCGAGTCGACTAGAAGCGACTTCGAGATCCCGAAGTCGAGCACCTTCGCGAGGCGTGAACCATCCGGCCGCCGCACCAGGAACACGTTCGCCGGCTTCAGGTCGCGGTGCACGATCCCCGAGGCGTGCGCGTCGGAGACGGCGTCGGCAATCTGCAAGGCGATGTCGATCGATTCGCCGAGCGGCAGCGCGCCGCGCTTCTTCATCTCCTCGGCGAGATCGTTGCCGTCGAGGTACTCCATGACGATGTACGTGTCCCCGTCGTCCATCGTGCCGACGTCGAGGACCCGCGCCACGTGCTCGCTCTGGATGCGCGCGACGGCGCGCGCCTCGCGACGGAACCGCTCGGCAGCGTCATCGCGTTCCGCCATATCCTTGCGAAGGAACTTGACGGCCACGCGCTGCTCCAGAGCGAGATGAAAGGCGGCGACGACGATGCCCATGCCGCCCTCTCCGAGGACGCGTTCCACGCGGTACTTTCCGGCGAGAATGTCCCCCGCTTGGACGCGCGCCGCAGCCATGGCTCCCGGCTTAGCACAAGGTTCCTGCCGGGACGAAACATCCACTCGATAAGCGGACGATGTCACGCCACGCCGGAGAATTACCCATGGGCCACAGTCAACGTCGCGAGGCCCCGGTAACCGTTCCGGGGGGCATACTTTCCATAAGCGCGACGCCCCGCTAGCCGTTTCGGGGGGGTCAGGCGAAGGGTGTTATATCGTCACGGAAATGGCCCCCGCGCTCGTAGCGGTCGAGATCGCTCCGCCCGACGCGGCCGCTCCGCTGAAGCAGTCGTTGCTCGATGCCTGTAGCCGCGCGGCGGAGGAGCGCTGCGTGGAGCCGCTGGGGGACCAGGAGCCGAACGTCGTTGCGATTGTTTCGTGGGCGGATCCCCTCCACGCCCGGCTGGAGGTCGCGCTCCGCCGAGAGCAGCGCTGGGTCGTTCGAACGATGGGGTTCGCGCAGCAGGACGCGCCCGGGGAACGCTGGCGCGCCGTCGGGCTCGTCATCGGCACGCTCGCGAGCCTGATGGCGCACAACAAGGAACCACCCGACGTCGAGGAGGCGCCGCCGAACCCGGCACCGCCTCCCGCCGCGGAGCCAACGTCCGCGCCCCCGACTCCGTCGCAACCACCCGTGGTCGCGACGCCCCCGACGCCCGCGCCAGTGCCCGACCACGTCGAGCGGGCTCACGCCGTCGAGACGCAGCGCGGGACCCAGCCGCCACGCCATGGCTTCGTCGGCGGAGCCATCGTCGCGGGCTCGGCGCTCGACAGAGGGGCACCGCGCCTCGGCGGCGAGCTCGACGGGCATCTGCTGCTCGGAGGTGGAGTCCACGCGCTCGCGGGCGTGGCCTACTCCACCGCCGTCGCACGCGTGCAGGGAGTGCAGACGACGTTCGCGGAGGCGTTCCTCGGGCTCCTCTATGCACGTGAGCTCGGGAGCGGTTTCACCGGCGCGTTGCACGCGGAGGCGCTCAGCGAACTCTTCGCGCCGTCGATCGAGAACGGCGGCGGCGGACCGACGACTGGAGAGCGCTGGCTCGGCGGGGCGCGGTTCGGTGCGGATGTCTACTACTGGGCTGCCCCCTCCGTCGGCTTCTTCGCTGGGGCCGCGGCGAAATGGACGGCCGGCCTCACCGACGTGAGCGCCGCCGGCGCGTTCGTCGGTACCGCGCCGACGCTGGGCTACGTGTTCCGCGCCGGAGCAGCGTACGGCTTTCGCTGATGCCGAGCGCTCAGGGCGGTGTGGGACTCGGGATGCAGTGCGCGTTGAAGCACTGCATCTTGTCGGGACAGTGCTCGCTCTTCAGGCATTCGACGCAGAAGCCTTCTCGCGTTTCACAGTGCGTCTTCGGCTCGGCGCAGCCGGTGTCGTCGACGCACTGGACGCAGAGCGCGTTGTGGCAATGCTCGACGGTGACCCCGGCGAACGTCTTGCCGGTGCACTCGGGATCGGCGCTGCACTGGATACACACGCCGCGATTGAGCTCGCACTTGGGCGCGAACAGCGTGCATTGCGAGTCCGACCCGCATTGCGCGAGGCATTGCCTCGTCACGGGGTCGCACGTGCCGCCCGAGTACCTGCAGTCCTCGGCCGTGATGCAGACGCACTCGTTGTTCACGCAGTGCAGGCCGATCGAGCACCCGAGATCGCTCACGCACTTCATGCATTTGCCCGTCTCCATGTTGCAGACGGGCGAGTTGTAGTCGCAGTCGCCCGGGCCCCTGCAGCCATCACCGCCGTCCGGCAGTTGCATGGGGTGCTGGGTGACGGGAGGCTCCTGCTTGCCCGCATCGCGCGGCCACGGGTGTGTCGGTAGCTTCGGCAGCTGGAAGGGCGGAGGAGTGCTGGACGCGGAAGCGGACGGAGATGCAGAACCGGTCGACGACGGTGAAGGCTTCGAGACCGCTGCGTCGGGCGTCGACTCCGGGTGGTGAACCGAAGTCGACGACGCCGGCGCGGACGCGTCCGGCGGACTGCGTCCGAGACCAATCAGCTCCCTCCCGCATCCGAACGCGAGAACCGCACCGGCGGTGAACGCGAGACGGCGGGCGGTTGAACGGAAGTGCGACGCGCCCGCCGAGGCGCGCCCAGCGGCCGCCGAAAGTGGTGGCTTTCGTCCGCGGGGCAGCAAGGCCCTGAACTCATGCCACGCAGAAGAGCGTTCGACAAGGCGCGCCCGAGCTCCGCATTTGTCCAATCGATTCCAGTGTTACGAGGCGAGACCCGCTTCCATTGAAACTTGCATGCCGGAAACGCGCTAAGGTGACTATCGGTAAAGCTGTAGCCGTGCCCGAGAACACTGCCCGCTTCCAGCGACCAAGGCTCCGTGCCGTCCAGGGCGGTGGCTCGCCCGCCGAAGCGCCCGTCAGCGACGAGCAGCTGATAGACGCAGTGCAGCGAGGCGACAGCCGCGTCGCGGACGAGCTGTACCGAAGGCTCGCCGGCGTCGTCGATCGCACCCTCTACAAGATCCTCGGGCGCCGCGAGCCCGACCACGACGACATCGTGCAGAGCGCCTTCGAACAGGTGGTGCTCACCCTGGCCCGGCAGCAGTTTGCCGGCGCGTGCAGCCTCGAGACGTGGGCGGCGCGCGTCGCCGGGCACGTCGGCTTGAACGCGCTCCGGAGCCGCCGCCGCGAGCGCCGCTGGATAGATCGCTCGACGGAGGGCGACGCCGCCACACCGGAACATCCCCTCGTCCGGCAGGACTCGGAAAAGGCGCTGGAAGCACGGTCCCGGCTCGACCAGGTCCGGCGCCACCTCGCCGCGATGAAGCCGGAGCAGGCCGAGACGGTCTTCCTTCATGATGCCCTCGGACACGATCTGGCGGAGATCGCCATGATGACGGGGGCGTCCGTCGCCGCGACTCAATCGAGGCTCGTGCGCGGGCGCAAGGAACTTTTCAAGCGTATCGATCGCGAAGACAAGGCGTCTCGCTCGAGGAATCCGTCATGAGCGAGCCCGAGCACCAGCGCCGCGCGAGCGAGCTGTCGCGGCTGTGGCAAGGCCAGGTCGTGTCGGTCGAGGACGAACGGACGACGATCGCACAGCGCGCCCGGGTCGTTCCTTCCATCGCGGCCGCAATCGGTCAGGCCGCCGCGACCCGTCGACGGAAGCTGTGGCGCAGGAAACTGGTCGCGGCGCTCTCCGTGGCAGCAGCCGCTCTCTGCCTGTTCGGCGCGGCGCGCCTCCTGATGAGCCGCCACGTAGGTTCCCACGCCATCGCGACCCGCACCTTGTCGAGCGATGTCCGCGCTCTGTCCGGCATGGTCACTCTGGTGAATGGGGCTGGTCCCAGCGCCGTGTCGGAGTCGTCGATCGAGGTCGGAGACGCGCTTTCCACCGCAGCCGACGGACGGGCGGAGCTGCGTCTGACGGACCTCGTGCTCGCGGAGATCGACGGCTCGAGCGAGCTCTCGATGGTCACTCCGACCACCTCGGCACATCGGCTGCGCCTGGATCGCGGGCGCCTCCGGGCGAAGGTGAACGACCGTCCAAGCGCTGCGCCGAAGCTCGTCGTCGAGACGCCGAACGTCGACGTCGTGGTCACCGGCACGGTGTTTCAGGTCGATGTAACCCGCGACGGTGGCCCGACGGAGTTCGTCACCACGGTGTCCGTTACGAAGGGCCGGGTCGTGGTGCGGCGCGGGACGGAGCAGGTGGCCGCGGTGACGTCCGGCCAGAGCTGGTCCTCCGGGTCCACGGCGCCGACGGCAGTACGCGGACCGGAGCCCGACTCGCGAACGGCCTCGATCGCGCCGCGGCCGGGTCACGCAGTGAGCGCTCACTCGCTACGTCCCGGAACGTTGGCAGAGGAAAATTCTCTGTTCCAAAACGCCGTCGATGCTCGTAACCACGGCGACGATCGCAGCGAAGCCGAGCATCTCGGCTCCTTGCTGAATCGATTTCCAGGCTCTCCCCTTGCGGGCGAGGCACGTGTCGAGCGCATGCGCGCATTGCAGCGAACGGGTCAGGCTGCGGAAGCTGCGCGCGAGGCGCGGCGTTATCTCGCCGAATATCCTGAGGGCTTTGCGCGTGACGAAGCGCGTCGAATCGTGATGCAGAACGGCGCCGCGACGCATTCGGCCCTCTGACCTAGTATCGGCTGCCTGCTACCGTTCGGCGCTGGTTACTGTCATCACTGGCAATGGCAGAAACTGGTGCTTCGAACGGAGCCACGGCGTGAGCCATCTAGGCGAAGACGCCGAGGCCTTCTTCCAGAAGGGCGACGAGGGCACGTACGACGGTGGCCCGCGGTCGCTCGTGCCTGCTACGCGCGAGACCTTGCCCGAGCTGGAAGAGCTGACGACGGAGGTCACGCCCGAGCTCCTCGAGCGGCGAGACCGGCTGCAGCGCATCGTGACGACGGTCGTGGGCGTTCTCGGCGCGGGCGTCCTCGTGCTCCTTCCGTTCCGGCTCGTCAAGAATACCGCCCCGGAGCCCGTACTGCAGGCTCCGGCTCGCGCACAGGAGTCCGCGCCGGCGATCGTCCCGCCCCAGGCGTCTCCCGCCGTCGTCCGTGAGGACGCGCCGGCGGCGCACACGACGGAGCCGGTCGCGGCGGCCGTCGCCCAGCCGCGCGTCTCCGCGCCTCCTCCGGTCACGCAGCATCGCGGGGTCCCCACCAAGTCCACGGTCGGCAGTGGCCGTGCAGTGCCGACACGGGCGGCGACGGCGCGAGCCACGTCTCCCACGCGTCCCGTGCGCGCCTCCGTCGCGCCGAACAATCCTTCGTCTCACACGGCGGGCTCGCGCAGAGCCGTTGCCGGTCACGCTCCCCCGACCGCTAATTTCCCCGATTGAATACGAGCGGGCAGTCGCCGCAAAGCAGGAACCAACATGCTAGAGCACGCTCCCGTCACGCCGGCTTCCAACGAAGACACACGGCTGTCGATTCGCTTCCTCTGGCCATTCTTCCGTGCAGCCGGCGTCGTGCCGGCGGTCGTCGACGAGCTGTCGGCGTCCGGCATCGGCTCGGCCGAGTTCGCGAACCCGGGAACCCGAGTTCCGCACGCGCTCATGATGCACCTGCTCGAGCTCTGTGTGTCCTCGTCGGGCGACCCTGCGCTCGGGCTACGCGCCGGCGAGCAGCTCGAGCCCGCGAACGGGGACGTCCTGGCGCATGCGTCGCCCTTCGTCGCGACGCTGGGCGACGCGATGCGGTGCATCTCGCAGTACCTCCGGCTCGTCAGTGACGTGGAAGAGGTGACGCTGGTCGGCGCCGGTGATCTCGTCGAGTGGCGCTTTCGGTCGACGGACGGCGTCGTCCGACCGGCGGCAGTGAACGACTTCATCATCGCCAGCATGCTGAAGCTCGCGCGCATGAGGCTCGCCAAGTACGAGCCCCCTACGGAGCTGCGCTTCATGCACTCGCGCCCGTCTTATGCAAGCGCGTACGATCGCTTCGAGACTCGCGTCGTGTTCGACGCGCCATACAACGCCATCGTCCTGCCGAAGTCACGGCTCACGGTGTCGATGGAGCGCAAGACGCCCCCCGGGCAGGCGGCCTTCGAGCTGCACGCGCGGCAGGTCCTTCAGCGGATGAACCGCAAGGACGGCCTCAGCGGGCGCGTGCGCGAAGAGGTCGCGCTTCACCTCAGCACTGGCGTCGTCAGCATGAACTGGATCGCCGAACACCTGGCCATGAGCGTGGCGACCTTGCGGCGCCGTCTCGGGGACGAGGGGACGACCTACGCGGGCGTCGTGGACGAGATCCGGAAGCAGCTCGCCGATCGCTACCTGAAGGAGCGCGCGCTGACCGTCAGCGAGATAGCGTTCTTGCTGGGCTTCGCCAACGTGACCGCGTTCCACCGTGCTTTCAAGCGGTGGCGCGGGATGCCCCCTGCCGCGTACCGCGCGAAGCAGTGGGGAACGACGACGCCCGCCTGAGACAGAGGTCCCGTGTGCGCACGGGGCGGCCGGACAGGCTCCGCGTGAGGACGGGTGGGCATGGCTGCCACCTCGGCGCTGTTGCGGAAGTATTGACGGCGCGTAAACGGACCATCAACGATCGGTGGCTTCTGCCGTTCCCCCCGTCGACGCTCGAAAAAAGCGTGAAAGGAACGAGCAATGAACGTGACATCCACCAACAGCGTTTCGACCATCGACACCCAGCTATCCGTGGGCTCGAGGAACAGCGACGCGCCGCCAGCGCAGGCAAGCGGCAGCGCCGTCGGCGCCCCGGCCACCGCCAGCATCTCGGGCCCAGGCCGGATGTTCCACGAACTGAAGGAGCTAAGCCAATCCGATCCGACCAAGTTCAAGCAGGTCGTCTCGGACATGGCGAGCTCACTGCGCACCGACGCGAAGAACGCGACCGGCGACGAGGCCAGCCGCCTCTCGCAGGTCGCCGATCGCCTCGACAAGGTGGCGCAGTCGGGGAACCTGTCCGACCTCGCCCCCCCTCGCCCGCAAGGTGGCGCCCAGGGCGCACATCACGGTCACCACGGCGGTCACCATGGCGGCGGCGCCATCATGAGCGATCTCGAGAGCGCCTTCGCTTCGGCGACGAACAGCTCCGGAAGCTCGATCGCAACGAGTGGCACCGGCGCCTCGGTCGCCACGGGCACCTCCACGACGACGGCTTGAGGCGTCGCGGGCCGGCGCCCCCCCTGGCACCGCCCCTATCGAATGCGCTCCCCGCCGGAACCGCCGCGGTCCGGAGTTCGATCGCCGACGAACGCTTTCACCATGTGAGACCCACGGCGACTCGGCGAGGAGCTGCACCGATCATGTCGTTCCCGTATTGAGGAAGCGTGGAGCCCGCAAACGAAGCATCACGCCTCGGGATGATTGGGGAATCGCTCGCCTTTGATGGTCACGCGCAGGCCGCGTGGCTCCTCGCGCGCGAACGAAAGTGACCAGTCGCAGTGGGAGCAGACCTCGCTCGAGATGGCGAGCCCGAGGCCGCTTCCGTTGGGCTCGCGCTGTCGTGCTTCGTCGCTGCGGAACGTCCGCTCGCCGAGCCGGGGCAGCTCCGAAGGGAGCACTCCAGGGCCGTCGTCGACGACCTCGAGCGTGAATGCTTCGGCCTGACATTCGAGCACCACCGCGACGTGTCCCCCCGGATCTCCGTACGACACGGCGTTCTCGACGAGGTTTGTCACGACCTGTTCGGCGGCGGTGGAATGGCAGCGCGCGAGCACGGGAGCGTCGGGTCGCGCGACATCGACCTTGATGGCTCGACTCTTCGCGAAATAGCTCACTCGCAGCGCGACACGTTCCACGACTTCTCCCAGGTCGACGCCCGCGTCGCCGGCCGCTGGATCCCAGCCGTCGCGCAGCTGACAGGCCAGGCGCAAGTTCGACGTGAGCGCCGAGAGGTAGACGACGTCCTTCAAAGAACCCTTCAGGATCTCGTCCAGGGTGGGGCTCGTGCTCTGGTGGGCCGCTTGCTCGAGGGCGATCTGAAGGGACGCGATGGGCGTCTTCAGATCGTGCGCGACGTCGGTCAGGTAGCGCTCCAGAGCCTTCTGGCGATCCTCGAGCATGGCGGCGTCGACGCGGATCCTGTCGTGTGCTTCGTCCAGGATTGAGGAGAGCTCGCCGAGCTCGTCGCTCTTCGTGTCGCCCGCCGAGGAGTACTCCGACGGCGAACCGACACGCCCCGCCGCCGCACGTAGCCGGTCGATCCGGCGGGTGAGCGGCCCCACGACCGCGAGCACACCGAGGGCGGCGGCGAGCGCCATCACGATGACCGACCCCGCGAGCATCAGATAGAGGAGGTGGCGCCGCCAGGACGCGCGTGGCGGCCATGTCGCCTGGATCAGGCTACAGGGGCCCTCGTTCGAGGCGCGGATCACCATGGTCCCGCCGTGGTCGGACCCGAGCCGCGGCAGCTGCACCGGCGCGAGCTCCCCCGAGCGGAGCTTCGCATACAGCGCCACGTCGAGCGGCGGCGATCTGAGGTTTCGCGAGTGAAGCGTCGCGATGTCGTAGGCGTCCAGACGACCGCCGCTACCGAGCTCGATGGCCCATTTCTCCGGCGCCGTCTCGCAGCGGTGGAGCTCCACGCTGTCGAAGGTCCTGTGGATGTACGGTGCGAACCCGACCTGCATCGTCTCCCGCGTGGTGTGCCGGATGAGCAGCCACGCGACCAGAATGCCGAGCAGCCCGCAGAGCACAGAGCTGAAGACGATGCGGGTACCGAGTCCGCGCCAGAGCCTCAAGCTCCGTCTATCTCCAGCTCGAAGCGATAGCCGATGCCCCACACGGTCGTCAGATGCGAGCTGGCGAGAGACCCGAGCTTCTTCCTGATGCGCGCGATGTGGCTGTCGATGGTGCGCGCGTCACGCTGCTCGAAGGGCGACAGGGCATGCTCGGCGAGCTGCTCTCGCGAGATGGCGCGCCCCGCGCGCTCGGCGAGGTGCGCCAGGATGTCGAACTCGTGGCGCGTGAGACCGGCGTCATTGGCGGCCACGGTGACGGCGCGCCGATCCAGATCGAGCACGGCGTCCGCCCAGCAGACGACGCGCTTCTTCGCTTCCGGTACGATCTTCAGACGCGCGCGCAACCGAACCACGAGCTCCTCAATCCAGAACGGCTTGGCGATGAAGTCCGCGGCACCAAGCGCGAAGCACGCGAGCCTGTCGGGCAGCTCGCTGCGCGCGGTCAGGACCAGGATGGGAACGGATTCGCGACCCTTGAGCTGCTCGAGAACGGCGAGGCCGTTCTGCCCGGGCAGCATCAAGTCGAGAACGATCGCGTCGAACCTGCGCTCGAGGGCCTTGCGGGTACCCTCGATGCCGTCCGCGGCGAGCTCCACGTCGAAGCCCGCCCCGCGCAACCCGCGGACGATGCCTCCGGCCACGCCGGCATCGTCTTCCACGACCAGAACACGCGCTGGATCACCCATGGATATGCGGTCGACGCTACCCGTGGCGTATTGAGAAATCATTGAGCCTCCGGCGTCATGACCATACATCACGTTCGAGCTGGCGCAGAAGGCGGCGCTGCTCCGCCGCCGTCGGGAGCCCCGCGGTCCGGACGAGATCGCCGTGCGGCTCGGTGACGCCGCGGTGCAGCTCGGCAATCGCCTCTCCGAGCGCATCGGCCGTCGCGCCCGCCGCGGTTCGCGATGCGGCCCATCGGAAGATGGCCCACGACAGCGCCGCATGGCGTGTCTCGTCGCGGGAGATCGCGACCATCGTCTCGCGCACCGCCGCGTCCTCGGCCTTTCGCGATTGAAAGCAAGCCACGAGCGCGCCGTACGTCTCGCGCACGCACCCCTCCACGGCGTTGTCGCGAGCGACGTCGTCGAGGGACCGGTTAGCGCGCTCCGTGGTGCTCGAGGTGCGCGTGCTCGGTGGCGCGCGGCCGCCGAAGCGCCGCGCGAGACGCGCCGTCGCGAGGAGATGACGCGCCTCGTCCGTCGCCGCGCTGCGGATCTCCGCGACGAGCGCGGCCGGCGCGCCCAATGAAGCGAGCTCCGCCCCGAGCTCGCCGAAAGCGCGCACCGACGCCGCCTCCAGGAATGCCACGCGTTCGAAGAACGCCGGAAGTGCAGACGCCGAGCGCGGCGCTGGCTCTACGAGGTCGGCCGGACGGCGGCCGATCCCGTTCGGACAGAAGTCGCACGTGACGGACACCGGAGCCTGGCTCTTGGAGTGCCCGCCCGAGCACGAGGCGTCCGCGAGCTGACAATCGAGCGCGCCGTACGAAGGGCAGACCGCCTTGCAGTCGGAGGACCTGATGGAGCAGCCACCGTCGAGGACGTGCACGCTGGTCGGTAGACCACACTCGAGCGACTGGGTGGCGCGGCAGACGGACCCCCCGTCGAGCATCCCGAAGAACACGTGCTTCAGCGCGGGAACGCAGGCGTCGCGGGACGGTGGATCGGCCGGTCCCGACCCTGGAGACGAGGTCGTATGTGAACACCCGATGACGCCCAGCGGCATGGTGAGCGCCATGGCGACGGCTCTACGGAACGCTCGGGCCAGACGTCGCTCTTCCGCAAGCAGCGAGCCGCGCACCCCGAGCGCCCCGGGGGCTCCCTGCATCGGAGTCGGGAGCACTGGCTCCCCGCGGACGTGAAATCTCGTGGCAGCCAAGGCCGGGACAATCTGGGGCAACGGCCGCCCGCCGCAAAGGGACGCAAGCGGCCCGAGCGCCGTGCTGATTGTGATACCGGCCTCCCCCGGATGCTATCCTGTTCGAGGCTCTGGACCCATGCGCGGCCCGTCTCTCAGGGAGAACCTCGTGTCGATTCGCCTCGTGTGGCCGTTCGCTCGGCTCGCCGGAGGTGGCTCGCGCGCGCTCTCGCTCCTGCGCCAGATAGGCATCGAGCCGGCTGACTTCGCCAACTCGGACACGAGGATACCGCACCGCACCGCGATCGAGATGCTCGAATCGGGTATCTCTAACCGCCAGGATCCTACCATTGGGCTCCAGGCGGGGTCGCTCGCCGAACCGTGCGACCTCGACGTGCTCGAGTATGCGGCGCGCAGCCGGCCCACGCTCGCCGACGCTCTGTCGTGTATCGCCCGCTACTACCGGCTCATGCACGGCTCCGCGGAGTTCATACTCATCGAGCAGAGCGACCGCGTAGTCTACCGGTACCGCGTCACGGACGGAGTCTACCAGCCGCCCGCGGCCAACGACTTCGTGCTCACGTCGACGCTGTCCTTCGTCCGTCGCAACTCCGCGCCCGGCGTGGACGCTGCCGAGGTGCACTTCGCGCACCCCGAGCCGGACTACGTCGCCGAGTACGCTCGCTACTTCAACTGCCCCGTGTTCTTCGGCGGCGGCACCAACGACATCGTCTTTCACAAAGAGACGCTCGCGTCGCCGATGGCGCGCTCGGATCAGACGGTCTCGGAGGCCTACGAGCAGCACGCGCGCCGCCTCCTCGAACATCTGCCCGCGATCGAAGGGGTCGCCGGCCGCGTGCGTCGCATCGTGATCGAGCAGCTGCGCGGCGGAGAGGTCACGATGGAGTTCATGGCCCTGAAGATGGCAATGAGCGTCCCCACGCTGCGCCGCCGGCTCGATCAGGAGGGCACCACGTTCAGCGACATCGTCGACGAGATCCGCAAGGAGCTCGCCGAGCGCTATCTGCGAGAACCCTCCGTCGCCGTGAGCGAGGTCGCGTTCCTGTTGGGGTTCTCCAGCGAGTCGGCGTTCCATCGCGCCTTCCGCCGCTGGATGGGCGTGGCGCCCTCGGAGTTCCGTGCGCGGGCGCGCCGGGTGCCGTCGCTCGCACCGAGCGCAGCCGCCGAGCCGACGTCCGAGCGCGCGCGGTAGAGCAGCCCACGCGGGGCTCGAGCGATGATCCCTGCCTCCGTCAGTGAAGGCCGTAGCGCATCACGGCGGCGGGGAGCTTCTCGCGCGCGCCGGAGCGGGGTGGGACGAATGCGGCGAAGCCGCCGTCCGTCCAGTAGTAGAAGCGAAAGCTCGGATCCTCCAGCGCGCGGTCGAAGGTGAAGTCCGCGACGTCGGGGCGCCCGTCGGCTGTGGTGTGAGCTACCTCGATGGACAGCCCTGCGAGCTCGACCCGGGTGCCCGCCGGCATCGGAATATCGCGGGCGCGGTAGAGCTCCATGAATTGATGCGTCAGGATACCGCCCTCGTAGTGCAGGCGGAGTGAACGATCGCTCGTGCGCTCGACGGTGACCGGCTCCGGCCCGAACGAGAGCGCGCGAAAGCGACGAGCGATGGGTTGCTCCTCCACCCGGCGCGAGAGCTGGACGAGCTTCACGGCGAAGTAGTCCGGCGCGGTGACGAACACGGCGTCGCGACCGCCGATCGCGTCGCCGACGCTGGTGATGGCGTGGTGAAGCGGCGTGGTGAGCATGATGCTGCAGACGGCGATGGGCGTCGCCACCGGCGAGATGACGAGGCGACCGAGTAGCAGCACTGCGCCGATGGCGCCGGCAGCCCGTACGTTCAGTGGAAGCTTCTGACCACGCAGATTGACGAACATGTCCCAGAGCTCCGCCACCAGGCCCATGGCGCCGAAGCTCGTGAACAGGAGCTGGCGGTTGTGGGGCCAGGTGGAGCTCGCCGGGACGAGCGAGACCAGGAGCCCCAGCGCCCAGAACCGCGCCGTGCGGCTCCGCGCGAGCAGCGGCGCGAAGGCGACGAGCAGCGCGACCGAGAAGAACGCGGCGAAGACCAGGAGCGGCTTCACGTACGCCCCGCCACCGAGCGACGCCGCCTCCGCCGGCGGAATGAAGAACTGGCCGAGCAGGAGCACCGGTCCGCGCTCCATCATCGCGACGAGGAAGTGCGCCGGATCGCGCCCGGGATCCAGGTAGAGTCCCGAGCCACGCGCCCCGTGACCGGTCAGGTTGTACAGGCCGCGCCATACCACGGTGATCAGGAAATAAGGCGCGAAGGAGAGCGCTCGCCGGATGAGCGGGCCCGTCTCGACGAACAGGGCGTACGCGAAGAGATAGCCCGCCATCGCGAGGCTCGCCTCGCTCGCGAGCAACGCAAGGAGGTAAGCGATGGGAGCAATGAGGGACGCGGGCCTGTCCGACTTCGTCCGCGAGCGGATGTGCAGCTCGAGGGACAGCATGCACAGGGTGCCCGCGACCAGCGCGTGACGGTTCGCGATGTAGCCGACGACGAAGCCATGCGTGTGGTCGACCGCGAAGAGCAGCGCGGCGAAGCCGCCCACCATCGGGCCGAGCGCCGCTCGATACATGCGCGTCGCGGCGAGCACCATGAGCGCGAGCCACAGCAAGCTGTGCGCGTGCATCATGAATGCGCTGTGCAGCCAGAGCTTCGCGTCGAGGAGATGCGTGGCGAGCGCGATGGGCCGGTAGAGCCGGACGAGTAGGTGATCGTAGATCCACCACGGGGCGAAGCCGAGCTCCACCTGCCAGTGGTTGTCGGCTGGGTTGCCGTTCGCGATGGCGTAGCCGCCCTCGATGATGCGGTTCCAGGCGTGCGCCCCGGGTAGATCGGACCAGACGTAGCGCCCGATGTAATCGTCCAGGAAGAAGCCGATGAAGAGGCAGGGCGACGACAGCACCACCGCGACGAGGGCGAGCCACGCGCCGAGGCGCTTCTTGCCGAGAAAGCGGATGAGCCGGGACTCGAGCGAGCTCATCGACGTCGGGATCTCCCGGTGCGCCCTTGCGCCGCTCAGCGCAGCATCGACGCGGCGTCGACGGCCCAGACGAGGCCCGAGCTACGCTGCTGCAGGAAGACCACGGCACAGATGACGAGCCATGTGACGCCGTAAACGAGCTTCACGCGGGTCCAGTACTTCGCGACGTCCTGGGGAGTGAACGGGATGACGAGCGCACCGGCGCTGACCACGGCGGCTCGCCAGTCCATCACCAGCGCGGCGTAGGCCGTGCACGTGACCATGATGACGCGCGCGAGCATCAACGTCCGCAGCTTGCCGAGCACCACGCCCGTGGTGCGGACGTCGGCCTGTGCGGCGTCCGCGTCCGCGTCGCGCATGACCTGGATGCTCTCGAACACTCCGGAAAAGAGCCCGAGCTGCGCGGCGAGGCACCAGCCGAGCGTGCGCTCCACCGGCGACCCGCACATCGGCATGGCGAGCCCCCAGATCATCATGGCGATGATGTCCCAGAACGGACGCCGCTTCAGGATGGCCGAGTACCACCAGCAGATCCCGCCGCCCACGATGATGGGAAACAAAAGGCCGGCGTCGTATGCGAGCGCGCCGGCAGAGAGCAGCACGACCAGGACCACCTGCGCCCAGAAGGCCGCGCGAAGGTGCTGGGCGAGGTAGCTCGATTTGCTGGTGTCCTTGTTCGTCGAATTGAGATCGAGCTCGACGTCGATGTAGTCGTTGTTCAGGTAGACGACGATGTTCAGCGCGAAGGCGAAGGCCAGGCGCACCCCCACGTCGATGAACCCGAGCCGCAGGGCGAGCGCAATGGCGAGCGCTGCCGCCAGGTTGGCCATCTCCAGCTTCTTCAAGCGGAAGACGACGACGCCGATGACGATCCGGAGGCCTACCAGCATTCACTCACTCTGGGATCGAGCAGCCGCTCCACCTGTCAACGTGGCTTGTCGGCGGTGAAGATCACGTAGTCGGTGAACCCGGTGAGCGCCCACTCTTCGATGCTGAAACACTGCTCGACCTCTTCGGGCGATAGCTCGATGACAGCGTCCTTCATGGGGGTGCCCTTCTCGCGAAGGCGTCGGTACTTCGTGCACCCCGGGAAGACGTCGTTGCGGATGGACAGGGCGCGCACGTTGACGAAGCCGTGCGCCGCGAGCCGCTTCTGGTACTCCTCGCGGTCGTACATGTTCTCGACGGGGACGGACCATCGCTTCATGACGAAGCGGTTCGCGAAGGTGAGCGGGCCCTGACCGGGATAAGGGCCACCATCCGCCGTCGCGATCCTGCCCCCCGGCTTGAGGACGCGGAAAGCCTCCGCGAAGAACTTCTCCCGCGTGTTGAAGTGGAAGGCCGACTCCAGCGCCGTCACCTTGTCGAAAGAGTTGTCGGGGAACGGCATCTCGGTGGCGGAGCCGATGCGCAGATCCATGCGGCTCTCGAGCTTGCGCTCCCGCACGCGCTGGTTGGCGCGCTCGACGTGGAGCGGTGTGATGTTCAGCCCCGTGATCTTCTTCACGTCGTAGTTCTCGATGAAGAAGAAGTCCTGCTCGGCGAATCCGAAGCCGACGTCGAGCAGCTCGTCCTTCGGACCGAGCTCCGCCGCGTCGCCGAGGAGGCGCGCCATCGCCTTCGCCGCCTCCGGGTACGTCCGCGCCGACTTCCAGTACCCGAGATTCAGCCACAGGGGCTTGTTCGGATCCTCGAAGCCGCCGCTGCGTCCCTCGACGACGTCGTCGCCCAGGTACTGGTAGTAGTCGACGGCGTTGCTGCTGAAGAGGAGCTTCGGGCTCCGCAGGATGGAGACGAGGCCGTGGAAGAGCGACAAGAGCACATGCCTTTGTACCCCAGGGTCGTCCTTTCCGTCGAGCCGTGATGGGGCGCGCCCGCTGGCGGCGCTCTTGTCGGACCGAGCATCGCGACGGCTCGAACCTGCGCAAGCAACGTACTACCGGTGACGATGTCGGTGCGACGAGCTGGCCGCCGGGCCACCGCACGATGCTCGGCGAAAACGCGTGCGGCTCGTCTGCCCCGTCCGCAAGAGTCGACGCGCTGCGCTGGAAATCTTGCGCAACTTGCGAACACGAGCGCGGCGTCAGGCCCTGGCGAGCGCTGACTGGATGCGGTCGCGGAAGTATCCGGGCGCGGCGCGGGTCTCCTCGAAGCGGAGGACCAGCGCGCGCTCCTCCGCTTCGAGCTCGCCACGCAGAACCGTGAGGCCGAAGGGAAGCGTCTTTCGCCCACGCTCCTCGAGCTTCGCGCGCTCGTCGTCCATGAGTCCGGAAATCACGTGGAGGTCATGGTGCGACCCGAGGAGCTCCTGGAGGGTCTCGGCGCGCTTGATGAGCTCGCGCTGATCTTCGCCGAGCAGCGGGGCGACCAGCTCGAGCGCGTACCTGAGCTTCTTGACGCTGATGCGGAGCCGGTGGAGCGCCTCGGGCGGCGCACCCGAACCGGCGGCCCTGTCGTGAACATCCATCTCGTCGACGATGGGGTCGAGCAGGGTCCAGGCAAGCCGCGCAGCGTCGCCGGGCGAAGGGGGAAGACGCGCGACGACCTCGCCGAGCGCAGCGGCGACGCCGACGCTCAAGTCCACCGGCCGTACCTTGCGGAGCTTCCTCCGCGCGTGTGCCTCCACGCCGCTCCTTCGACCGTGCACTCGCTCGAGGAGGTGCTCGAGCGCGGCGCGCGCGGCGTCCGTCGTTTGCGCGCTCACGCGCTCCTCGATCAGCGAAAGCTGCACGTCGATGTCGCGCAGCTCGCCGGCGGCGCGAGTCACCCTGCGCAGCGGCTTGCCGACGTGAGCGACGATGGGCGGATCGAGCAGGGGCTCGAACAGCTTCACGAAGGCGCGGAGCCGGCGCGACGCCACGCGGAGGTCGTGCAACGCCTCGACCGCATCGTCCTTCTCGACGAAGTCGATGGTCTCGACGAGCTGACCGAGCCGCTTGTGAACGACCTGCCCGAGGTGGGCGGCGAGCCCCGGCGCGACCACCGAGCCCGCGGTCGCGGGGTCGCGCGGACGACGCACGTCGAAGGGGTCCTCCGGGACGACGATGGCGCCCGGCAGGAACGACTGGAGCAGACCCCTGGCCCGGCTCCTGACCGCGGGCGCCTCGCGCCGGAGGCCGCGCACGAGCGCGCTCTTCCGGAGCTTCTTCGCGACGGTGCGAAAGTCGATCGCCACAGGTCGGTCAGTCCCCGACCTGCGGCACCGCCACGTTGCCGACCGCCTTGAGCTCGAAGTCCGCGGTCTTCAGCAGATCGGCCTCCTCGAGGAGATCGGCCTGCGTCAAGGGGTGCACGTCGAGCCACCCGGCAGGGAACTTCACCGAGAGCGAGCGACGGGCCGGAAACACGGTGATCTCCGGGACGTCGGTGCGGCTGCGATGGAGCAGCACCGCGAGCCGCACCACGACGGCGAGGTGCTCCACCATCCGTCCCTTCGTCGGCAAGTTCCTGAAGAGGGTGCTCGGGAACTTGCGCCGATGAGCGCGCACCAGCGTGGCGAGGAGCCACTGCTCCTGCCGCGAGAAGCCCGGCATGTCGGCGTTCTCGAGCACATAGGCGCCGTGCTTGTGATAGTGGCTGTGCGCGATGTCGAGGCCGATCTCGTGCAGGCGCGCGGCCCACGAGCAGAGCTCCTCGGATCGGCGCCGTGGCAAGCTCCAGGCGTCGACGACCTGCGGCAGGAGCGAGAGCACGGTCTGTTCCACGCGCCGCGCCTGCTCGCGATCGACGTGATAGCGCTCCATGAGCGCTTCCACCGTCGTGTTGCGGACGTCGCGGTGCTGGAAGCGTCCGAGGAGATCGTTCAGCAGCCCTTCGCGCAGGGCGCTATCGCTCACGCGCAGCTCTTCGATCTCGAGGCTCTCGAAGAGCGCGGACAGGATGGCGACGCCGCCGGGAAACACGGAGACGCGCGACCGGCTGAGGCCCGGCAGGGAGATCTTCTCGACGGCCTCCGCGTCGATGATCGCGGCGCGGAGCTTGCGCAGCGCGTCCCGCGTGATCGTCTGGCGGCTCCAGCCGGAGTTCGCGACGACCGACGCGACGGCGCGGATGGTCCCCGACGCTCCGATCGCCGCCTTCCACCCGAGCCTGCGGAAGCGACCCTGGACGCGCTCGAGCTCCTGGAGCGCGGTCACCTCGGCGCGACGGAAGCGCTTCGCCGAGATCCTGCCGTCGGGGAAGTGCCGGTTCATCATCACGACGCAGCCCATGTAGAGGCTTTCCATGTCGAGCGGCGTGAAGCTCTCGCCGATGACGAGCTCTGTGCTGCCACCGCCGATGTCGATGACCAGACGGCGATCGGTGCTCGCCCCGAGACCGTGGGCGACGCCCAGGTAGATCAACCGCGCCTCTTCGATGCCGTTGATGATCTCGATGGGCTGACCGAGCGCGTCCTCCGCGCGCTCGAGGAAGGCCTGCGCGTCGCGAGCGACGCGCAGCGTGTTCGTCCCGACGACTCGCACGCTCTCCGGCGGCATCTCGCGCACGCGCTGGCCGAACCGCTCGAGGCAGACGAGAGCGCGCGTCTGCGCATCGGCGCGGATCCGCCGCTCGTCGTCCAGGCCGGCGGCGAGCTGCACCATCTCCTTCATGCGGTCGACGATGACGATCTGCCCGTCCATGGCGCGGGCGACGACCATGTGGAAACTGTTCGAGCCGAGGTCGATCGCCGCGAGCGGTGTTCCCGTCTGGCGCTGCGGCGCCGAGCCCGGAGGAGGCGGACTCGCATCGACGGCAACTTCGGACATGAGGGCTACCCTACCCGCCGGAGCAGCTTGGAGGACAGGAGCCAGACGAGCTGAGCACCGCCGGCCGTCGGGCCCCCCTCGAAACGGAGCAGGCACGCGCCCCCCTTGTCGAGCTCGACGAGATCCCTTGCCTGGCCGGCGAGACTCCACCCGACGAAACGTCCGAGGTGCGGCTCGTGCCCCACGACCACGACGGCGGGCAGCGACAGCGACTCCGACAGCTCCCGCGCGAGCTCCGACGGCTCGGCGTCGGGCAGGAGCGACGCGGTCTCGCGATAGCCGATGTCGTCGTCCAGCGCTCGACGGACGAGCTTCGCCGTCTGGACGGCGCGGACCAGCGTGCTCGACAGGAGGAGCTCCGCGCCGCTCGCGAGGCGCGCGACACCGCGCGCGGCGCCCTTCATTCGCCGTCGCCCCTTCGACGTGAGCGGCCGGTCCTGGTCGGAGACCGCGTTCGCAGCGGCTTCCTCGCGATCCATGGCGACTCCGTGCCTGACTACGACGATGTCCATGTTCAATCCTGTCGCCAGGCGCCGCCCTTCGCCATCATGAATTCCTGCGAATTGTGCGGCTCTTCACCGGTGGCAGGCTCCCTGCGACTGTAGGAACCGTCCGCTCGAAGGACCCAGCACTTCGCGGTGTCGTCGAGCGCCCTTCGCAGGATGCTGTCCCTCACCGCGCTCCGTAGCTCGGGGTCCTTGATGGGCGCGAGGATCTCGACGCGGCGGTCCAGGTTCCTCGGCATCATGTCCGCGCTGCCGATGAGCAGCTCCTCGTCGCCGCCGTTGAAGAAGTAGTAGATGCGCTCGTGCTCGAGCAAGCGGCCGACCACCGACGTAACGACGATGCTCTCGCTCAGGCCCGGCACCTGGGGCCGCAAGCAGCAGATGCCGCGTACCTGCAGCTCGATCCTGACGCCTTCGCTCGACGCGCGGTACAGCGCGTCGATGATGCGCTCGTCCGAGAGCGCGTTGCACTTCCAGGCGATGTGCCCGTTGCCCGTGTGGCGCTGGTGTTCGATCTCGCGGTCGATGCGGGACAGCATGTACGAGCGCATCGATTCCGGCGCGACGACGAGCTCGTTGTAGTCGGTCTTCGCCGAGTAGCCCGTCAGCGCGTTGAACAGATCGACCACGTCGCGTGCCAGCTCCGGGCGCGTCGTGAGCAGCCCGACGTCGGTGTAGAGACGACCGGTGACCGCGTTGTAGTTGCCGGTGCCGACGTGGACGTACAGCCTGATGCCCGGGCCCTCCCGTCTCACGACCAGGGTCATCTTCGCGTGGGTCTTGAGCCCCACCACGCCGTACACGACGTGGACGCCGAAATCTTCCAGCTGCTGCGCCCAGACGATGTTGTTCTCCTCGTCGAAGCGCGCCTTCAGCTCGACGAGCGCCGCGACCTGCTTGTCGTTCTCGCGGGCCTCCTCCAGCCGGCGCACGACGGGGGAGTCGGGGCCGAGGCGGTAGAGCGTCTGCTTGATCGCGATCACGTCGGGGTCCTTCGCCGCGGCGGCGAGAAAATCGAGGACCGTGTCGAACGAGTCGTACGGATGATGCAGGATGATGTCGCGCTTCTGGATCTCCTTGAAAATGCCCTCCTTCATGGCGAGCGAGCGCGATACCGGCGTGAACGCCGGATACTTCAACGCGGGCCGATCGAGGGACGCGAGCTGCGCCAGATCGGACAGACCGATGGGGCCGGTCGTCGTGTACACCTGATACGGAGCGAGCTCGAGATTGACGGTCAGGATGTCCCGGATGCGGTCCGGCATCTTGCTGTCGATCTCGAGACGAACCGCGCGCCCGAACTGGCGACGCTCCACCAGTTGCGACACGACCGTCAGCAGATCCCCGGCCTCGTCTTCCTCGATCTCGGCGTCTGCGTCGCGCGTCACGCGGAATGGATAGGAAGCGACGACGTCCATCTTGGGAAAGAGCAGATCGAGATTGGCCGAGATGACCTCTTCCAGCCAGACGAAGTTCGGCTCCATCGCGGCCTCGACGCCGAGCACGTCGTAGTTGTCCGCTTTCTCTTCGTCCGGCATGCGGACCAGGCGTGGGAGCGCGACGGGCGCCCGCAGGCGCGCAAACTTCTCTCTCTGGCTCGCGTCCTTCACGACCACGGCGAGGTTGATGCTGAGGTTCGAGATGTGAGGGAACGGGTGCCCGGGATCGAACGCCAGGGGCGTCAGGATCGGGAAGATGCGATCCTTGAAGTGCTTGCGCAGGAGCTTGCGCTGCTTCTTCTTCAGCTCCTCGTAGCGGAGGATGCGAATGCCCGCGTCGCCGAGCTTCGCCAGGAGATCCTCGGACCAGCACTTGCTGGCGCGATCGAGGACCGGCAGCAGATCACGCCGGATCGCGCCGAGCTGCTCCGCCGGCGTGCGACCGTCGGGAGAACGCTCCGCTGCGCTCGTCGCCATCAGCGTCCGGAGGCCGGACACGCGGATCATGAAAAACTCGTCGAGATTCCCGGCGAAGATCGAGAGGAAGCGCACGCGCTCGAGGAGCGGCAAGCGCTCGTCCAGCGCTTCGGCCAGGACTCGCCGGTTGAAGAGGAGCCAGCTGAGCTCGCGATTCAGGAAGCGGGCGGGGGGTACCACGCTCGGTGGCGCGTCGTCCTTCGAGGCGAAGACCGACGAAGCGAGCGGCTCGTCGGAGACGACTTCGGGTTCGTGCATGATGGTGGGCGGAGAGAAGCTACCGGCCAATGCCGGCTGCTTTGGTGACGATCCTGCGACAGACGTTTCCTCGGGCAAGACCGACCTCACGCGAACTTTACACCCACGACGATTGCATCGGGGTTATGACGCAAACCGACAGGCTATCCGGAGGGCGCAAAGGCCGCCCGAGCAGGCCTTTACGCTACCCTGCTGGAGACCAGGAGGTACACTCCCGGCCGTAGCGAGGTCTTCGGCGGAGATGCGGCATCCGAAATCGGTGTGGCTCTGTGCGGTGCTGCTGACCACCGCCTGTGCAAGCGTCGTGGGCTTCGAGCCAGCTGACCTCGTGGATTCCGGTCCGGGCGGCAGCGTGTCCATCGGGGGAGACCCTGGCCTGGGAGCCGGGGGCGGCGACCCCGCCGGTGTCGGGGGCAGCATGGACCCGGGGAGCGGCGGGGGCGTGCCGGCCACCGGCGCAGCCGGAACACCGGACGCGCCTGGCGGGACGCCCGGACAGGGCAGCGGTGGGAGCTCCTCTTCCTCGTCGGGTGGCGCGGGGTTCATCCCACCCATCGGGATCGGCGGGTCGTCCTCGGGCGGGCGTCGCGGTTCGCAGGGCGGCTCCTCGAATGGTAGCGGCGCCGCGAATTCCGGGGGTAGCTGCAAACCGACGTCCTGCCCGACCTGCAACATCGCCGCGGGGCCTGCGTGCTGCACGACGGCCGGAAAGTGCGGCTGCCCGCTCTTCTGGATCCCCGGGACGTGCGGCTGAGCCGGCGAGACGAAAAGCACCTCGACCTCCGGTAGGTTGAGGTTTCGTTTGCGGCCGTGGCACACTCGCCGAGAGCATGTCGCCTGCAGAGGGAGCCCACGCGGCGCGCGCGGTGCGCGCACCGTCGCGCGTCCTCCTGGCAGACGACGACCCCGAGCTCCGGCGCGCCATCGCGCGGACTCTGGAGCGGGCAGGGTTCGCCGTCGTGACGGCGGAGGACGGCCAGCGGGCGGCGGCGCTCCTCGCCGAGCAGGTTTTCGATGCGGTGCTCACCGACGTCGCCATGCCGAAGATGAGCGGCATAGAGCTGCTTCGCGTCGTGCGCGAGCGAGACCTCGAGATGCCGGTGCTCCTGATGACGGGCGCTCCCGACGTCAACTCGGCCATCGAGGCGGTGCGCCACGGGGCGTGCGAGTACATCATCAAGCCGTTCGAGGGACCGAAGCTCCTGCAGCTCGTCCGTCGCGCCGTGGACCTGAGCCGTCTGGCGAAAGCAAAGCGCGAGGCGATGCGCGAGCTCGGCAGCACGCGACCCGAAGCTGGTGATCGCGCAGGGCTCGAGGTGACGCTCGTTCGCGCCATCGAGACGCTGTGGATGGCCTATCAGCCCATCGTCGACTACGGAGCGCGCACGGTGTTCGGGTACGAGGCGCTGCTCCGGAGCGGCGAACCGGCGCTGCCGAACCCAGGCGCGGTGATCGAGGCGGCTTCGCGGCTTGGCCGGCTGAACGACGTGGGGCGAGCCGTGCGCGCAACCGCGGCCGCTCCGATGGATCGCGTCGGAAAGGACGTGCTGCTGTTCGTCAACCTGCACGCGCGCGATCTCGAGGATCCCATCCTGACGGATCCCGCCTCGCCGCTCGCGGCGATGGCCCGGCGCGTCGTGTTCGAGATCACGGAGCGCGCGTCGCTCGACGAGGTGCGAGACGCGCGCGCGCGCGTGGCAGAGCTGCGCCAGATGGGGTTTCGCATCGCCATCGACGATCTGGGAGCGGGCTACGCCGGATTGACGAGCTTCGCCCTGCTCGAGCCGGAGTTCGTCAAGCTGGACATGAGCCTGGTCCGCGACGTTCACTCGAGCCCGGTGAAGCAGAAGCTCGTGGGCTCGATGACGGCGCTGTGCAAGGACATGGGCATCACCGTCATCGCCGAGGGCATCGAGACCGTGGAGGAGCGCGAGTGCCTGCTCGGCCTCGGCTCCGAGCTCCTGCAGGGCTATCTCCTCGCCCGCCCCGGCAGGCCTTTTCCCGACATCGCCTGGTAGCGATGCGCAGAGCGGCAGCGCTCCTCGTCCCGATCGCCCTCGCCGCGTGCAGCGCTCCGGCAGCGAACGAGCGGCCATGCGGCGCGGTGGGGCTTTCGGCCGCGCGCTCCCCGGGCGCCGCACGGCCCGCCGTCGCCACACCCGAGAAGGACACACCGCGGGCGACCGTACCGGAAGCGCTGGCCTTCCTGAAACGCGTGGACGCCGACCTGCGACGACTGTGGATCGCGCGCGACCGCGCGGCCTGGGTCAGCGAGAACTTCATCACCGACGACACCGAGACGCTCGCCGCCGATGCCGAGGCTCGAACGGCCGAGTACGTGACCCGCGCCGTACGCGAGGCTCTGCGCTTCACCGGGCTCGCGCTCCCGGAGGACGCTGCGCGGCAGCTCATGCTGCTCCGGTTATCGCAGACCGTTCCGGCGCCCGACGATCCCGCGCTGCGTGAAGAGCTCTCCGGGCTGGAATCGAAGATGGTGAGCGCTTACGGCAAAGCGAAGTACTGCCCCGCGGGCTCCGTCGCGAAGAGCGGCTGCAAGAACCTCGACGATCTATCGAAGCTCATGAGCGAGAGCCGCGACCCTGCGGCGCTGCGCGAGGCGTGGGTGGGCTGGCACTCGACCGCCGTTCCACTGAAAGATGCGTTCGCGCGCTACGTCGAGCTCGGCAACCGCGGCGCTCGCGACCTCGGGTTCGGCGATCTCGGCGAGCTGTGGCGTTCGGGTTACGACATGACCCCCGCGGAGTTCGACGCCGAGCTCGAGCGCCTGTGGAGCGAGGTTCGCCCCTTCTACGAGCGGCTCCACTGCTACGTGCGCTCGCGGCTGCAGAAGCGCTACGGAAAGAAGGAAGTCCCCGACGGCGCGCCCATCCCCGCACACCTGCTCGGCAACATGTGGGCGCAGGACTGGACGCACGTGTACGATCTCGTCGAACCGTACCCCGGCAAGTCGACGAGCTTCGAAGCGAAGCTCAAGGCCTACGATGCGAAGGCGATGGTGAAGATCGGGGAGCGCTTCTTCGTCTCGCTCGGCCTGGACCCGCTGCCTGCCACTTTCTGGGAGCGCTCGCTCTTCACGCGCCCTTCCGACCGCGAAGTGGTCTGTCACGCGTCGGCGTGGGACATCACCTACGCCGACGACTTGCGCGTCAAGATGTGCATCCGGTCGACCGAGGAGGATCTCGTCACGATTCATCACGAGCTCGGCCACGACTACTACTCGCGCGAGTACTCGGCACTGCCGATCCTCTTTCAGACCGGAGCGAACGACGGCTTCCACGAGGGCATCGGGGATACGATCGCACTGTCCGTCACCCCGGCGTACCTGAAGAGCATCGGGCTCCTCGACCGCGTACCGACCGGAGACCTGGCGCTGATCGACCAGCTCATGAAAACGGCGCTCGACAAGGTCGCGTTTCTGCCGTTCGGGTTGCTGGTCGACCGCTGGCGCTGGCAGGTGTTCTCAGGTCAGGTCCCGAAGGAGAGATACAACGCTGCGTGGTGGGAGCTCCGCGAGCGCTATCAGGGCATCCGCGCCCCTTCGCCGCGCAGCGAGGCGGATTTCGATCCCGGCGCGAAGTTCCACGTGCCGTCGAGCACGCCGTACGCACGCTATTTCCTCGCGCACGTCTATCAGTTCCAGTTTCATGCGGCCCTGTGCAAGGCGAAGGGGGATACGGGCCCGCTCGCGTCCTGTTCGGTTTACGGAAGCAAGGAAGCGGGCGCTCGATTGCGCGCCATGCTCGCGCTCGGCGCGAGCAAGCCGTGGCCTCAAGCGCTAGCCACGCTCGGCGGCGAATCACGCGCGGACGCGCGCGCCCTGCTCGATTACTTCGCGCCGCTCACAGCGTGGCTCGACTCCGAGCTGAAGGGGCAAACCTGCGGCTGGCAGTAGCAGCCAATTCATTCGCCGCCGCCGTCACGCAAGGCGCGCCGAAAGGGAATGTTCCAGCACGGCTTCTCTTCGGTAAGGAGTGAGCTCTAACGCTAGGTGCGCGGGCCGGAGCGCGTGATACGCACACCAATGTGCCGGTGTGAGCGCCAGCGCTAAGAGCGCGAGTCCTGGCCTCGTGATCGGATCTCCTTTCTGGAAACACGCATTCTGCGACCCACTGTAAAGCTACCGTGAGGCTTCAGACCATTCGCGCGATTCGCTTTCGAACCTTTTGCGCACAATCGAACTGCGCTACAGGACCGCCTCTGGCTTCGAGCATGCGGCTATTTACGAAGTTGGTTCACGCGCTGGCCATCTGTTCTGGCGCAGCGGCGGCAGCATCGGGCTGCGCAGGTTCAGATCCGTCGCACGTGCAGCAGGATCAGTTCCAGGCGCAGATCATCCATGCGCTCTGCGACAGCGTCCTGGCGTGCTGCACGGCGGCGCACCGCGGGTTCGACCCCGTTCATTGCCGGCAGACGGTCGTGCAGGAGTTCGTGGTGCCGCTCTCTGACACGACGCTGCTCTATGATTCCGCCCAGGCGGGCCGTTGCGTTCAGGCCGTCACGGCGGCCGCACAGGCCTGTCAGTCCGTCGACATCACCACCTGCTACGACGCCTTCATCGGAAACATCCCGCCCGGCAGTCCGTGCAAGTCGAGCTTCGAGTGCGAGCCGGGGCCCGACGCCTTCGCGGTCTGCGGCCCGGACAACCTGTGCGCGCAGCCCAGGCGCGGCGCGCTCGGCGATCCGTGCGCGTTCTCGTGCATCGAGGACGGCGTCATGGCCCATTGCCACAGCATCTTCTACGGTCCGCAATCGGGGAGCAGCGCCGCCTGCCACTCGGCGAACGGGCTCGTCTGCGTCGAGACCGCCATGGGCAGCGCGAACTGCGAGCCTCTTTCCGCGGACTGCAGGCAGAACCCGACGCAGGCCTGTCCCCCGACTGCACCCGCCTGCAACCTGATGACCGGCCAGTGCTTCGTGCCGGTCCCGCTCGGCGGCGCCTGCACAGCAACTGCGCCGTGCAGCTCGGATGGCTACTGCGCTGCCGGCGTCTGCTACCCGGTGAAAGCGAACGCGATCCCCTGCGCCCAGGACGTCGAGTGTGCGAGCGGTAAATGCGACCACGGCTTCTGCGTGGTGTACTCGCAGGCCGCCGCGACCTGGTGCGGCGAGTCCACGCTGCAGCAATAGCGACCGCCAGT
>CAYUAW010000007.1:0-43145 GCA_964442485.1 uncultured Polyangiaceae bacterium
ACCCCGTCGAGGCGAGCTCAGGGCATGCAGCAGCCCTTGCTCTGCGGCTGCGCGATGCAGTTGTCCTTCATGACCTTGTAAATGGCGTCCGCGATGACGCCCTCACCGGTCGCGTTCGCGTGGATGCCGTCGATGTAGAAGTACTCGGGGTGCGGGGCGAAGAGCGGCACCAGATCGACGACGTACATGCGGAACTTGTCCGTGGTGACGAGCTTTGCGGAGTTCTGGAGGATGCCGAGGGCGTAGTCGCTGATGTCGGCGCCGCCCGTTGGAGCGTGGGGGTAGAAGAAGTAAATCAGATCCTTCACGCCCGTCTTCTGGAAGTCGTCGATGAGCGTGCTGACGGCCGTCACGGTGTTCTGCACGACCTGCTTGCAGGTCGCGTCGTTCTGGGAGCCCGCCGCCTTGCATTGCGGGTTGTTGATGAGCACGTCGTTGCCGCCGCCGTCCATGATGACGACGGTGATGTCGGGGCTCGCCATCTTCGCGAGAGGCCACTGCGGCGGGATCATGTTCAAGCTCGCTGCCGCCATGGTGGCGCCGGCCACGGCGTAGTTGCGATACGCCTGCCCGGCCATGAGCGCGCCGTCCATGGTGGCTCGCTGCGCGATGAGCGTGCCGAGCAGCGGATGCGCGACGTCGTAGTTGACATACGAGTCGCCGAGGAAGACGACCTCGGACGCATTCTTCAAGCACGGTGGCTTCGACGGAGCGCCGCCCATGCCGGCCATGCCACCGCCGCTCATGTCGCCACCGGCGCCGCCGACACCGGCGCCACCCACGTTCACGCCGCCCGCGCCCGCTGGCGGCGCTCCGCTCGCGCCCGCACCCCCGACCCCGCCGGGAACGCCTCCGCTCCCGACGACGGGGACACCTGCGGTGCCTGCGACACCAACCGGACCCGCTCCGCCTGTGCCAGCCGGGGCGATGCTTCCTCCGGCGCCGACCAGCCCGACGGCACCGCCCCCGGGCGCGGCCGCCATTCCGGCTGGTCCCGGCACTCCGCCGAAGCCGGACGCGCCGGCGGCCATTCCGCCTGCGCCGACGACAGCCGCGGGGGTATTCCCATCTCCGCTGCCACAACCGATCAGGGCGAGAGCCCCGCATACCGCGAAGCAAGCGTTTCGAATCATCCCTATCACCTCTGCGAGTACCGAGCTGTCGGCCGCATACCACTCGCAGCCGAGAAGCGTCTCTTCCGGGCTCGCCCAGCTACGACTTCTGGCCGCGGAGGCTACCGCGCGAGCTCTGGGGTTAATCGAGCTCGATGCCGGCGAAGAAACCGCCCTGCATCCACTCGCTGAACCAGACCATGACGCTCCGCTCCGCCTCGGCGAGCGCAGCGGGATCGCTCTCGTCCACGCCGATGCGTCCGAGCGACTCCTCGATGGTTACACCCTCGAGCAGCGCATCGAGCACCCGCGTCATCGCCGGCGTGAGATCCATCCTCCAGAGTCGCCACGCGCGCCGGTACACGGCCGTGGCGCTCGGCGACCGGGACGGCAATGCCGGCAGCTCGTCCTCGGTGCGACACCCCTGGTAGTAAGCGTTCACCGGGTACTCCGAGTGCAGGACGCGCACCGCGTCGCTCCGGAGCAGCCGCGCCGGGCCCCACCGCTCGACGGGGATCGCCTTCAGCGCCGCGAGATCGAACGGCGGGGGCTCCTTCGCATGGATGATCTCCACGAGCGCCCACTCGAGCGCCGCGAGCTCCGAGAGAAAAGCGCGCGCGGGCTCGTGCTCGCCGAGCTCCGCGACGCGACACAGCTCGGACATGCGTCTACCGAATGCGTTGAGGCTCGGCGAGCGGGACGGGTAGCGTTCGATGTACTCCGTGGCGAGACGCTCGAAGGCAGCCTGGCCGAGCGTCCGAGCGAGAATGGGGTAATCGTCGCCCAGGCACTCGATGAGCCGCGCCTTGTACCCGAACCGGTAGATCTCGAGGCGCTCACGCGCGTCGAGCGCAGGTCCGGCGGTGATGCGGAGGGCGGCGTCGGCGGCGGCCTCCTCGCAACCCGTGATGGCCTCGACCATCCGTTCCTCGAGCTCGCGGAGCGACGACCAGGGCGCGGCTCGTTGTCGCTCGACCGCGCGGAGCGGCTTGCTCCACGACATCGCGCGCGACGTCGTCGCGCTGGCGCGCTCGACCATGGGCGCTTCCCCCGCTGCGTCTTCGACAGGCCTTGGGAGTCGGTCGCTCACGCCGCCGCGCTCCCGATGAAGGAGCGTGCCCGGAGCGCCTCCGCGAACGTCTCCTCGAAGCTCGGGATCTCCGCGTCCCACTCGAGCAGGAGGCTCGCGCCAGACGCCCGCCCGTGAGCGTCGGCAGCAAGCTCCCACACCGGATCGATCACCGGACCGATGTGTGTGTCGATCACGTGCGTGCCGTTGTCCGTGTGCCCGGCCACGTGAATCTGGACGACGCGATCGTACGGAACGGCGTTCAGGTAGTCGCCCGGCAAAAAGCCGTGATTTCTCGCGGACACGTACACGTTGTTCACGTCGAGGAGGAGCGCGCAGTCGGCTTCCTGGGCGAGCACCGCAAGGAAATCCCACTCCGTGAGCGTCGAGCCTTCGAACTCGAGATACGTCGAGGGGTTCTCGAGCGCGAGCGGCGCGCCCAGGAAATCTTGCACCTGCCGCACCCGCGCGGCGACGTGCCGGAGCGACTCTTCCGTGTACGGCAGCGGCAGTAGATCGTGCGTGTTCTTGCTCGCAGCGCCGGTCCAGCACAGGTGATCCGACACCCAGCGCGCACCGATTCGATCGCGCAGCGTCCGCAGCTCCTTCAGGTACTCGAAATCGAGCGGATCCGTCGAGCCGATGGACAGCGAGACCCCGTGCATGACGACGGGGTACCGTTCGGCGATGCGATCGAGGAAGTAGAGCGGCCTTCCCGCCGTCTGCATGTAGTTCTCGCTCAGTACCTCGAACCATTCGACCTCGGGCGCGTGCTCGAGGATGTGCGAGTAGTGCACCGTCCGCAGGCCGAGCCCGATGCCGAGGTCCGGAAGCGAGAAACGATTCACGGCTTCACCGTAACGTTTCGCGACGCGGACCAGGGAGGCGCGGTGTGCGCGCGCCGCCCTGGCCCATTACGCCGTCGTCAGCCCTTGCAGCCGCCCTGGCCCTTGCAGTCGTTCTGGCCCTTGCAGCCGTGCGAGTCGGTCTTGCAACCGCCCTGACCCTTGCAAGCGTTCTGACCCTTGCAGGCATGCTTCTCACCTGCCGGGGCTGCGGCAGAGTCGGCGGGCGCCGCCGCGGAGCCGGCCGGGGCTGCCGCCGGCGCGGCTTCTGCGGCCGGCGTCGCCTCGGTTGAGGGCTCGGGCTGGCTTCCACCACAGCCCGCGGCGCCGAGTACGATTCCACTGACAGCAGCCGCGAGCAAAGAATGCGAGACTTTCATGAGTTCCTCTCCTTGTCTGGGTCATAAGCGCCGCATCGGACGGCGCGCGAGGGTGCATACGCTGTCACCGCTGCCGGGTTACTACTAGGCGGAATTTCATCCCGCACGTTTTTGGCTACGGCTCACGGGTACCGTCGGATTTCGCGGTGATCGACTTACGGAAACGAGCCCAGGGTGCGGTGTCGACGAAGTGAATCGACCGCCCATCTGGGTCACGCTCGACGCCGAGGCGCACCCGCAGCGCCTCCAGGTCCGTCGACGCGGGCGACCTGCCGTAACGGGCGTAGAGCTCCTGCATCACGTGCGTCTCCGTCGCACGGTCACCGACGTCGAGGATCTTCTGGAGCTTCCAGCGCGTCTCCACGTTCGCACCCGTCGCCGCCACGGCGCGAATCGCATCTTCCAGCGAGCGCCGGCCGCCCGTCGCGTCTCGGATTGCGAGATCCGCGAGCAGGAAGTAGAGCGCTCCTCCCCAGTAGACGCGGCCCCACTCCTCGGCACCCTCGAGGCCGCGATCGTTCTTCCCCGGGAGGCCCTGCGGAAGCCCGTTCAGTAGGTCGGTCCACATTTGCTCGGCGGACACGAGCCCGCGCCGCGCTCGCGCGACGGGCTCGACGTATGTTGCGAGCCCTTCCGAGAACCAGCCATGCTCGTAGTCGAGCGCCGGAAAGCCGACGTGCACGAGCTCGTGCGCGACCACCCAGTCGCTCGCGAGGTCCGCGGTCGTCGTCGCGGTGCCGAGCCGCACGAGGATCGACGCGCCGCCGCCCCCGAGCGTCTTGCCCCGGATCACGTCTGAGGTGCCGGGCGCGACAATGACGACGAGGCGATCGTCCGGCGCGCGCCCCAGGTACGCGGCGATCGCCGCGAGCTCGGCGCGAAGCCACGGCGCGACGTCGTCGTCGTGGAGAGGCACGCCGTCCACGATTGCAGCGTCGATCCCGGGCGCCACGGAGAGCGTCCTCAGCGCGCCGAATGCCGAGAATGCCGACTCGCCGATGCTCGCGAGATCTCCCTCGTGAGCGCCGGGCGCCGCCGCTGACGCACGGACGCCCGTGACGAAACCGATGCCCGACGGCGTCTCGACGCGAAACCGGTAGCGACCCGCGAAGGCGTCAGTGGGCCGTAGCAGCCACGTGGATGGGGGCGCCACGACGGCGCCGCCGAGCGCGATCGCCGTATCGACGTCCGCGACGCGGGCGGCGGCGTCGCGCAGTCGAAACCGGTACTCGACGCGGCAGGACGACGAACAGCGAAGCGCGTAGCCGGTCGCGCCGCGGGGCACGGAGCTCCGTCCGGTCGCGCCGACGAGGGTCACGCCATCGACGAAGTCCATGGCCGCGTCGTCCAGCGAGAGCTCCCCGTGGATGGGACCGACGAACGTCGCCGCCACACGGAGCGCCAGATCCGGACCGACCCAGACCTGGTAGTCGCACACGACGCCCGGGGGCGCCGCGACACTGCGCGGCGCGACGTGGCCACCGCCGCATCCGGACGAGACAGCACCCGAAAGGCCCGCGAGGACCAGGGCGAAGAGCAGGCTTCCCTGCGGCGGCGTAACCGAACGCCGGCCTCCGCATAGTAGGGTCATGAACGCCGCAATCAAGGAAGTCCACGGAGAATACGCAATGTCCAGCGCCGCCGTCTCGTCCGTCAAAGCGCTCCGGGCCCGCGCCCTCTCGATCGTCGACGGGGTCCGCCCGCTCGCGCTCCTGCTCGGGCGGCTTTCGGTCGGCCTCCTCTTCCTCTCGACGGGGTGGGGCAAGGTGCACGACATCCCGAAGGTGACTCACTTCTTCGAGACCCTCGGCATTCCGATGCCTGGCTTGAACGCGGTCGTCGTCGGCTACAGCGAGCTCCTGTGCGGCACGGCGCTCGTCGTCGGACTGCTGTCGCGGCTCGCGACGGTCCCGCTCATCGTCAGCATGACCGTCGCGCTCGTCACGGCCAAGGCTTCCGACATCCACGGCGTCTTCGACCTCGTCGGGCAGGACGAGTTCACGTATCTCGTCGTGCTCGTGATGATCGCGGTACTGGGTCCGGGCAGCATCGCGCTCGACCGTTTCATCGCGCAGAAGCTCGAGGAGAGCTGACTGCTCGAACGGCGATCACGGCTTCAATCGCGACGTCACGGCGGCGAGGTGACGGCTCATGTCCGCCTCTTTCTCCGAGCCGAGGACACTGCCGAAGCTGAAGACGGCGAAGCCGACGTAGTCGAAGAGCATCTGCTTCAAGACGCGCTCCGGGTCGTCACTGGCTGCGACGAGCGAGGCGTTCTCCGCCACGCGGTCGGCATCGAGGGCGCCTCCCCGGTCCGGGCCGGCCCCGCGAAACAAGATGTCGTAGACACCAGCGCCGGCGGCGAACGACACGAGGCTGTTCCGGAGATCGTCGCCGATGTTCGATTCGTCCGCTTCGCGCTGTACGTGGCGGAGCGCCTCGTTTGCCGTCTCTACGATGGCCGCGAGCCCGCCGTCGAGGCGCGGCGGGTGAATGCCAACGTGCTGCGAGCGCAGCAGGCCGTACACGTCCTTCGTCGTCTCGAACTCGCCCCGTCCCGTCGCGCGCCCCACGCCCTCGATTGTGAGCGCGCCGTCGATGGCGGAGAGCGTCGACAGGAACTCCGCGGGAGGCGGCTCCGTCACGTTCAGCCGAAACGGGATGTAGTCCGCCGACGGCACGCGCTCGCGGAAGTACCGCATCTCGTCCATGCGCGTCACCGCGTCCATCAAGAGCACGTTCGCGCTGACAGCGTGGTGAGCGACGAGCCGAGTCTCCTCGAACCCCTCCAGGAAGAAGTACGTACCGTCAGCGACGGTCAGGGTGGAGTAAACGACCTCGTCGATCTGGCGACCAAGGTACTCGAACACGCGCTCCTGTGTGACGAGGCCGAGCTCGACGGCCGCGGTGCCGTAGCGCGCGCCAGCGCTCACGCGTTCCATGATGCGCTCGTGCTGTTCGTTCGTGATGACGCCGAACTTGTAGAGGACCATGCCAATGCGCTCGGCCTCCACGTTCGTCTGCGCGCCGACCACGTTCCCCTGATCGAAGAATACGGACCTGACGGACGCGCCGTCGAGTACGGAGAGCTCCCCGCGCCAGCCCGTTTGACCGAGCAACGCGAAGATGTCACACATGGCTCCGGGGGAGACGATTTCGCCGGCCAGGCGCACGACGGCGCCGTCCTCGGCGTCTCTCTTGCCATCCTCCCCCGTGTAGCGCATGAACACCACGTGCGCCGGGGCGGGCAGCAGCCGGAACGCGCCGGCTCGAGCGCGCATTCGCTGGCTCGCGACGTTGCCGATGGGGTGCGCCACGCCGCTCGGGTCGATGCGAACCAGCTCGGTGCGGGCGTCCTTCACCATCTTTACACTAGCAGAAGCCACGTCAACGGAGCTCGGCGACCGAGCCACCGAACAGCCGCTCGAGACCGGAGAGCATGGTGTCACTCGGGTCGACGCGTGCGCCTTCGATGGATAGGACCGCGCGCGCGCCCTCCGGCAAGGCGAGGACGAGATCCACAGGGCACGCGCCGGGCGATTCGGCGAGCAACGACTTCAGGCTCTCGAGCTGCTCGGGCCGCGTCTCGTTCGCGTCCAGGTGAATGGTGACGGCGCGCGTCGAGCGACGGACGGCGTCGGACAGCGGCACGACCTCGTCGACGAGGATCGTCGGTTCCGCCTCCGCGTCGGGCTCGTCGGTGATGGGGAAGCTCACCTTCCCCGTGACGAGGACGGGCTCACCGCTCGCCAGGAGCGGCCCGTAAGTATCGATGCGGTCGTTCCGGAGCTTGGCCTTCACGCGACCGGACATGTCCTCGATCTCGAAGAACGCGGCCTTCCCTCCCGTACCGCCCTTGAAGAGCTTCTCCTGGTAATTTTCGACCATGCCGGCAACCGTGGCGACGGTCCAGGCTTCCTGATCGGCGACCTTCACGGCGGGCACACCGAGACGCGCAATCTTGTCGCCGTAGCGGTGGAGCGGGTGTCCGGAGACGTAGCAGCCGAGCGCCTGCTTCTCCTTCGCGAGGAGCGAGATGCGATCCCACTGTGTGGCCTGCGGGTATTCGTCGAGACCCCCGGCGGGGCGCTTGCCGTTCTCGCCTTCGCCCGCGGCGGCCGCGTCGAACAGACCGAAAAGCGAGGTCTGACCGCGCTCGCGGTCGCGCGTGGCGCTGCGCGAGCGCTCGAGCGCGCGATCGACCGCGGCGTACGCGCGCGCCCGACTGATACCCATCGGCCCGAGCGTGGTGTCGAACGCGCCGCACTGCACGAGGGCCTCGAGGACGCCCTTGTTGAGCCGCTTCGCGTCCACGCGCCCGGCGAAGTCGAAGAGATCGCCGAACGGGCCGCCCGCGTCGCGCGCTTCGAGCACCATCTCGAGCGCCGCTTCGCCGAGCCCGCGCACCGCGCCGAGCCCGAAGCGGATCTGCGGGCGATACCGGTCGGCGAGCTTGCCGGGGCCGCGCGGCGGCCCGTCGCCCTTCGGCGAGGCGTACACGACGCTGAAGTCGATGGCGCTCGCGTTGACGTCGGGGGGCAGCACACTGACGCCCCACGCGCGCGCCTCGGCGATCGTCCGCACGACCTTGTCGATCTTGTCCTTGTCCGCGGTGAGGAGCGCGGCAAAAAACTCCGTCGGGTAGTGCGCCTTCAGGTACCCGGTCTGGTACGTCACCAGCGCATACGCCGCCGAGTGGCTCTTGTTGAAGCCGTACGACGCGAACCCCTCCATCTCCTTGAAGATTGCGGCCGCTTGCTCCCCGCTGACACCGTTCTTCTCGGCGCCGGCGACGAAGTCGGCCTGCTGCTTGGCCATCTCCTCGGCCTTCTTCTTCCCCATCGCGCGGCGAAGCAGATCCGCGCCGCCGAGCGTGAACCCGGAGAGGCGCTGCGCGATCTGCATCACCTGCTCCTGGTAGACGGGGACGCCGTAGGTCGGCGCGAGCACAGGGTCGACGAGGTCGTGCAGCTTGCGGATCGCCTTCTTTCCGTGCTTGCCGCCGATGAAGTCGTCGATCATGCCGGTGCCTAGCGGACCGGGCCGGTAGAGCGCGACGGCGGCGATGATGTCCTCGAAGCAGTCCGGCTTGAGACCGCGCAAGAGCTGCTGCATGCCGCTCGACTCGAGCTGGAACACACCCGTCGTGTCGCCGCTCGAGATGAGCGTGTACGTCGCGCGATCGTCGAGCGGCACGCGGTTCACGTCGAGGGGCCGGTCCTTGCGATCGGGGCGGGCGTTCACGAGCTTCTCGGCGATATCGATCACCGTCAGCGTCTTCAGCCCAAGGAAGTCGAACTTGACGAGGCCAGCTGCCTCGACGTCGTCCTTGTCGTACTGCGTGACGATGGTGTCCGCGCTGGTGAAGCAGGGCACGTGCGTGTCGAGCGGGCCTTCGCTGATCACCACACCCGCGGCGTGCATGCCGGCGTGGCGCGTCAGGCCCTCGAGCTTCCTCGCCTGATCGAGGAGCACCTTCACCTGAGGATCACTCGCCGCCTTCTCCGCGAGCTTCGGCTCGACCTGCAGCGCCTCGTCGATCGTGCACATCTTGCCCTGCCCCTTCTCGGGGACGAGGCTCGCGATGCGCTGGGCGTCCGGCGGGGGGATCCCCATCGCCCGCGCCACGTCCTTGATGACGCTGCGGGCCTTCAGGTTCTGGAAAGTGGCGATCTGCCCGACGCTGGTCTTGCCGTACTTGTCGCCAACGTACTGGATCACCTCGTCCCGCCGCGACATGCAGAAGTCGATGTCGAAGTCGGGCATGCTGACGCGCTCCGGGTTCAGGAAGCGCTCGAACAGGAGGTTATAAGGGATCGGATCGATGGTGGTGATGTCGAGCGCGTACGCCACGAGCGAGCCTGCGCCCGAGCCGCGCCCTGGCCCCACCGGGATCTTTCGCGCCTTGGCCTCCCGTATGAAATCCCACACGATGAGGAAGTAACCGGGGAACTTCATCCCCACGATGACGTCGAGCTCGAGCTCGAGACGCTTCTTGTAGGCTTCCTGATCGACCTTGCGCCCCGTCGCGGCGATCTCCTCGAGCTTCTTCGCGAGGCCGAGCCGCGATACGTGGCGGAGGTAGCTGTCGACGTCGTAGCCCTCGGGCACGACGAAGTGCGGGAGCATGGGCTTGCCGAGCGACAGCTGGAAGCCCGAGCATATCTCCGCGATACGGAGCGAGTTCTTCAGCGCATCGGCGCCTTCGCCGAAGGTCGCCGCCATCTCGGCCGGGCTCTTCAGGTACATCTCGAAGCGGCCGTGGTGATAGTGCCTGGCGTCCTCGTAGCGGCGGTTCAGCCGCACGCACTCCAGGTAGAGCTGTGCCTCGCCGTCCGAGTGGTCGATGAACTGCACGTTGTTGGTGGCGACCACGGGGACGCCGACCGACTGCGCTGCCTTCGTGAGGAGCTCGTTCAACACCGGCTGCTCGGGCAAGCCGTGATCCTGCAGCTCGACGAAGAGCGATCCCTTGTCGAAGATGTCCGCGAGCTCACCCAGGGTCTTCGTCCCGGCGGCCTCACCGTGCTGGCAGATGGCCTGCGGCAGGACGCCACCGAGACAGCCGCTGAGCGCGACCAGCCCCTTCGCGCGCTCCGCCACGTCGGAGAGCGTCACGGTGGGAACGGTCTGAGGCGTCGTGGACGAGTAGCCCATCGACACGAGCTTGATGAGATTCTTGTACCCCTCGTCGCTCGACGCGAGGACGACGAGGTGGTCGGCGTGGGTTCCGGCGGCCCGCGCGACGGACAGCTCGCAGCCGAGGATCGGCTTCACCCCGGCGGCCTTGCACTCCTTCCAGTGCTTGATGGCGCCGAACATGTTGCCGAGGTCCGTCAGGGCGACCGCGCTCATCCCCCGCTCCCGCACGCGCTTCGGCAGCTCGGCGAGCTTCACGGTGCTCACCAGGAAGGAGTACTGAGAATGAACGTGGAGGTGGACGAACTCCGACAAGGCGTGCCTTCCGGGTTATCGCTTCCGGGCGCCGGCTGAAAGGGGCCTGGCACCCGCCCGCCTACCCTGCTGCCCTGCCGGGCATCGGCAGTGGGAGGCGATGAAGAAAGCAAGATGCTCTCTCGTCGAACCGCGTGCAAGGCATGGCCACGCCGTCCGCCGCCCGTTCGGGCTTGCACCCGCGTCGCGGCTTGGATACCGGGGTCGATTGTCGGTAAAAGGCCTTTGCCCTCGGACGCCCGCCTCTAGGAGGATCTGTCACATGATTCGCAAGACTGCTTTCTTCGCCAGCGCTCTCTCGGTAGCCATCGCTGCGTCCGCGTTGCCGGGCTGCACCGTGTCTATGGGTACGAAGCCCGCCGATTCCCCGCCCCCGCCGCCTCCTCCCGCAGCCACGACGCCTCCGCCTCCGGCCCCGGCGGATACGACGCCGCCCCCGTCCGGGCCCGTCACGACGACGCCCCACGAGCCTGCGGGCGCGCCGGCCCCGGCGCCCGCGCCGGCGGGGAAGGTCGAGCAGAAGGGCGGCTCGATCCAGCTCCCCGGCAACATCGTCTTCGACACCGACAAGGCGACCCTCACGCCGAACTCCGGCAGCGACGTCGTCCTCGGGCAGCTGAAGGACTTCCTCGTCGCGAACGAGAAGAAGCTCGCCGTTCTTCGCATCGAAGGCTACACCGATAACCAGGGGACGCCGGATCACAACCTGGAGCTCTCCGGTCAGCGCGCGCTCACCATCAAGAAGTGGCTCATCGCCAATGGCATCGCCGATGCCCGGCTGGTCGCTGTCGGCTTCGGGCAGGACAAGCCCATCGCGCCGAACACCACCGACGAAGGCCGCGCGCAGAACCGCCGCACCGAGTTCAAGGTCGCGGAGATCTACGACAAGAAGGGTAAGCCGCAGGTCTACCTCGGTGGCAAGGACGCGCTCGGCGGCGGCAAGGAATTCAAATAGCCGCCAGGAGTCCGTCGGGCTTTGCCCGACAGACTCCTAGCGTCGACAAGCTCGTGCGTCCGTGCGAGCTTGTCGCCCCGATGCTTCTTGCTCGAAACGCCGTACGGCGTGCGTCCGCCGTGCTCGCGCTCACCTGCGCGGGCCCGGCTCTCTGCGCATGCAACCGAACGCCCGACGATCTCCGCGAGTGGCGGCCGAGCGATCACCGTCACACGACGGAAGCGAAGTCGGACAACGAGGGCGAGTCGCCGCAGGTGACGGGGTCCGCTGAGCCGCCGCTGCCCGGTCTCGACGAGGTGACGATCGCGACGTGGCGACGCGCCTGCACCACCTGCCACGGGCAGCTCGGACACGGCGACGGCCCGCAGGGCCCCATGGTGCACGCGCGCGATCTCTCCGACTCGGCGTGGCAAGCGGCGACCCCCGACGCGCAGCTCGCCGAATCGATCACGAAGGGCCGCGGCAAGATGCCAGCCTTCCAGCTGCCCGCGTCCACGGTGGAGGGCCTCATCCACCTGGTGCGTCTCTTCGATCGCGAACGGCTTGCGCGCGCCGCGGCGGGCGCGCGAGCCGCGTCGTCGGGAGGCGCGCCCTCGGAGGCCTCCCCTACAGCATCCGGGCACGCGGCGGCCCACGAGAATGCGGGGGCGCAGGCTGGCGCAAGGACGTCCCAGGCAGCGGGGAACGTCCGAACGCAATGACCGCGCTCGGGCTCGCCTCGCGGCTCAGGCCCGCGCATGCACGCTTGCTGCTCCTCGGCGGCCTCGCGCTCGCGCTCCTACCGCTCTCGCGGCGAGCCCCGAGGCCGCAGGCGATCCGGCTCGAGCTGCCGGCGCGATACCGCGAAATGGAGGGGCGCGTCGACGTCTCCTGGACTCGCGACGGGGACGCGGAGGCCCTCGGCGGTTTCAGCGTGACGTTTCCCGAGGGCGCAAACGCTTCGCTCCGACGAGAGATCTCCGCCCCGGACGGGAAATACCGTGTCGACGTATCCCTGGAAGGGCGCGGGCTCCGCCGCGGAAATGGAGGGGGACCGGGAAAGGACCCACCCCGACTAGAAATCGCTCGTCAACTCTCGCTCAACGGGGCCGAGGTCAGGGTAGTCTTGGAGGACACGCCGCCGTGAGCCAGCCCGTCCACACCGACGTCTCGACTCGTGCCGCAAGCACCTCGGACGCGCCGCCCACCGAACTCGTCCTCGTCGTCGTGACGGGGCGCGCGCGCGGACAGCACGCGCGCATCGGGGAGCGCTTGCGCATCGGGAAGGCGACGGACAACGATCTCGTGTTGCCCGACGACACGGTATCGAGACACCACTGCGAGATCCTGCGCACGCCCCGCGGCCTGCTCGTGCGCGACCTCGGCTCGACCAATCAGACGCGCATCGGCCGCTCCAAGGTGACGGAAGCGACGCTCGAGGCAGGCGCAGTCCTCACCGTCGGCGACGTCGAACTCGTGCTGCGTTCCGACGCGCGGCGTACGACGGTGATGCCGAGCGACACGACGCGCTTCGGCGAGGTAGTCGGTGCGAGCCTGGCGATGCGTTCCATCTTCGGCGTCCTCGAGCGCATCGCGCCGACCGACGCGACGGTGCTCATCGAGGGGGAGACGGGCACCGGCAAGGATGTCATCGCGCGCTCGATCCACGCCGAGAGCCCGCGGAAGGCGAACCCCTTCGTGGTCGTCGATTGCGGCGCCGTGAGCTACAGCCTCATCGAGAGCGAGCTCTTCGGGCACGAGCGCGGAGCGTTCACCGGCGCCATCGCTGCGCGCGCCGGCGCCTTCGAGACGGCCGGGCGGGGCACGCTCTTTCTGGACGAGGTGGGCGAGTTGCCCCTCGACGTCCAGCCGAAGCTCCTGCGCGTCCTCGAATCGGGAGAGTTCCGTCGAGTAGGCGGCAATCGCCCCTTGAAGAGCGAGGCACGCATCGTCGCCGCGACCAAGCGGAACCTGCGGGACGAGGTGGAGCGCGGCAAGTTCCGCGAAGATCTGTACTTCCGGCTCGCCGTGGTGCCAGTCACCATGCCGCCGCTGCGCATCCGCCGCGAGGACATCCCTGCCCTCGTCGACAGCTTCCTGGAGGCGGCGCGGAAGCGCGATCCGCGGCTCGCCGACATCAAGATCGGAACGGAGACTCGAAGCGCGCTCGCCGCGCACGACTGGCCCGGCAACGTGCGCGAGCTGCGCAACGTGCTCGACCGCGCCCTCTATGTCGCCGCGGCAGGCGGAGAGCGGGATCTCCGCATCGTGGATCTACCGGTCGCGGCGGGCGCGGCGCGCGCAATGCCGGCTTTCGATCCCGCGCGCACCTATCGCGAGATCCGCGCGACGTTCGAGACGGACTTCGAGCGGAGCTACGTCTCGTGGCTCCTCGGCCGCCACGAGGGCAACATCAGCGCAGCCGCCCGCGAGGCGAAGATGGACCGCAAGTATCTGTACGATCTCGCCCGCAAGCACGGGCTCCGCGGCGCGAAGGAATAGCGCAGTCCGGCGCGCGCGCGCTCAAAACGTCCCGGTCACGTTGCCGCCGAAGACCATCGCGAACGTGTCGTCCGGCGCGCGCCCGGACCACGTGAAGTTGTCGAGGTACGTCTTCAGGAACGTGGCACCGAGCGACGTCTCGAAATCGATGAAGAGGTGTCCCACCCGCGAGCCCGGCCGCCCGTGGAACGATGCCGTCACACGCGCCGCGCCAAGGAGGCTCGAGAGCGGCGACACCTCGCGGTCACCGGAGAAATATTGCCCACGCGGGCCGTTCAGCGGCTCGCCGCCCGCGTAGTCGTCGCTCCAGAACACCGCCGCGGTCTGGTGGTAGTAGCGCCCGGTGACGCCGATACGGAGCCAGGGCATGAGCCCCTTCTCGAACTCGAGCTCGTAGGTCTGGCTGATGATGTCCCAGGTGTCGCGATACGCGCGCACGCCGACCCCGACGGAGGCGTCGATCGGCTTGATGAAGTACTTCATCCGGAGCGCAACAGCGCCGCGGGCGCGGTTGTCGGGGTGGTGCTCCTGCGCCGGTGTCCCGTCAGAGCTGATCACGACGGAGCGGTACGGGTTCGACAGGAAGCCGTGCTGGACGGAGCCAGTGAGCACGACCTGCGTCGCGAAGACCGGCGTCCAGCTCTGCGTCCACGCGCCCTGGAAATTGTCCGTCGAGACCGGCACCTGCCGCCGGGTCTTGTCGCTGGTGAAGCATCCCTTCGACTCGTCGAGTGCGACGCGCGCGGTAGGCGCCTGTACCGAGTTGAGGGCGAGATCACACACGTCGTCGAAGCCGTGCGCGTAAGCGAACTCGAGCTTCGTGTTGCGCTGAAAGAAGTCGGTCCCTGCCGTCGCGCTGATGGTGTTGGAGCGGTAGTCGTGTTCCGTACCGTACGCGTACGACGCGCCGAGATCCGTGTGTCCCCGGTGCAGCACGAAGCCGCCCGCCGCGACCTGCCGGAAGTCGTGCACGCTCGCCGCTGACACGGCGTCCACCACGGAGGGCCCGGCCTTCTTCGACTCGCTGGCGCCCGAGACTATGTCCGCAGAGTAGCCGGCGTGAACCGTGACGAAGTCGACCGGCGTGGCGCTCACCGTCACCGCTGGCGTGATGACGTTCATGTGGCTCGTCTTCGACGGCTCGATGAACACGCTCGTGCGCGCGTCGGCCTCGACGACCTGGGCCGGCGCTGGCCGGTTCAGCAGGAGTACGCCGGCGGCGAGCCCTGCTGAGAGGGCGCGCGCGGCGCTTCGTTCGCGCGAGGTCCAGCGGAGGCAGCCCATCAGTTACAGCCGCAGCCGCCCCCTTCGACGCTTCCTCCGCCGAAGGACCCTTCCCGGTTCTCGAGCACGTGATCGAGCTCGGCGGCCGTGCGCGGATCTCCCTGAAATCTCATCTTCGGGTCGGAGAGGATGGCGCGCTGCTCTGGCCTGACGGTGACGCACCCCGCGGACCCGAGCGCGAGCACGGGCAGCAGCGCCCAGCGAGCGAGGGATGCACACCGGCGCCACGCCACGCGCGAGCTCGATGCCGTCCTGCCACCGTTTCGTCGTTCCATCGCCTTCTTCCCTCGCTAAAAGTACGTCCCGAACCCAGCCACGTAGCTCTGCACGTTGCGCTTGGAGTCCGGATCGAAGAGCACCAGGTTCAGCGCCTCGAGGCGCAGCAAGATCCGCCACCTCAAGGAAATGAGGAGTCCACCGCCGGCGCGCGCGTGCGCGACGGTGCCGCCCCGCAAGACGTGAGCGTCCTGGTTCGGTGACGTGGTGAGACCGCCCGCGCCGAGGTGCACGTACGGCGCGATCGCCCAGTCCGGCGCGAAGTTCAGTGTGCCGCCGGCGCCGTAGAGGAAGCGCCGCCCCTCGGTGGACAGCACGATGCCGGCATAGGGCTCGATGGCGACGGACGGTGCGAGCACCCACGCGGGCTTCAGCTCCGTGTAGCCGCCCCCGTCGAAGAGACCGGCAGTGAGAGCGAACCCGCCGTGCGCTTCCTGGAGCGCAGGAGGCGCGAAGAACCCAGGCCGCGACGGTGCGTCGGGGGCATCCGAGTCCACCGAGATGGGCTCCACGGTGTCCCCCAGGGCATAAGCAATGCGCCCATCGGGCAAGACGACCCGGAGCCAGAACCCGGGCCCTTCTCGACCCTCGATGCCGAATGTTTCCCCGCGATGGGCGACGTAAACGACGCGGTGGCTCACGCCGGGCCCGGACCGGAACGCCGTCTCGGCAACGACGACGCGAGCGAACGCCTCCCGGTCCTCGGCCCGAACGCGGCGAACGAGCAGAGCCAGGGTCATGGCCGTGCCGGCGAGCACCATCCGCGCCGTCCGCCGGACGCCGGAGTGCAACTTCGACCTCCGCTGCTCCCTCATTGGCTCGTGTACTTCATTGCCCATTGGCGGATGAGGTTGGCCTGCGCGCTGTTCGGAGCGAAGATCTGCCGGGGGTGCGCCGCCTGCTTCGTGGGACGGTTCAGCAGCTGGGCGCGCGTCGAATCAGTCGACATCTCGCGCGACGCGGCCGTGTAGTTGCTCTGCGCTTCCGCGGGGATCTGAAGGGAAGTCGGGTTGTTGCCGCTGCACGTCACGAGTGGGTGATCGCTCAGGCGAAAGGGGGTGACGTTGAAGTGGCAACCGGAGGCTGGATCGCTGCCCTGGCCGGGCCCGCAGTGCTGGGCGAAGAGCATCGGTTCCACCGCGCAGTAGAAGAAGTTCTGGTCGTAGGTGATCTGCGCGAACTCGATGTCCTGCCCTGGGTTGACCGTTCCGCACCCGAACAGGACGAGCACGGAAGCGAGCGCGCCGACACGAGCTGACACAAAGCCCACGGTAACATTAAGAGGGATCGCTCCGCATCCCCGGCCCGACGAGACATGTAAGTCGTCGTGGCCTCGCATTCCCGCTCGGGCCCGTTCCAGCACATGATCGCGAAGGCGTCGCTCATGGCGCGGTCAGCTTCGCGAAGTGTCCCGCGGCCTGACGAGCAGTGCTTAAGCAGCGAAGCTTGCGTGTCGTCGTACAGCGCGTCTTACCGAAACGCCTACGACCTCCCACACCAGGTCACGGCCCGTTGTCGCGCCATGGAGAGAGAGGAAGGACGAGCTCGCGCCGCGTGCGCGTTTCTCATCTGCGACGCCACCGAGCTGAACTGTAACCTCAGAGGATTATTCTGAAGGCTTCGAAACAACGGGCCAAATTGATAGGTGAGCAAGCGAAGGCGACAGTCGCACCTATTTCACGAAGGGTTCACCGTCTCGCTTGAAGCAGACGCGCGACCCGGATAACAGTTGCCCCTCTTCCGAGCCCTGTGGCAACGTATCCTACATCCGACTACTGCTGCCTACCTTGGATCCATCGCCCCGCTGGGCGGCGGGCCGCTGACCAAGACCCGAAGAGATCCCGGAGCCGAGATGAAGTTGAACGCCTGGTACATGGCTGCGCTGACCCTGTTCATGCTTGCGATTGCATCGCAGGGCCAATATGCGGCTCAGCTAGGCGTTCTCGGCCTCACCCTAGGCATCTTCTTCGGCACGATCTCCCTGCGGCGTCCCGGCGCGGACGCCACGACGACGAATCCTGGTCACGGCTGATTGGGCCGGAGGGGCGTTACGGTAGGCCCTCGCCTCGGGAACAGCATGGAGCGTCGGGGCACTACCCCTGCAGCGGTGCCCCAAGGGGCGTCGTTCTTGGTGGAACCTAGCGGGATTTTCGGCGGCTAGCGGCTAGGCTCCCGGGCGATCCGAGATGGCTTCGAGCACCGACAGCGATGGCCCGTACACCGACCGAGCGCCGGCCTCGATCGGCAGCGGCGCACGCCTGAAGTCGACGTACGAGTTCAACCTCCACGACGTCGAGTCCGTGCGACTCATCCTTCGCGGAAGCTCGGTAATCGACTGGCACCGTCTGAACTTCGACGACGCGGCAGACGTGCGCCGGTTCATCCGCGATCACGAGTTCGATCCGCACGACGAGAAGGATCGCGCGTACACCGAGGGCATCAAGAGCCAGGCCATCGCCTATCTGCGACGAAATTTCGCGTTCGGCATCCCGAAGCCGGTGGAATCGGCCTCGCTCGAGGAGCTCCTCCTCATCGCGTCCGGTCAGGGCCACCGGCAGCAGTGCGCCTGCGCGATCCTCAAGGTGATGCATATCATCAATCACCTTGCCGGCCGCGAGCTCCTGTTTCGCCTGCCCGTCAGCGACCGTGACCTGTTTCATCTCGTCGAGGAGAAGGTCTACCGGATCGTCGGCACGATGCTCAGCGACGGCTTCCCGATCACGGAGTTCGTCGGAGGGCGGAAGAACCTCGATTCCACCTACACCAAGCTCCTGTCGAAGGCCGAATCGACGGCCGCCGCCGTTTACGACAAGCTCCGCTTTCGCATCGTCACCCGCACGCGGGAGGACCTCCTCCCCGTCCTCCTTTACCTTTCCGAGCGGCTGTTCCCCTTCAACTACGTCGTGCCGCAGCAGAGCACGAACACCATCTTCCACTTCCGGAGTTACTGCGAGGGGCACCCGCACTTACGCAGCATGGTCGATAAGTTCCAGGGCGAGATCGACGATGCGCTCACTCCCGGAGACAATCGCTTCAGCGCGCCGACTTACCGAGTGATTCACTTCGTCGCGGACGTGCCGGTGCGCGTGCCGCCCTCGTTCATGCAGCTGGCTCCGCCGGGCTCCGAGCCGCTCGGTCCGGTCGTCTACCTTCTTTGCGAGTTTCAGCTCGTGGATGCCGAGACGGAGGCATCGAACGAAGCCGGGGACGCGAGCCACAGTGCGTACAAGCAGCGTCAGCGTGACGCTGTCTTCCGTCGCCTGCGCCTGGGCGCGCGGGAGCCCGTCGACCCGAAAAAGCTCCGGAGCTAGCTTTTACGGGCATAGTCCCCTTTACGTGGGGCAGAACGGCGGGTAGGGATGGCCACATGTGGCTGCATCGGGCGAAAACTCCGCAGGTCGCCGCCGAAATGGTGCGGGCGCTCACCGAGGGCGGCGATATCGAGTCGGAATCCCCGCGCGAGGTTCAGGCCGATATCGAGGCCGTCCTCACGCAGTACATCGCCGACGATCAGGACATCAACGAGCGCGCCAAGGATCTCGTCGCCACCCGCGGGCTGCCACAGTCGGAGCTGTCACGGATGAAGAAGCTCGTCGCCGAGCAGAAGCACGTGAAAATCGGCGAAGAAGCCATCGATTACCTCCTCGACCAGCTGATCGAGATCCTGATGCACTCGAACAACGTGGACGAGGTCTTCGCGCAGGACCACGTCCTTCGCCTGCGGATGAGGGAGCCTCTCCGCAAGCAGTTCGCGGCGGAGGAGACGCTCGAGCAGGAGGTGCGTGGGCGCCTAAAGCACGTTCAGGAAGGCACGCAGGTCTGGGAAATCGAGTATCGACGCATGATGGATGACATCAAGCGTCGCAAGGGCATCTAGAGCGACCGTAGATGAAGAGCATGACCGGGTTCGGCACCGGCGAGGCCCAACTCGGCCCAGGCAAGGTCGTGCTGGATGCTCGCTCCGTGAACCACCGATACCTGGACGTGCGCGTTCGGCTGCCCACGGAGATCGCCGACCAGGGGCTCTTCCTCGAGCAGCGTGCGCGTGAGCGGCTGTCGCGCGGCCGCTTCGAGCTCGGGGTCCGCTACGAGGGCCCAGCGCTGACGCCGCGGCTCGACGTGGACCGGGCTCGCGCGGCCTACATCGAGCTGAAGAGGCTGCGCGACGAGCTCGCGCCGGGCACGGAGGTGCCCATCACGGCGATCGTCGCGATGCCCGACCTCTACGTCGCTCCATCTGCCTTCGGAGTCGAGGCGACCCAGGCCGCCCTGGTGGCGGCCCTCGACGCCGCCATCTCCCGGCTCGAGCAGATGCGTTCTTGCGAGGGCGAGGCGCTGCGCAAGGAGCTCACCAGCCGTCTCGTAATCTGCCGGAAGCTCCACGCGACGGTGCGCGAGCACCTCCCGGCGGCGGCCCGCGCCGGGGAGGCGCGCCTCAGGGCTCGCATCACCCGCCTCTGCGCCGACGTGGGCGCGAGCATCGAACCCGGCAGGCTCGAGGCCGAGATCGCCGTGCTCGCCGACCGGGCCGACGTCACGGAGGAGCTCGTTCGGCTGGAGAGCCACTTCGCCCAGCTCGCGTCCCTCCTCGAGGCGGACGAGCCCACGGGGCGGCGCCTCGATTTCCTGTTGCAAGAGATGGCCCGGGAGGCCAACACGGTGGGAGCGAAGTGCCAGGACGCGACGCTCGGACACCTGGTGGTCGAGCTGAAGAGCGAGATCGAGCGGATGAGGGAGCAGGTCCAAAATGTCGAATGACGGCCCGTTGCTGCTCATCGTGTCGTCTCCTTCCGGGGCCGGAAAGACGACGCTGACGACGGCGCTCCAGAAGCGCGTCCCGAATCTCCTTTTCTCGGTGTCTCACACGACGCGCAAGCCGCGGCCGGGAGAGGTGCACGGCAGGGAGTACTACTTCGTCGACCGGCCGGAGTTCGAAGGCCTGGTACGAGCGGGCACGTTCCTCGAGTGGGCGCTGGTACACGACAACCTGTACGGCACGAGCCTCGCGGAGATCGATCGCGCCTCGGCTGCTCGAGGGCTCATCTTCGACGTCGATCATCAGGGAGCGCGCCAGATCAAGAGCACACGGCCCGATGCCGTGGCGGTGTTCATCCTGCCGCCGAGCATGCCGGTCCTGCTCGAGCGCCTGCGGGGGCGCGCCAGCGACGACGAGGCGACGGTGAAGCGGCGCTACGACGTCGCCATCCAGGAGATCCAGCACTACGGGCTCTTCGACTACGTCCTCGTGAACGACAACCTGGAGGATGCGGCGGAGAAGATGACGAGCATCTTCCGTGCGGAGGAGTGCCGCCGGCAGCGCGCCGCGCGACAGGCCGAGCTTCTCATCGCCGAAGGACGCGGCTACGGCGGCATGATGCCCCGACAGGGAGCCCCGAAGTGAGCGCCCACGTGCTCGGCGTCATCGGCGGCAGCGGCCTCTACGACATCGAGGGCCTCGAAGACGTCCGCGAGCGCGACGTCGAGACGCCCTACGGCGCGCCGAGCGACCGCGTGGTGGAAGGGCGTCTCGGCGACGCGCGGGTGCTCTTCCTGCCGCGTCACGGGCGCGGCCACGTCCACCCTCCTCACCTCCTGAACTACCGCGCCAACGTCTGCGCCATGAAGAAGCTCGGCGCGACGCACCTGGTGAGCATCTCGGCCGTGGGCTCGATGCGCGAGCACATCGAGCCTGGGCACGTCGTCATCGTGGATCAGTTCATCGATCTGACGAAGCGACGCGCGAGCACCTACTTCGATGACGGGCTCGTCGCGCACGTCGGGTTCTCCGACCCCGTGTGCCCGCTCCTCGCCGGGGCCGCCACGAAGGCCGCGGAGCGCGCGGGCGCCACCGTGCACGCCGGCGGCACGTACGTGTGCATGGAAGGGCCACAGTTCTCGACGCGTGCCGAGAGCAAGCTCTACCGGAGCTGGAGCGTCGACGTCCTCGGTATGACGGCCATGCCCGAGGCAAAGCTCGCGCGCGAGGCCGAGCTCCCGTACTCGACGATCGCGCTCGCGACGGACTACGACTGCTGGCACGAATCAGAAGAGGCGGTGACGGTCGACGCCGTCATCGCCGTCCTCCGGAAGAACGTCGTGCTCGCGAAGCGCATCGTCCGGGAGCTCCTCGGCTCCCTCCCCGACCCCGCCGGCAGCCCCGCGACCGGCGCGCTCCGGACGGCGCTCATCACCGATCCCGCCCACATCGGCAGAGACGCCCGCGAGCGTCTCGCCTGGCTGCTTTCTCCGAACCCGAACCGGTGATCCATGACGACCGAGCATCGCTCCGCATCCGACGCCCTCCTCATAGTGGGCTCCATGGCCTTCGACGATCTGGATCTACCCACGGGTTCGGAGCGTGACGTCGTCGGCGGCTCCGCGACGTACGCGTCCGTGGCCGCGAGCCTGTACACCCCTTCCCGCATCGTCGCCGTCGTGGGCGACGACTTCCCGGCGGAAACTCTATCGATGCTCCAGCAGCGCGGCGTCGACACAGCCGGCATCGAGCGAGCGGCGGGAAAGACGTTCCGCTGGGCGGGGCGCTACGCGGCGAACCTGGCGAGCCGGGAGACACTCGACACCCAGTTGAACGTCTTCGCGGATTTCCGGCCGAAGCTCCCGGAGCACTACCGCGACTCGAAGATCGTGCTGCTCGGCAACATCCACCCTGCGCTGCAGCTCGAGGTGCTCGCCCAGGCTCGCGCACCGAAGCTCGTCGTCGCCGACACGATGAACTTCTGGATCTCGGGTGAGAAGAAGACGTTGCTTCAGGTGCTCTCGAAGGTCGACGCCCTGGTCGTGAACGACGAGGAGCTCCGTCAGCTCGCCGAGGATCACAACCTGAAGCGCGCGGCCCGCACCGTGCTCGCCATGGGACCGAAGCTCCTCGTGGTGAAGCGCGGCGACGCCGGCGCCATGCTCTTCGACGGCGAAGGCACCTTCTTTGCGCCGGCCTATCCACTGGAGTCGGAGATCGATCCTACGGGCGCGGGAGACACCTTCGCCGGCGCTGTCCTCGGGTTTCTCGCCCGAGCGCCCCGGATCAATCACGCGACGTGGCGGCAAGCGCTGGTCGTCGGCGCAACGGTGGCGTCGTTCTGCGTGGAGGGTGTCGGCAACCGCAACCTCGTCGCGCTCACTCACGCGAAGCTCGCGGAGCGGCTCAAGGAGCTGCACGGTCTCCTGACCGTGCACCCCTGACGGACCTCACGCCGCGACTTCGGAGCCGGACACGGGGTCGGATTCGACCACCATGGTGGCCGGACCATCCGCGCGCACGCGTTCGGCCGCGACGACCTCCAGGAGCTCGCTACGGGTGGCGATTCCGGACTCGAGCAAGAGCCGCATGTAGCCGTCCACATAGCCGTGCTGACGAGCGAGCCGCGCGTAGGCTGCGCCCTCGCGCCTCAGCTTGAACACGTCGCTCAGCATGCTCCTCAAGTTGTCGAGCATCGCGGGCTTGGAAACCTGATCGGGCATGGGGCTCATGGTTGTCGTCTCCGGCGGGGCCGCCCGGGCCTGGATGGCGAGGCATCCCCGCGCCTTCGTGTCTACCGAGGCCCCCTCGCGCGGGCCAAATTGCAGGGGATGCTCGCTTCTGACCGCTGGATTTGACGCGGCGCGCGACTCCGCGAGCCGTGGTTGACGATGGGCCGCAGCGCCTGGCTGGCGTGGATCCACTTGGTAGCTGCCCGGGGAGAGGCTATGTTTCTGGTGTCCGCTAGGTGGACCGAAACTGCACGGCCGCCATGGCGAGACTCATCGAGGCCACCATGCGACTCAACGTCTTCAAGTCCAAGATTCACCGCGCGACCGTCACCCACGCAGATCTCGAATACGAAGGGAGCGTCACCATCGACGCCGATCTGCTCGACGCCGCACAGATTCTCCCGCACGAGGCCGTTCACATCTGGAACGTGACTCGCGGCACGCGGCTAATGACGTACGCCCTCGAAGGCCCGCGCGGCTCGGGCGCCATCGCCGTCAACGGCGCGGCCGCCCACCTGAACAAGCCCGGCGACCTCGTCATCCTCGCGACGTTCGCCGAGATGACCCCGGAAGAGGCGAAGGCGTACCACCCGGTGGTCGTCCGCGTGGACTCTCGCAACCGACCCACTAGCGATCGCAGCCTGGAGCGTCCGGGGCCGATCCTGAACTCGCTGGATCAGCTCGCTTCCTGAGCTTCCTGAGAGAGACTGTCGCGCATCGGCGGCCGCCGATGCTAGGAAGGGCGCGATGTCCGACGCCGAGCCCCTTGCGCAGCTCCATGGGGAGCTCTCGCCGCCGCCTTACGGCGTGGTGGGCACGGCGCTCATCACGCTGTCCGGCTTCGCTCTGGTGCGCGCGGGCGGGCGCGTGCTCGGGCGCCTCGCGCTCGGCTACAAGCGCCCGACCGCGCTGCGCCTGAGCAAGCGTGGGCTCGAGATCTCCGGCCGCACGGAGCTCCTCGGGCGCGTGCTCTCCGAGAGTGAAACATTGATTCCACTGTCCAATCTGTCGAGCATCACTCGCGAATTGCGCTTCGCCCGGCTCGGGTTGTACGCCGGGCTCCTGTCGCTCGTCGCCGGGACGTACGTGGGCGTCGGGCTCCTCGTCGACGGGGTCCGCGTGCCGGGGGGATCGCCCTCGCTCCTCGGGCTCGGGCTTCTGGCGATCGCGCTCGGCATCGGACTCGACTACGTGCTGTCCGTGGTGATCGGCGCTGTGCGGAAGACGTGCCGCGTGGTGGTGGTGCCGCTGCACGGGCGGCCGCTCTGCGTGGAAGGGCTCGACCCCACCGCCACGGATCTCGTGCTCGCGAGCGTCGCCTCGACGCTCGCCGCGGCAGACTCGGGTAGCGGCGGCGCTCCCGCGCCGGCGACCTGAGCGCAACGAACACCCCTCTCGCTCAGGGTGTCGGGGTAACGCGCGCCGGGCGCGGGGCGGACGTCGGCGCCGGCGCCGGGCGTCGCGACCCCGTCCCCTGTGCGGGCGTCACCGGGCCGGGAAGCGGCGGAGGCCCGCCCGTGATCGCGTCGACCCACCCCTCCGCGAAGCCGAGTAGACGCTCGAGCTGCCTCGGTGTGATCGTGGCGTCGCCCCGGATCGACTTGCCGAGAGCCTTGAGCTCGACCGGCTCGATGAGGCTGAGCGTCTGCCCGCCGAACAGAAGCGCCCCGAGCGCACCCACGTTCTGCTGGGTCATGGTGTTGATGGCGCGCGTGAGAAGTGCCGCGTCGTCGCGCGCAACCTCGGGGGATTCATCGACGGCGTCGACGTGCAGCACGGCGCCGCCGTCGGCGGTCGGAGAGAGCGACAGCGAAACGGACGCTATGGAATGGGGCACGTCCACTGGGAGGCGGAGACCCATCAGCGCTCGCCACGGCTTGGCGACGAATGCCACGACGGCCGCGTCACCGCCGACCGCCGGGAACGCCATGCGCGGCGCCTTGGCGATCGCGTCGTCCTTCAGGTGCGGCGGCACCATGAGCACGATCTTCGACTTCGGCAGCACGAAGATGCGATCGGCGCGATCGGCGTGCGCGCGCGCTGCGGGGATGGGCGCGTCGAGCCACTCGCCCTTCGGCGGATGATTCACGATGCCGTCGACGGCCTTGTGCATCACCGCCGCCGTCACGTTGTAAGAGACCACCACGACGACCTCGTCGGAGACGCGGAACTGAGGCCCCGCGACGTAGATCCCCTTGATGTCGCGGATCGGGTCGAGCCCGGCGGGTCCGAAGAAGCTCCGCCATTGCGGAAGCCGAGCCACGAGCTGGCCGATGCGTGGCGCGATGGGCAGCGCCCGGATCCGGTCATTCAGCAAAAGGAATCTGACGTTGGCATTCGGATCGGCGACCGACGCGGCCTTGCCGGCGAGGGCGAGAGGATCCGGCTTGGACTTCGGCTCCGCCGGAGCGCCGCCGTCGGGTGGCGTGGCGGCCGCCACCGCCGACGCCATCGGTCGAACGCCCCCGTCCGGCGGGGTGGCGGCGGGCTTCGCACCGGCATCGCTCTCGAGCGCGCCGCCGTCGTAGCGCACCGCGGGTTTCGGCCTGGGCTTCGGCTTTGGCTTTGGTTTCGGCGGCGCGGGCTCCGCAGGCGCTTCATCCTCCGCCTTCGGCTCGGCTGCCTCGGGTGGCGGCGCGGGCGGAGGCGGGGTACCGAGGCCGAGCTGCTCCATCTCCTCGGGCGAAAGGAGGGACACCGGGATCGAGTTCAGGGAGTCCGGTGGCGGCTCGGGGGATGGCCAGTGCAAGAGCGAGAGCAGCCCGAGAAGTGGACCAAGCGGCGTCAGCGGCAGATGGAGCAGCGCGGCGATCGCAAGAAACCACGAAAGCTTTCGAGCGGGTGCGGCTGGCTGGCCACGCCGGCGCGTCTCTTCTGCCACGCTCTCGGGCATGCGGACTCGGGTCTTACCGCGGCCGGGGCTCGCCGTGTGGTCCGGTCCGCATGGCATACCCCTCGCAGTGCCCCGGAGAAGTGGATCCCATGGCCCCCCAGCGAGTAGTTAGCTGTCCGGTTCGATGAATCGCCTCGAAGGAGCTCCCGTCCGACGGCGCCGCGTCCGAGCGTGGGCGCGCCTCGTCGTCCCGGTCGCGTGCGTCGCCGTGGCCGCGTGCAATGGCGCGCCGCCGCCCGGGGCGGATCGACGGGGAGAGGCGCCGGCCCCACCCGCGACGCAGCAGGTGGGCGCGCCGGTGACGCCGAGCGCTGCACCCCCCGCTGCACCGGAGGCCGTCGCTCCGGTGCCGCCGGCAGGATCCGGAGCACCCGAGCCGTACACGGGCCCCTACTTCGTCGTGACCGACAGCTCCGCCGGCGTCTACGGCGACACCTCGTTCACCCGCAAGCAGAAGATCGGGTACCTCCGGAGCGGTAGCCGCGTACCGGTCTTCGCGGAGCCCATCACGCGCGACGACTGCCCGAAGGGCTGGTACCGGTTGCGCGACGGCGGCTTCGTCTGCGGCGCAGCGGGCACCACGAACCTGAATTCGCCGGAAGCGCGCTTCTCGATCCGCGCCCCGAACCTCGCGAACGTGCTCCCCTACACGTATGCGCGCAACGCCAAGAACGGCACCCCTCTCTACAAGTCCGTGCCGACGGTCGAGCAGATGCGTCAGTACGAGCCCTACCTCGTCAAGAAGGCGGACGATGAGGGCGGCGCAAAGACGACCACGCCACCAGCGGCGGCCACGAAACCCGACGACGCCCCCCTGCCGTTCACGAAGGAGGCCATGGCGCACCCGCGTGACACCGAGCGCGCAGTGGAGAAGGTCGCAGCAGTCGCGGAGCGCCCCGTCGCAACTCCGGAGACGACACCCGACGGCGGCATCGACGACTCCGACAAGCCCTGGTGGCAGCGCCACGACGTCGAGAAGCGGCTGCACGAGGTGAAGCTCGACGAGCTCTCGGCCGACTCCGACGCGATCCTCGCGAAGCGGATGGTGAAGGGCTTCTACGTCGCGGTGGACCGCGAGTTCAACTGGAACGGGCGACCCTGGTACAAGACGACGAAGGGTCTCGTCGCACCCGCCGACCGCTTCTGGGTGACGCAAGGCTCGGAGTTCCACGGGACGGAGCTCGACGGAGAGCACCTGTCCTTGCCCGTCGCGTGGACGTACGGATGGCAGAAGGCACGGCCGAAGTACACCCTCGACGCAGGGACGGGCCGCATGCAAGCGGCCGGTGCGCTGGAGTACCGTGCGCTCGTCGCGCTCACGGGCAAGGACGTGCGCATCGGCGGCAAGCGCTACGTGGAATCGAAGGACGGCTTCTGGGTGCTCGCCTCGCAACTCAGGATCACCGAACCCGGCCCGCCCCCCGCCGACCTCGCGCCCAACGAGCGCTGGGTGGACGTGAACCTCGAGACGCAGACGCTGGTGGTCTTCGAGGGCACGCGTCCCATCTACGCGACCTTGATCTCCTCCGGGAAGGAGAACAAGGACAAGGAGAAGGATCACCGGACGCCCACCGGGGATTACCGCGTGCGCGAAAAGCACGTGACCACCACCATGGACGGAGACGGCAGCGCCGCCGGAGATCTTCCGTACAGCATCGAGGACGTGCCCTACGTTATGTACTTCCACAAGGCGTACGCACTCCACGGCGCGTTCTGGCACTCGAACTACGGCACGCAGATGAGCCACGGGTGCGTCAACCTCGCCCCGCTGGACGCCAAGTGGGTGTTCATGAACACCGAACCCCGATTGCCCGAGGGATGGCACGGTGTGTGGGCGACGGCCGAACACCCTGGAAGCCGCGTCATCCTCCACGACGACACCGAGCCGAAGCAGTCTCCCGAGGCGACGGCCGCGGCTCCACCTTGACTCGTCCGGCGAAAGAGACCACTAGAGCTCTTACGCCATGGACCAATTCTCCGCACACCTCGATCGCGGCTGGGATCTCGTGCAGCGGGGAGACTCCCGCGGTGCAGAAGTCTCCGCTCGCCGCGCTCTCGAGATCGATAGCCAGTCGCCGGAGGCGTACAACCTCCTCGGCTACGTGGCCGCGCTCCAGGGCGAGTTCGAGGAAGCCATCGAGCACTACCGCCAGGCCATCGCTCTCGACGACACCTATCTGGAAGCGATGCTGAACGCGGCGGAGGTCTACATCCATCCGCTCGGCGACTACGCCGAGGCGATCCTGATGTGCGATCTCGCGCTCGACCTGGCCGAGACGGACGACGAGGTCGTCGACGCACTGCTCCTGAAGTTCGACGCACTCCTCGGCCAGAACCAGCCCGAAGACGCGAAGGCGCTCTGCACCCGTTTCCCGAAGGGCCCCTTCGAGAATCCGAACCACGCCTTCCTGGTCGGCCGCGCACTTTACGAGGTAGGCAACGTCGAAGAGGCGGCGCCGCTCATCGAGGACGCCGCCAAGACGAACCCGCATAACGCCGAGGCGTTTTACTACCTCGGGCTGGTCCGTGACGATCGCGGGGACACGCCGGGCGCGACAGAAGCCTTCCTCCGCTCGCGCGATCTCGATCTCGAGCTGTCGGCGCCGGCGTGGGCGCTGTCGCGCGACACCTTCGAGCAGACGGTTCGGAAGGTCGTGGACGGCCTGGACGAGAAGCTTCGGCGGCACCTTCGCCTCGCGGAGCTCTACGTCAGCGATCTACCGGGGGTCGAGGTCGTCGTCGACGGCGTCGATCCGCGCGCACTGCTCATGCTCGACGGCGTCGGGACGGCGGGGCCGGACGGTCTCCCGACGGCTCGCGTGTTCGTCTACCAGCGGAACGTCGAGCGCGTCGCCGGGGCAGTCGACCTGGTCGAGGCCGAGCTCCGCGCGGCGCTCGAGCGCGAGATCCGCCTGACGTTCATCGAGCCGGAAGCGGCGCGCCCTCCGCAGGCCTTGAACTAGGGTGGCGAGTCGGTAGCGGGAGAGAGCCCGCGGCGGCTCCGAGTTCACGCGTCGCGGTGCGAGAGACCGTCGACGAGCTCCTCGAGCAACGTGCGCGCGTCGCTACGCGGGACTGAACGGAGCACCTCGAGCGCTCGCTCCGTCTTCGCCTGGGCGAGCTTCCGCACCTCGTCGCACGCGCCGCTCTCGAGGACGCGCCGGCGCACCTCGCCGAGCGGGGCGTCGTCGCCGCGATGGATGGAGCGCACCTCGACGAGCAGCTCGGGGTGCCGCTCGAGCGCAAGCACGAGCGGGAGTGTCATCTTCCCGTCGCGCAGGTCCGAGAGGGCCGTCTTGCGCGTGCTCTCGTCGCCGTAGTCGAGCGCGTCGTCGACGAGCTGAAACGCCATCCCGACGAGCTCGCCGAAAAGGCCGAGCCGCTCCTGGTCCGCCTCGCTCGCGCCGCCGAGGCGAGCGCCGACGCCCGTCGCGAAACGGAAGAGAGAGGCCGTCTTGCCGCGCAGCACCCGGTCGTAGGTGTCCCGCGACGCGTCCAGCTCGCGGCGCCCTCGGAGCTGCACCACCTCCCCGTCGACGAGCTGGCGCAGAGTCGAGAAGAGGTTCGGCAGTATGGTCGGCGCGTGGCGCCCCGTGCGGTCGAGGGCCTCCACCAGGAGCAGGTCTCCGGCGAGCACGCTTACGGCGTTGCCCCAGACGGTGCGGGAAGTCGGCGCGCCGCGGCGCTCGGTCCCGTCGTCGATGACGTCGTCGTGCAGAAGCGTCGCGCTGTGGATGAGCTCGGCGACGAGCGCGAGCTCGCGGGCCGCGGCGGGGACCGGCCCGAAGCAGGCAGCGCTGAGCAGCAGGGCCGTGGGTCGCACCCTCTTTCCCCCGCGCAGGACCAGGTGGCGTGCGGCTTCCCGGGCCGGGCGTTCGCCCCGGCTGGTGGCGTCGGAGAGGGCCACCTCGACCCACGCCAGATCGTCCGCCAGGAGCGCCTGCAGGTCGTCGAGCCGCCGCTCGAGCTTCGCGTGCTCGCCGTCGCCCTCCGCCGCCCGGGACAGCGACCGCACGGCGGCTTCGATCGGTAGCGTCATTGCGGCGTCTTTCCGTGACGTGGAGCGCACAAGGACGAGCCTCCGCGGCTGCGAGGGCTCTTTTTCGCCGGCATTGCCACTCGTCTGATCGACGCTGCTTTCATTCAAGAAGGGGTTCCGGGAGACTCGCGCGTCTCTCTCGGGTCTCGGGCCTCGAACGCACCGCGTAGTGCGTCGCGACGGTGGCGGCAAGGGTTTGAAGAGAAAGCGGTATCGAACCGCCGGGCACCCGTCTATCAGCATCGAGACCGGAACGGGAGCGCTTCGAACGCTATTGCCGGAGCGCCTTTGCTCATCTAAGTACTCACGCAGCGAAGAAGCCTCGCGAAGGCGCTGCTTGGCAGACGTTCCGAGCCGACAAAAGTCAGCGCGCCGCCGCGGCCGCACGTTGGGCGTTGCAGCGCTCTTCACGGTCGTGACGGCCTTCACGGGGGTCTGCTCCATCCAGATCATCGAGCAGGCCTGGCGCGCGACGCCCAGCGGAGCGACCATCGACTGCCGGCCCGGAATCGCCAGCCTGATCACCGCGGTTCGGCGAGCGCGAACCGCGGCGGCGAACGGCACGGGCGGCGAGCGCGAGGCGATGCAGCGCTTTCGCGAAGCGCTGCTCCCGGAGTGGGCCACGCGCGGCGGGCTCGGGGTCCGCTGCCAGGGTGACCCGGAGGCGAGGGCTGCCCTGGGAGAGGTCGATCGGCTGAGGTATGCGGAAGAACACGCGCTTCGGTACGAGGCGCTCGATGTAGCCGGAAGGCGGCGGGCGGTGGAGGCGATCGCTCAGAAACTCCGCGAAACTCGCTGAGCGGAGCGACCCTCTCTGCTAAGCTCCGCGCCCATTGAATGCCGCCCGATGACGCCCCGGCCTCGGCAGCCCCACCGCCGACCTTCGACTCTCTGAAGCTTTCGTCGGAGGTGCGCCGTGCGGTCGACGAGCTCGGCTACGTCCACCCAACACCGGTTCAGCGCGCGGTCTTCGACCCCGTCACCCGCGGCGCGGATCTGGTCGTCCAGGCACGCACCGGCACCGGAAAGACGGCCGCCTACGGCATGCCGATGGTCGATGCCGTCGTGCGGCGAAGCTCGGCGGTCGTCCAGGTCCTTGTGCTCTGCCCAACGCGCGAGCTCGCGCTCCAGGTCGCCCGGGAGATCGAGGCCCTTGCGAAGTATCGCGGGACGAAGATCGCCGCCGTGTACGGCGGAGCGCCCATGGGCGCGCAGGTTCAGAAGATCAACGAAGGCGCGCAGCTCGTCGCCGGCACGCCCGGCCGTGTTCTCGATCACCTGCGCCGCGGTACGCTCGACGCGAAGAGCATTCGTGCGGTCGTCCTCGACGAGAGCGACGAGATGCTCTCCATGGGGTTCTTGCCGCAGATCGACGAGATCCTCTCGTTCCTGCCGGCCACCCGTCAGACGTTGCTCTTCAGCGCGACCCTTCCGCCGGAGATCCAGCGGCTCGCCGAGACGCGCCTCAAGAACCCCGAGTTCATCACGCTCAGCGGCGATCACATCGGCGCCCTCGAGATCAGCCACTTCGTGTACATCTCGCGCGGGGACAAGACGAGCGACCTGCTCCAGCTGCTCGAGGTCGAGAACCCGGAGAGCGCCATCGTGTTCTGCAACACGAAGGAGTCCACGAAACGCGTCGCTTCGGCCCTCCAGCAGCAGGGCTTCGATGCCGAGTGGCTGAACGCCGATCTCGGGCAGTCGGATCGCGAGAAGGTCATGGAGGCCACGCGCCTCGGAAAGCTCCGCTTCCTGGTCGCGACCGACGTCGCGGCTCGCGGCATCGACATCTCGCACCTGACGCACGTCATCAACTACGACTTCCCCGAGTCGTGCGAGCAATACGTCCACCGGACTGGTCGTACGGGTCGGGCCGGGAGAACGGGGACCGCGCTTTCGCTCCTGGAAGCGTCGGACATCGGCAATCTGTACATGCTGCGGCTCACGTACAAGATACGTCCCGTCGAGCGGCAGCTGCCCACGTCGCACGATCTGAAGACGCGCGCCGAGACTGACCTCGTGCAGATGTTCGCCGACCTCTTCGCCAAGCGCCCCGTCCACCCCGACGATCTCGCGCTCGCACGGAGGATCCAGACCCACGAGGCCGCGGACCGCATCATCGCTGGCATCGTGAGAGATCACCTCGGCGCGCGCCCCACAGCCGGCGAGACGGCGGCCGCGGCGCGCCGGGCCGCCGCTCCTCGGGCGGTCAAGGGCTTCACGCCGCCGAGCCCACCGCCGAAGGCGCCGCGCTTCGCGGATCGCAAGCCCCCCGAGCTACCCGCGCCGTCGCACGTCGAGGCCACGGCGGGAGTCCAGCGAGAAGACGTCGCGCCCCGCGGTTCGAGCGAACCCCCGACGCAGCCGAAGCCCGCGCGCGAGCTTCGGCTGCGCGCCGAGGTCGAAGGCCCGACGGTGCCACCCGTGCCACGGCGTGGCGAAAGTAGCCGTCGCGGCGAGCGCAACGGCGCGAGCGCGGAGCTCCGCGAGCGGCCTCGCATAGAAGGCGAGCGACGGCCGGAAGGCAGCGCGCCGGAGAAACCGGAGAGACGCGAGGGTCGTCCGGAACGCGTGGCGCCTGCGACCCCGGGACCCGTCCCCGAGCGACGCGACGCGGCTCCTCCGGACGCTCCCGGGCTGGAGAGCGCCGAGGCGCACGCCACGGGTGACGGCAACGGACGCCCGGTGCGTGGGCCCGAGGCGGCCGAGCTGTTCGTGAGTATCGGCCGCAAAGATGGGGCACGTGCCAGCGATTTCTACGCGGTTCTCGAACAGCGCGCTGGCATCACGATCGACGACACCGACTACGTGAATGTCCGACAGCGGCACACGTTCATCGGCCTGCCGAAGGACTTGCTCGCGCGTGCCCTCGAAGCGCTGAACGGCGCTACGATCGCAGGGCGAGAAGCAACGGCCGAGCCTTCGCGCTCGAGCCAGTAGCGACCCCGCTTTCCGCAGCGGGCGAGTCGTTCTCTCAAGAAGCGTGCCCGTGACGCGTCGCCGCCATCAGGGCTACGGCGCGCTTTTTGCGTAGAAATTACTGCGCACTGAAGCGAGTCGGATCGCTTTTGATGATGCTAACGTTCCTGTAGGAAGCGCCATGAGCCGCCCCCTAGCTCGCATGAAAGGACTCGAGCCGGCTTGACGAAGAAGAGCGGTGCGGTCGATCTAGAGCGGCTTCAGAGCGACGTTGAATGGGCGCTCGAACGGGGGCTTGGTCCGAGGGATCTGGTGCCGATGCTCGAGCGGCTGCGACAGCATGCGCCCCCCGGTTCCGCCGCGGCTTGCTTCGCCGGGACGGAGCTCGCGGAGGTGATCCTCACGACCGATCCCTGGCGTGCGGCGGTCCTCGCGCGTGAGGTGCTCCGCCACGAGGACACGGACCGCGCGTGGGCGGTGCTCGGCCTCGGGCTCACGCTCCTCGGCCACTACGGCAGCGCCAAGCGCGCCTTCTTGAAGGCCCTCTCCCACTCGCCACAGTGCTCGTCGTACTTGCACAACCTGGGGCACCTGCTCGACGCTGGTCTTGGGCGTCCGCGTGAGGGGCTCCCCTGGCTCGCGAAAGCCCACCTTGCACGTCCGGGCGACGAGGAAATCGCGGCGTCCTACGCGCACGCACTCGTCCGGCTGGGTCGCGCCGACGAGGCCCGACGCGTCCTCGATTCCGCCATGGGCACCGGGAGCGACGGCGCGGCCGAGCTCATCGAGCGCTTCGTGGCCGAGGGCAATCCGTCGGATGCGGATCCGACCTGAGCCGGGAATGTCCCGATAAATTCCTGGAGCGGGACGCGCGTGAGTCGCGGCGCCTCGCGCGTGGGACTTTGGGCTTTGCCGGAGAGGGCAGGATCGCTATCTGATGCCGCATCATGGGTCAGACGGTGAAATCCCTCGCGGCGCTCGTCGTGGCATCGCTAGTCTCCGTTCCTTCGTTCGCGCAGACGGCCAGCCCCGGGCAGCCTCCGCCGCCGAGCACCGAGCCGCTCGACTCGGTCGCCCCGCCGACGCTCGACCCGGGTGCACTTCCCGTCGCGAAGGATCCGATGCTCGAGCCCGTCCCCCCGGCGCGGAACGTCCTTTCGTCGTGGGGTGAGATCTTGAAGCTCGTCCACCAGCGCTCGACGGCGCTGCACATCGCGACGGCGGAGGTCGACCAGGCCATCGCGCTGAAGCGGCGCGCGCTCTCCTCCGCGCTACCGACGCTCACCGCGAACGGCTCCGTGAGCGAGGCACTGTACAACAACGGAACCGCGATCCCGAGCAGCAGCACCACGCTGAACGGCACCACGCTGGTCGGTTCGGTCGGCCTGCGCCAGCCGGTCTTCAATCTCGGCGCGTGGTACTCCGTGGGAACTGCAAAAGAGCGCGAGAGGGTCGCCGAGCTCAGCGCCGAGGACGTTCAGCGGCAACAGCTCGCGACGGTCGCTCTGGCCGCAGTGGGCGTCATCACGGCGAGTCGCGTCGCGGAATCGAGCCGCGTATCGCTTGCTTCGGACCTCTCGACGCTGGAGCTGACGCAACGCCGCGCCGCGCTCGGAGCCGCAACGGCCGTCGACGTGCTGCGCGCGGCCCAGGAAGTGTCGCTCGTGCGAGCGCAGCTAGTGACCGCCGACGAGTCTCTGCGCCAGGCGAGAGAGTCGCTCGGCTCGGCGCTCGGGTTCACCAGCGGATGGGACGTCTCGACGAGCCTGCGCGTGGAGGATCTGGAGCGAACGGCGAACGCGGCGTGCAGGCCAGTGCAGGGCCTCGATTCACGTTCCGACATCCGCGCCGCCGAGCGAAACGTGCGCGCTGCCCAACGCGATCGAACGGCAGTGGATTACCTTTACGCCCCGACGGTCAATCTGGTTTCCAACCTGACGTACACGGACAACCTGCAGAAGTCGGGGGACTTCAACCTCACCCAGTGGACCATCGGCGGCCAGCTTGCCTGGACACTCTATGACGGCGGCGACCGCTACGGGCAGCAGCGCTTCACGAACGCGGCGCAGGTCGTCGCCCGCGAGCAGCTGACACAGAAGAAACGCGACGCGATCCTGCAGCTCACGCAAGCAGACCGCGCGATCGTCGTCGCGCAGGCGAACCTCGAGGTATCGACCCAGGCGCGCGACATCGCGAAGGAGAGCGCGCGTCTGTCACGCCTGGCCTTCATCAACGGCAACGGGACGAGCTTCGACCTGGTGGACAGCGCTCGCCGCCTGCGCGAGGCCGAGATCGACCTCTTGAACCGGGAATCTCAGGTCTTTCAGGCGAGGCTTTCTGCCTTCCTTTCCAGGGCGAACTGCGCAATCTAGTGGTAGCGTTCCCGCCGTGTCCGGACCCCGCTCACGCCTGTTCCCCTCGCTGCTCTGCCTGACCGGGGCGGTCTTCGCGCTGCTCATCTACATGATCTTCGAGGTCGCCCCGCCGGCCCAGGCCACCGCCGGCGGCATCGCGCAGAAGATCTTCTACTTCCACGTGCCGGCCGCCTACGCGATGTACATGTGCGGTATCGTGTGCTTCCTCGCGAGCGCGGCGTATCTCGCGGGCGCCACCGACACGCGCAACGCGATCGCGAAGGCGGGCGCGGAGTGCGCGGTCGTGTTCGGCTTCATGATGCTCACGAGCGGCCCGCTCTGGGCGAAGAAGGCGTGGGGCGTCTACTGGACATGGGATCCTCGCCTCACCACCACGCTCCTCAGCGTCATGGTGTACGTCGCCGTCGTCGTGCTGAGGGCCTTCACCGGAGACGGCGACGCGGAGCGCAAGTTCGCCGCGGCGCTCGGCGTGCTCGGCACCGTGAACCTGCCCATCATCCACTACTCCGTCCAGAAGTGGGGCGGTAACCACCCGACGGTGATTGGCCGCGGCGGCGGCGGTTTGTCGAACCCCGTCATGTATTGGACTCTGATGCTCGGGTTCGTCGCCATGACGCTGCTCGCGATCCTTTTCGTCTGGACGCGCGCCTCGGTCGCACTCCTCTCCTCCCGTCTGACCCGAGCCGAGGAAGAAGCGATGGCACTCGAGCCGGACGAGGACTCGGCATGACTTTCATGAATCAAGAAGCCACCGCTCCGAGCAAGACTCCGGAGGATCGCTCGACCGAGTTCGTCGCGGTCCAGGGCGGCAACGAGGGCACGAGCGCTGAGGCGCTCCTCGTCACGGCTTACGTCCTGATGTGGGCGGCGCTCCTCACTTTCGTCTTCCTCACCTGGCGAAAGCAGGGCGCGCTCGAGAAACGCCTGGCCAAGCTCGACGACGATCTTCGCCGGGCCGCCGGAAGGTCATGACCCCGTGCCGACGGTAGAGCACATCATCTACATTCCGGGCGTCCTGCTGGTCGGCGTGGTGCTCGGCTACACCATGGGCGCGCGAGCCGTCCGCGCCGAGCTCGACCGGGTGAAGAAGCGCGCAAAGCGGTAGCCCCTCCCGGATTGCCCCGATCCGTCCAGCGCGGTAGCGTTCGCCCGCGTGCTCGGCGTCTCCTTCAGCGAAATCGTCATGATCGCCATCGTGGCGCTCATCGTCGTGGGCCCCCGGCGCCTGCCGGAGATCCTCGGGACCCTGGGCAAGTGGGTGGCGAAGATCCGACGGATGACGACGGAGGTACGCCGTCAAACCGGCATCGACGAGATCCTGCGCGAGGAAGGGTTCAGCGGCGGCATCAACGAGCTTCGCTCGATGATGCGCGGGGAGATCCAGAATTTTCAGCGATACGGCCAGGAGCCCTCGGCCCCCGTGGCCGCGCCGCAGGCCTCGTACGCTGACCCGTATGGCGACGGCGTCGGTTACGACAGGCTCCGCGAGCAGCCCATCGAAGGCCCAGACGCCTACGGCGCGATCCCGGAGGATCTGCTCGCCGCGGCCGCTCCGGTGCTCCCCGCGCCTGAGGTTCCTGCACCCGCCGCCGAGGCGCCCGCGGTCGCTGCGCCGGCGCCGATTTCTGCTCCCGTGCTCGACGCGGGCCCAGCCGCTGCATCGAAGGAGTCCGCATGACGGCGGAGCTCCGGGACGAACCCGAGAACGACGAGGCCATGTCGTTCTGGGAGCACCTCGAGGAGCTCCGGCGGCGGCTCATCTACATGCTCGTTTCATTCGTGCTCGGCGCCGGCGCTGCGTGGACCGTGCGCGAGCGCCTGCTCGACTGGCTCACGGCGCCGTTCGTCTCGGCGTGGAGTCAGGCGGCGCTTGCCGGCGCCCCGGCGCTCCACTTTCCGGCGCCGCAGTCGCTCTTCATCGCCTACATGAAGCTGTCGTTGATCGGCGGGTTGATCTTCTCACTGCCGATCCTGCTCTACCAGCTCTGGGCCTTCGTCTCTCCGGGCCTGTACAGCCGGGAGAAGCGTTACGCGATTCCCTTCGTCGTGAGCTCGTGCGGGCTGTTCGCGCTCGGCGCGTGGTTCGGGTGGCGCTTCGCGTTTCCCGCGGCGTTCCGCTACCTGCTGAGCTTCAGCGGCAAGGTCGGGCCGAACATCGTCATCGAGCCCTCCGTCATGGTCGACGAGTACATCGAGTTCGTGTCCCGCATGCTTCTCGCTTTCGGCGCGGTCTTCGAGCTGCCGGTCCTCGTCTTCTTCCTGTCGATCGCGGGCATCATCAATCACACGCATCTCATCAAGTTCTTCCGCGTCTTCATCGTCATCGCCTTCATCATCGCGGCGGTCATCACGCCCCCCGACCCGCTGAGCCAGCTCATCCTCGCCATCCCCCTCATCGGCCTGTACGGCGTCTCGGTCGGCGTCGCCTACGTCTTCGGCCGCCGCGAGCCCCCCACCACCGCGATCACGAAATAGCCGTCCCCGCTAGGGACGGCTATTTCGGGTCGCCTCCGCTGTCTCCTGCGGTTTGCGCCGGCGCAACCTCTCCCCTTTCCCCCTGGCTCGAGCTCCAGCCCTCACTCTCCGTCTTCTACCCTTCCCTCGCGTACGGCTCTCCCCGGATCAGCGTCATCGACCGATAGAGCTGCTCCGCGAGAATGACCCGCGCGAGCCGGTGCGGCAGCGTCATCTTCGACAGCGACAGCCGCACGTCCGCGCGCGCGGAAACGTCCTTCGGGATCCCCTCTGCCCCGCCGATCAGGAACGCGATGACGCCCTTGCCGTGGCTGGACCATCGCTCGATGCGCTCGGCGAGCTTCTGGCTCGAGAGCTGCTCGCCTTCGACCTCCAGCGCGACGCGAAGGGCACCTTCCGGAACAAGACGCTCGAGCTGATCACCGCCCTTCGCCTCACGCTCCTCACACGCAACGTACCGGCGAACGCGGCCGAAGTAGTCGTCCGCCGCGGCTCGCAGCGGGGCGTCGCGGATCTTACCTACCGCGACGACCAGGAATTTCATCGGGCGGCCTGGCGGAGCGCTGAGACGCGATCACGAATCGACGTCCGGGACGCTCGGGACCGGGAGTCGGCTCGCGTCCATCCACAGTCCGTCGAGATCGTAGACGGCGCGCGCTTCCTTCTGGAAGACGTGCACCACGATGTCGACGAAATCGATGAGCACCCAGCTCGCGATGGTGCGGCCCTCCATGGAGATCGAGTGGATGCCGTTGCGACCCAGCAGGTCCTCCACGGAATCGGCGATGGCCGCGACGTGGCGATCACTGGAGCCAGTCATGAGCACGAGGAAGTCCGCGTAGTCGACCTTGCCGGAGACATCGATGATCTCGATGGCCGACGCCTTCTTGTCGAGGCCGGCTTCGGCCGCGAGAAGAGCGACGCGCGCGCTCGCGTCGCGCGTCGACGACGGCCGGAGCCCGTCGGCGCGCGCTTTACGTGGCGGCCGTGGCAACGCACGCGGCCGGATTGAACCTATCCCCTTCTTGCCAGTTCTTCTAATCGTCACTGATGGGTCAGTTCCTGATCTGGCCGTCACCCAGGACGACCCACTTTTCCGCCGTCAACCCCTCGAGCCCCATCGGTCCGTAGGCATGAAGCTTGGAGGTGGAGATGCCGATCTCGGCGCCGAGACCGAGCTGCCCTCCGTCGTTGAAGCGCGTCGAGGCGTTGACCACAACGCAGCTCGCGTCGACTTCCCGGAGCCAGCGCTGGGCCCGCGTATGGCTCTCCGTGCAGATGGCCTCGGTGTGGTTCGAGCCGTACCGCTCGATGTGCTCGATGGCCGCATCGATGTCGCGCACGACGCGCACGGCGAGCACCAGATCGAGGAACTCCTGCCCCCAGTCGTCGTCGGTCGCGCGCACGGCCTCCTTCACGAGCTCGCAGGTGCGCGCGTCCCCCCGTAGCTGCACGCCGCGCTCCACGAGCGCGCGGCCAATTTCCGGGAGCAGCGCACGTGCGGCGTTCTCATGCACCAGGAGGCACTCGAGTGCATTGCACACGCCGGGCCGTGAGACCTTGCCGTTAACGGTGAGGTCGAGCGCCATCTTCGGGTCGCAGCCCTCGTCCAGAAAGAGGTGACAGACGCCCTTGTAGTGATTCAGGACCGGAACGCGGGCGTTCTCGGCGACGAAGCGGATGAGCCCTTCTCCGCCGCGCGGGATGGCCAGATCGATGAGCCCGCTCAGCCCGACCATCTGCTTGATGCCCTCGCGATCGGTCGGGGCGACGATCCCGACGGCGTCCTCCGGCAGGCCCGCCTCGGCGAGGGCGCGGCGCAGGAGCTCGCCGAGCACGCGGTTCGTCTCCGCGGCCTCCTTGCCGCCGCGCAGCAGCACTGCGTTGCCGGCCTTGAGGCAGAGGGCGGCGGCGTCGATCGTCACGTTCGGGCGCGATTCGTAGATCATCGCGATGACGCCGAGCGGTAGCCGCTGTCGCCCGACGAGCAGGCCGTTCTGCAGGCGCTGCATGCTCCCGCGGCTGCCCACGGGATCCGCGAGCGACGCGATGTGCTCGACCCCGGCGGCGGTCGCGGCGATACCCTTCTTGTTCATCTCGAGCCGGTCGACGAGCGCCCCGGTGAGACCCGCGGCACGCGCACGCTCGATATCGCGAGCGTTCGCCTCCGCGATGTGCGTGGCTTCATCGCGCAAGAGGCGGGCAGTGGCGAGAAGGGCGCGGTCCTTGGTGGCGCGGTCGACGCGCCCGAGCTTCCGGGAGGCGGCTTTCGCTCGCGTTGCGAGCTCTTTGACGTCGGTAACCAGGGGAACCTTCTGCCGAAGACTAGCCCAAGGTTTGGTCGTGACAAACCGTGCCCGCGGCGATTTCAGCCCCCGTTTACCTCGCTGAAACGCCGGCGTCCGCGGCAGAAGGCGGCTTTTTCACGGGTTCCGCGCCGTGTCCACCGTCCCAGGGGGGGAGTGGCGGTCGCTCGTATTCGGGCGGGGGTCCCGGGGGCAGCCCTACCGCATGTGGAGCGCAGCCGGCGTTCCCGAGTACGGCCGCGAGGACGAACGCCCCGAGGGACCTCGTCACACCCACCGTTCCTGATCCACCGCGGCGAGGGTCTGCTCGATGCCGTATCGGTGCGTGTACCCGAGCACCTCGCGGGCGCGCGCGTCGTCGACCATGCAGACGTAGCGGATGAAGTCGAGTTCCGGAGCCGGGAACGACGTCAACCGCATCCGCCACAAGCGGTCGACCACCCGCCGCGCCAGCATGTGCGGCACGGGCAACTGGCCGCGACCGAGCATCGAGATCGCCTGCGACAGAGGCAGCGCGGGCGGCCCGGCGATGTTGAAGATGCCACGTGCACCGGGGCGCAGCGCCAGACGGATTGCCGATACGACGTCGTCCTGGTGAACGGCCTGCATCATCGGATCGAACCCCATCAGCGTTGGAACCACCGGCAGGCGCAGGTAGTTGCTGGGGGCGTTGCGAACGGTGCCCAGGATGTGGGCCGGCCGCAGAATGACCGTCTCGGTGTTCGGGTGCTTCCAGAAGAACGACTGTGCGAGCATGTCGAGCTCGACGAGATCGCGCATCTCGCTGAAGGCGCTGGCGGCGAGGAGCGGTGCGTCCTCGCTCAGGAACTGCGCGTTGTCGGGCCGCGGACCGTAGACGTTCGCGCTCGAGAGCAGCACGACCTTCGGCACGTCGTACTGGCGAGCCGCGTCGAGTAGCTTTTGGAAGCCGAGCAGATTCCAGGTGTGGTGGTCCTCTCCGCTGTCGCGCGGGTCGTGCATGACGCCCAGGTGAACGAGTGCGGAGATCTGACGGTTGCGGAAGACGTCCTTCACCTTCTTGCGGCGCAGATCGATCTGGAAGTGCTCGATGTCCTTCGGGCGATCGGTGAACGGCCGCCGATCCAGGCCGACCACGGCGCGCTCGCGATGGAGGAACCGCGCGACGCGGCGCCCGAGCCGCCCGCAGATCCCGGTCACGACGACGACGCCCGATGTCATGCGCTCATGCAGATCCCGCGGGATGAGATCCGCGCCGCGGCGCGAGCGCCGCCGTCGATCGGAACTCGCGTCGCCATTCGTCGGCGTCTCCGGGGTGTCGATATCTTCCAGGCCGGACATCAGAAAAATAGGCTCTTTCGTTCCTTGAGACCGCGGTTGATCATGCTCTGGATCGTCTGTCGCACGAGCCAGACCTTTTCCTCGATGATGGAGTCGTCGTCGTCGGGGTCGCCGTCGAAGTGCATCGGCTCCCCGAAGTACACGTGGTAGCGCGTCGGCAGAGGCATCTGCCCGCCCGGGATGAAGAGCTGCGGCACCACCGGCAGCACCGGCACGCCGATCGCCTTCGCGAGCCACTCCAGGTTGCCCACGTTGATGAACTGCTCTTCGGCTCCGATGACGGCGACGGGCACGACGGGAGAACGCGTCTGGATTGCCAGCCGCATGAACCCGAGACCAAACTCCTCGAGCTGGTAGCGCCTTGTGAAGGGCTTCGAGATGCCACGCGTGCCCTCGGGAAACGCGAGGATGAGCTCTTCCTGCTGCAGGAGCCGCTCGCAGTTCTCCGGGACGCCGACGACCTGCCCGGTACGGTTGAACATCATCGAGATGAAGGGCAACGTCTGCGCCCACTTCTCGATCATCGCGCGGATGATACGCGGCGGCTCGGCGTCCATGAACATGGCCATGGCGATGATGACACCGTCGATGGGGATCTGACCGGAGTGGTTCGAGATGAGGAGCGCGCGGCCGAGGGGGACGTTCTCCGCGCCGTGAACGACCGTCCGAAAATACAGCCGATGGAAGACAGCGGCGCCCATCGAGACGTACTTCGTGAAGTCCGGATCGAGGCCGAAGGGGTCGCCTCCCATCCCCTCGTAGCGGGCCTTCACGCGGGCGACGCGCTCCTCGAAATCCGGACCCAGGGTGCGCAGCGCGAGCTCGTCCACCACGCGACGCGTCTGCTTCAGGAGCTTGCGCGCGAAGGGGAAGACGTCCCTTGCGGCGACGTCGGAGAGACGGACGAGAGCGCTCTGTCTGTTCATCGGGTTCCGGATGGCGGAGAATACGGCTGTCAGCCGAGAATTGCAGTGAATACAGAGCGAACAGCGACGCCCATCAAAGGGTGCCTCGAACCCGCCGATTCTCGCCGGATGGCCTGCGGGTGATAGTCCCTCGAGCGCTCCTCCCTGGCGACCGAGTGCGCGTGATCGCGCCCTCCGGGCCGTTCGACCGTACACTGGTGCTGAAGGGCCTCGGCTGGCTCCGGCATCGTTACGAGGTGGTATTCGGGTCCGGCTTGTTCCAGCGGGACGGTTTTCTCGCCGGCCCCGACCCGCGCCGCCTGGAGGAGCTCACTGAAGCCTTCGGGGACCCGCGGGCGCGCGCAATCGTCGCGGCGCGCGGGGGCTACGGGTTGAACCGCATCGCTCATCACATCGGGACGGAGTGCCTCCGCGACGAGCCCAAATGGGTCGTCGGCTTCTCCGATGTGACGGCGCTGCACGTAGAGATGCAGCGCGCGGGAGTCGCGTCGCTGCACGCACACAACGTCGCGGGGCTTGGCCGGGGAGACGAATTGGGCCGTGCGGAATGGATTCGCGCTCTGGAGGCTCCACACGCCCTGCGACGCTTCGGCGGCCTTTCCCCATGGCAGCCGGGCGCCGCGACTGGCCCGCTCGCCGGAGGGAATCTCACGGTTCTGTTCACGTGCGCGGCTGCAGGTCGGCTCGTGCTACCCGACGGAGCGATCCTCTTCCTCGAGGATGTCGGCGAGGCGCCGTACCGGGTGGACCGCATGCTATCCGCGCTGCTCGCAGCCGGGACGCTGGATCGCGTTGCGGCAGTGGTTATCGGCGATTTCGCCGACGCGCCCCCCGGCCGCCACGGTGTTCCCATGAGCGCCGTTCTGCGCGAGCGACTCGCCCTGCTAGGTGTTCCGGTGCTGGCGGGCTTTCCTGCGGGGCATGACCGACGCAACGTGCCTTTGCATCTCGGGCTCAGAGCGAGGGTCGATGGCAGCGCGCGGACTGTCGAACTCGGAGGGATCTAGTTCTCCACCGCGCCGTCGAGAAGCCGTCGCGCGACTGTCGC
>CAYUAW010000007.1:43245-57756 GCA_964442485.1 uncultured Polyangiaceae bacterium
GCACGCCGGCCTCGCCGGCGCCGACTGCTCTCAGTCAGACAACGGCGCGCGACCTTTCCGGACGGCGCGGGGGAGCTCAATCTCTATTCGAACAGCTCGTCGTCGGCGATTTCTTCGCCGTCGTCTTCTGGAACTGGCAACTCTGGTTGCCGGACCTCGGTGGAGTCGCTCGGGCGCTCGTCGAAATCGGTGAACTTGGCGGGCGCGGGGGCACCACGCGGTGGAGGCGCCGGCGACCGGGAGGCGCGCATCGACGGCGGAGGCGGCGGCTTCGAGCCGCGCATGGAGGGCGGCATCGGCGGCGCAAGTGGACTGCCCGAGAGTGACCTGGGCGGCGGAGGCGGCGTACGCGGAGCTCGCATACCCGGCCCGGGCGGCAAGGGCGGCGGCGTTGTTCGCGCCGGGGGACCAGGCTCTTCCAGCGCCGACATGTCGACCTCGATGTCGCCGTCCCCTTCAGCGGCGGAGGCTCTGCCATTGGCTCCACGAGGGATGCTTGCGGCCATGTCTGCCTCGGCAGGCGGGGCCGGCGGCGTGGGCAGCGGCGGCGGCACGGACGAACGCGACGGCTCCGGCGCTGGTTCTGCCGTCTCGGCTGCTGCCTTCAGGACGTCGGCCAGCGGAGCTGCGAGCGTCTCTTCCTCGTCGCGAGAACGCGGCGGAATCGGCGACTCCACGGGCGACGGCGAGTCGGACTCGAGCGCGGCATCGCTCGCCTGCGCCTTGCGGCCCTTCTTGCGCTTGCCCTTCGCTGGCTTCTCCGGCGCTTGCCTGGCCGACTCCGCCTGCGCCTCTGTCGCGTCGGTGTTGGCGTTCGCTTCCTCGTTCGGCGTCGGGTCTTCGGCGCGCGCCTCCTGCGCCGCCTCGAGCTCCGACGCTTCCGGCGCGAGCGGCTCCGGCGCAGGCGCGACCGGCGTCTGCACCGTGCTCAGCCGCTCCGGTAGGGGTGCATCCGACCGCAGGATGGCGCCCTCGCCGTCTTGCGAGGCGCGCTTGAGCATGTTGGCCTTGGCGCGCTCGAGACCGGCTGCGGCTTCGGCATCGCCCGCCTTCATCCGGAGCACGCGCCGCCAGGCGTCCGCGGCCTCTCGCGCGTCGTCGAGCGTCTCTTCCCAGAGCCGCGCCACCTTGCGCGCGAGCTCGGCGCGCTGCGACTGATCGCGCCCGCGAAGGATCTGATCCTCGTAGAGCTGCACCATGCCGCGATAGTCGGCGAGCTCCGTGTAGAGCGCCGAAAGCTTCTCCATGACGTCGGCGTCCGAGGGCGCGAGCTCGTGCAAGCGCTTCAGGTCCTCCGCCGCACCCGGCTTGTTGTTCAACAGGTCCGAGCGGACGGTCGCGCGACGGCCGAGGAGCTTGCGAACGAGCGGCCCGTCGAACACCTCACCCAGGGCGCGCGACAGCATTGCTTCGCAGCGCTCCGGCTCGCCGATGTCGCTGGCGAGCTCCTCAAGGGTGTCGAGCCCAGCATCGTCCACGTGGGTGACAATCGCGTCGCCGAGCCAGCCGAACGCGCGCTCGCGATCCCCGAGCTCGTGAAAGGAGAGCAGCGCTGCGCGGCGCAAGAGGGCGGCGCGCGTGCGGCCGCCGTCGCGGGTGCCCTGGCCCCCCGCGGCAAACGCCTCGGCGAGGATCGTGCGGAGCGCCGTCGAGTGCTTCTCCTCGTCGGTGCGCCGCGCCATCTCCTCGAGCGACTCGAGCACATCGTCCTGCGCGCCGGCCGCGAGTGCAGTGTCGAAGAAGCCGCGCGCCCGGTCCAGCGCATCGCGCTCCGCAGCCACCTGCGCTGCGCGCGCGAGCGCGGCGAGACGATCGGGCGGAGCCTTGCAACGCCCGATCTGGCGCTCGTAGAGGTCGACGACCTGCGTCGGCTCGGTGAGCAGGTTCGCGAGGCGTGCGAGGAGCGGCTCCGCGCTCGGCGGCGCGACACTCGTGAGCGCCTGCTCGCCATGGAGGACGGCGTCCGAGGGTTCCACGCCGGCGGTCACCAGGACCTCCGCCTGCCGCACCATTTCCTCGGCGCGCGCCGGACCGCTGAGGCCCTTCACGACGAGATCCTGTGCGATGGAGAGCGCGTCGAGATCGCGCTGGCGAACGGCCACCGCCTCGAGGCGCTCGGCGAGCTCCGGCTTCGCGGCGCGGAGCCTGGCAAGCTCCTTCGCGACCGACGCAGCCTCCGCGTCGGCGCCGACCTCCACGAAGCGATCGAACGCGCCGTGCAGCTGGCCGTCGCGCGTCTGCGAAGGCGGCGCGTGCCCGAACCACTCCACCAGCTTGGTCGCGACGGTCTTCTTCTTGTCGAGCCGATCCCCGAGCTCGACGAACGCCTCGCGGCATTCGACGTCGCCCTGATCGCCCACCGCTGCGAGCGCCGACAGAGCGTCGTCGCCACGGTTCAGGCGGTCGCTCAGCACCTCCGCCAGGTGCCGCGTCATGCGGCTCACTTCCTGGTCGTCGCCTTCCACCTCCACGAGCCGAGCGGTGTGCTCGGCCACCACGGCCCACTCCTCCAGCCGCTCCGCGAGCTCGATGATGCGTTGCACGGCCTGGAAGTCGTCGGGATCGGCGGCGATGACCACGTTCAGTGATCTCAGCGCAGCACGCGGATCCTCGAGCTGGTTTTCGTAGAGGTCGGCGAGACGGTTCGCGAGCTCGACACGCTGCTCGGGCACCTCCGTGCGCTCGAGCTGCTTCTCGAGCGCCTCGGCCGCCTCGGTGAAGCGGCCGCGCTGCTCCTCTAGCATGGCGATGGCCGCGAGCGCCTCGACGCTTCCCGGATCGAGCTCGTCGAGAACCCGGCGGTACTGATCGACCGCGGCGTCGATGTCCTTCACGCCCTCGGCCAGCAAGCGCGCTTGCCGCAGACCGACGGCGGCCTGCTCGTGACGCTCCGGAGTCACGCGGCCGAGCCGCGAGAGGTACTCGACGGACTCCCCGTACTCGCCTCGATCCTCGGAGTCGGTGGCGAGCAGCGAGAGGGCCTCGGCGTCGTCGCCGTCGTCCAGCACGAGTGCGAGGCTGTCGCGCGCGCCGGCCGCATCGCCGAGAGACTCCCGCTGGATGCCGGCGGCGCGCTTGCGAAGTGCGACACGCGCCGGTCGCTCGGGGTGTTTCTCCGCGCGACGAAGCAGGAGCTGAGAGACGTCCTGGATGCGATCGGCGGCCATGAGATGCTGCTCGAGCGTCGACGCCGTCTCGTCGTTCGTGGGATCAGCGTCGAGCGCCTGATCGAGCCTCCCGATGGCGGCTTCGGTGTCCCCAGCGCGCAGCAGGTAGTCCGCTTCGACGGCATAGAGCGCGGCCTGCTGCCGCGGCGTCTTCGCGAGCTGCGCGCGTTCGTTCGCGGTCACGGCCGCCTGCGCCCAGGCCTCCGCGGTCGAGTAGGCCTGCTCCGCCGCTTCCCAGCCGGAAACCTCGGAGGATATGCGAGCCGCCTCCGAGAATGCATCGCCTGCGCCCACGAGATCGCCCGCGCCCCGGCGGAGCTCGCCGAGCCGCTTGTAGAGCGCGCCGCGTGAGTTCTCGTCGGTGATGCTGCCGACGCAATCGGCGATCACCTGCGCCGCGAGGTCGAGCCGATCGGCCTTTTCGAGGAACTTCACCGCCGTCGCAACCGCGACGTCGTCCTCCGGCGTGAGCGCGGCGATGCGAGCCCATGCCTGCCCGGCGCTCGTCAGATCCTTGCGCTTCGTCTCGTGAAGCTTCGCGAGCTGCTTCTCGAGGGAGATCCGCACCTCGACGTCGGACTCCTGCTCCGCTTCGCGCTCGAGCATCGCCGCGAGGTCGTCCCAGCGGTTCGCGCGCTCGAGCAAGCGCCGCAGCTGCTCGCGGGCCTCCGTCTCCTCCGGATCGATCGTCAGGAGCTGCTGCCAGGCCTGGATGGCCGTCTCGAAGTCGCGGATCTGCGACTCGCAGAGCCCCGCCACCTCGCGCAACCAGCTGACGCGTGATTCGACGTCGGCTTCGGGCGACTTCGACGCCCGCAGGAGGACGTCGCGGAGGTCGCCGTATTTGCGCGCTTGGCGGTAGTGCGTCTGCAGGAACTGCAGCGCGTCGCGATTCGTCGCGTCGCCCTTCAGGACGTCGCGATAGACGCCGGCGGCCTCGTTCCTCCGGTTCTTTGCGGCGAGCTGTGCGGCCTTCGCGAGCAGCGCCTCCGTCTCGTCCGGATCTGCCTCGGGCTCGGCGTCCTCTTCCTCGACTCCGTCGAGATCGTCCAGGGTGCGATCGGCGGCGGGCGCGACGCGACCCCCGCCCCGGCTGACGACCGCCGAGGCCGTGGCGACGGCGCCGCGCGTGGACGGCATGGGCGCGCGTGGCGGGCTGTCGCCCGCGACCCGCGTCGCATCGCGAGCAAGTGCTCCGGCTGGGTTCGAGCGGACGTAGCTCGCCGCGTAAGGCGCAACCTCTTCGAGGCGCCCGAGCTGCTCGCCGTAATAGATGGCGAGCTGCATCGCGCGATCGTGGCCGGGCTCGATCTCGAGAGCGCACGTGGAGTAGGCGTAGCCGTGCTCGCCGGCGTACTCCTCCGCGAGCTCGATGAAGAGCTGGGTGCCGGTGCTCTTCCAGACGTCGTCGAGCGGCTTGTCGTCGCGGACGCTGTCGAGCACCAGCGTCGCGAGCTGCTGCTTCAGCGCAGGGTCACCCGGATCGACCTGGCGTGCCTTGTCGAGCGCGCGGAGCGCGCCGACGAAATCCCCGATGGAGCGTCGCGCGTCCGCTTCGTCGGCATAGAGCGATACGCGGCGCTCCGGATCCGTGACGAGCGCCTGCTCCATCGCGTAGTACGGGATCGCTTCGGCGATCTGGCCCGACGCCTTGCACGCTTCGCGGATTGCGTAGATCGCGTACTGGCTCGACGGGTCGTAGTCGAGCGCGCGCCGGTAGCTCTCGATGGCGCGCGCGGGATTCGATAGTGGAGGCTCCGCGAAGAGCCGACCTAGCTCCTCGTGGATGCCGGCGACCGCGGGTCGCATCGCCGGGTCCCGCTGAGCGAGAGGCGCGAGCGCCTTCGCGCGGCGCTCGAGCAGCGCTGCGAGCGCCTTCGCGTCGCCCTTCTCCCGGTACAGCTCCGCCAGCCGCTCGGCGGGCGCGGGCTGCGTCGGATCCCTGTCGATGGCGATCATCAGCGCCCGGGCGGCGCGATGAGCGTCGTTCAGGGAAAGGACCCAGACGTTCGCCGCTTCCGTCAGCCAGTGGCTGGCGAGCGCAGGGTCAGCGGTGGCCGTCCCCACTTTTTCCAGCAACATGGCGTACGAGCGCGGGTCCTGCTGACCTGCGCTATGCGCATGCAAGATTGCGTCCTGATCGTGGGGATTTTGGACCAGTCTTTGTACTAACGCGTCCATTTCACGCGGATCCATCCCACGGCTACGCTATCACGGTGCATCGAAAAGTCGCAACGCGACGGGCGGCTTTGTTTCACCCGGGAGCCGTTCAGGAAAACGACGATTCGGACGGGCGCTGGGAAGGTCGCCACACTATACTTTTGGAGTGCGCCGAGAATACCGCCCCGAGGTCAGTGTCACGCGCCGAACGATCGCGGGAGCACGGCTCGCGGCGATCTCGGTTGCAGCAGGTGCGGTAGCAACCGTCGGCTCTCTGCTCGCGGTCGCGTACCTCGCTGCGATCGGCGCATCGAGCGCGCACGGTGAGCGTAGCGCGCAGCTCGCGAGCCACTCCGAATCGCCGCGCGCCGCCTACGAAGGCGCGCGCCGTCTCGACGGGTTACCGGAACGCACCGGACGCCCTGTGCGCGAGCACCGGATCGGAGAAATCGTGCTCGTCGATGTCGGTGCCGAGATCCCGTCGCTCGACGAGGAGCTCGATCGGCAGCGCGGGCTCGCAATGCGCTCGCACGAGCGACTCCTTCTCTGGCTCGTCGTCCAGGACTGCAAGTCGTGCAACGCCGTCGAAGCCGCCCTCTCCAGCGTCGAGGTGCAACACGCGCTCACGAAGAGCCGGCTCGTAAGGCTCGACGCAGTCGAGTTCCTCGCGGAGCTGTCGCGCATCGGCGTACCGATGGACGCCTTTCCGGCTTTCGTCCTGCTCGGTCGCGACGGACACGCGGCGGATTACCTACACGACGGGGAATGGGACGAGGACATCCCGGAAAATATCGCACCAGTCCTGAAAAGTTTCGTCGAGGGCACGTATTCGCGCCGCCGCAGCCCCTGGCACGGCGGCTTGCACGAGGACGAAACACCCATCTGAAGAGGGCGCGGGGCGTCGCAGCGGGTGAGCTCGCTGCAAAACTACAGGCCGCGGCGACTCGCCCGTTCATTTCGTGTGTTCCGGGTGAGGGCAAGTCGCTCTAACATTCGGCCCCCCGTCCATGAATCGCGTCGCCAGAGCAGCTGCAGTCGCCCCTTCGCTTCGCTCCCACATCGAAGCACGTCGTTCGCAGGGAGCGATATTCAGTCTGAGGGAGGCGGTCGGCATCGTCGTGCCGCTCGCGGTCGAGCTCGCGGAGTATCACGCCGCGGGCCACACCTTCTTCGTTCACCCTTCCAGCGTCGTGCAGGACGAGGAGGGCAACTTCCACCTCTCCGGGCCCCACGCCGGACGAGCTCCCGTCGATCCGCGCGACCGCGCCTGCATGGCCCCCGAAGAGCGGGACGGCCACGCCGGCAATGCGCGTTCCAGCGTGTTCGCCATCGGAGCAATGCTTTACGAGCTGTGCACGGGGCAGTCGGTTGGGCCGGGCATGCGACGGCCGACGCAGGTGAATCCACACCTACCTCCCGCGCTCGACATGGTGCTGTCGAAGGCGCTCGTCGGCGATCCCGCGCATCGGCCCGACGATCTCAAGGCGCTCGCCGGCGCCATCTATCACATGGCCCCCGAGGGCAGCATCGCGCCGCCGTCCGCGGACGAGTCGCACCTCGATCATGACGAAAACTTCGACGTCGACCTGTCATTGTCCCTCGTGCCCCCCGTCCCGCGCGCTCAGGCCACGCAGGGCGACCCGGGCAATCCGTACTCGGTCGACGTCCGGAACGCTCCGCCCCCGGCCCAGCGGGCGCCCCAGGTCGACAACGCGACCGGCGAACTCACCGAGCTGAAGGAACGTCTCGAGAGCGACCCGCGGCCCCGCTACGTGGTCGTCCGTGACGGCATGGATCACGGGCCCTTCAGCGCCGTCGAGCTGCTGCAGCAGATCGCGAGCAACACCTTCACCGAGGCGGACCTCCTGCGCGACACGTTCTCGCAGGACGAGCGCCCCATCGGGGAGTGGGACGAGTTCGCCCCCTTCGCCGAGCACGCACGCCGCCATCGCGACATCGTCGCGGAGAAGGTGGCCATCGAGAAGACGGCCGAGAGCGAGAAGAAGAGCACCGTCGGCAAGGCGCTGCTCGGCTTGATCACCATTGGCCTGCTCTTGGCGGGCGCCGCGACGTGGCTGCTCGTGAAGGCCGGCACGCGCAAGGACTCGGTCGCCGTCCAGTCGGATACGGCCACCAACGTGGACGGAGAAGGCAACCTCAACGTGCCGAAGGGCAGCAAGGCCGGCAAGGGCTCGCGTGTCGTCGGGTCGCAGGGCGGCATTCCGATCCTCGCCGGGGGCATGAGCTGCGAGGCGGCGCAGTCGGCCTACGTCGAGGAGATGAACGTCGGGGGGCCGAAGGGGCCCGCGGACATCACGGCGTCTCAGTACGGCTCCATCATGAACGGCGGGGGTTACCTGAATGGGTGCGGGCTTCCCTCGAGCACCGCGGTCGACGTCTGCGTCGCGGTCCAGAACGGCCATGCGGTCGGCGTGTCGGTGCGCACGCGCCCGCACAACGGCGGCGCGGCGGCCTGCATCGCGTCGCACGTCCGCGGCATGTCCTTCCCCGTACACCCGAAGCTCGACGTCACGCGCACGAGCTTTGCGGCCCAGTGAACCGCACGCAGTCGCAGATCGCTCGCATCGGCGCGGCGTTCGCGCTGCTGTCCGTCGCGGGCTGCACCGTCTCGGTCCAGGGTGACCTCGACGAGGCGCGCGCAAACCGTGTCGTCGCGCTGCTTTCCGCGAACGGCATCGCGGCGGACAAGGCCGCCGATCCCGCCGATCCCGGCCGCTTCCACGTCGAGGTCGCCAGCGACGACGCGCCGCGCGCCGTCGGTATCCTCGTCGACGACGGCCCCGCCGCGCACGACGCGCCCGGAGTCCTGGAGGCGCTCGGCACCGGCAATCTGGTGCCGAGCCCACAGGCGGAGCACGAGCGCGTCCTCGCCGGCGTGGCCGGCGATCTGACGAGATCCCTCGAGAGCGTCGATGGCGTCCTCTCGGCGCGCGTGCACCTCGCCGCTGCGCGGGCCGACCCCCTCGCATTGGACGGCGACGTCACCCCGCCGACCGCCGCCGTCCTGATCCGCTACCGCGGCGCGACCGCGCCGATCCGCGAAGAAGACGTGCGCAAGCTGGTCGCCTACGCCGTGCCCGGTCTCGCCGCCGAGCGCGTCGCGGTCGTCTACTCTCTGGCGGCGCCGGCTCACCCGGCCGCCGAGCTCGTCAGGCTGGGGCCGCTCTCCGCCACCCGCGCGACCGCCAGCAAGCTGCGGGGCGCGGTTGTCCTCGTGCTCCTCCTGAACATCGCGCTGGCGGTCGGTCTCCTGTCGCTCTGGTCGCGGCTGCGGCGTCTCCGCGCTGGCGCCTCCGAGCCACCCAAGCCTAAAGTGGCGCGTTGATCCGGCTCGACGCCGTCACCAAGACTTTCGAGCGACCAGTCCTTCGCGGGGTCAACTTGCACGTGCCCCAGGGTCGCCTCTACGGCCTCATCGGCCCGGGCGGCGCGGGTAAGAGCGTCGTCGTCAAGGCGATAGCCGGCCTCGTCTGGCCCGACGGCGGCGAGATCGTCGTTCGCGGCAAGGAAGTCCTGTCGATGACCGATGCCGAGCTCGCCACGCACCGCCGGAACATCGGGATGGTGTTCCAGAACAACGCGCTCTTCGACTTCATGACCATCGGCGAGAACGTGGCCTTTCCGCTGCGACGGCTGCTCGGGCTCGGCGAGAGCGAGATCGGAGAGCGCGTCGCCGAGCGGCTCGCACGTGTGGGCCTCTCGGGGTTCGAGGGGCGGCTGCCGGCAGGGCTCTCCGGCGGCCAGAAGAAGCGCGTCGGCATCGCGCGCGCGACCATCACGCGGGCGCCGATCGTCCTCTGCGACGAGCCCGCCGCTGGCCTCGATCCGGTGACGAGCCAGCGCATCTTCGATCTGCTGCGCGAGGAGCAGCAGCGGGCCTCGAGCACCGTGCTCATGGTCTCCAGCGACATCGATCGATTGCTCACCGTGACCGATCTCGTCGGCGTGCTCCACCAGGGGCAGATCGTCTTCGAGGGCACGACCGAAGAGACCCGGGGAAGCGACGTCCCGGTCGTGCGCCAGCTGCTCCGCGGCGACAACGACGGGCCTCTTTAGTTTAGATCTCCACCGCTCCATCCGGGATCCTCCCCGCGACCAAGCAGGTCTGTAAGCAGTCCGCGCCGGCTCCGCCGGGACTCTCACTCGCCTTTCAATGGCGGATCGTGATCTGTTCTTCCCAGACCGACAGGTCGTGGCGCGCCCGCGGGGCCATGCCCGCGGGCTGATGCTCTGGTGAGAATTTCGCGCTATCTGACAGACGTCATAGGTCGGCTGTCGCGCGGGGCCCTGGCTGCGGGCATCGGTCCCGGATGCCTCCTGAGTCTTGAACGCTGGGTCCGTCGGTCGTTTGAGCTGTAGACTGGTCAGCGGCGATGAGCGACTTCTTCACCGCGCTCGGGCGCTTCTTCCTGGGTGCTGCCGGCACCGTGGGGAGCATGGGCGTGCTCCTCGGGCGCATCCTGTCGCGCCTCGTCCGGCTGGATCTCGACCGTCACGAGCTGACGTCGAACCTCTACAACATGGGCGTCCGCTCGCTGCCCATCGTGTTCGTGACTGCGCTCTTCACGGGCGGCATCATGGTCGTGCAGGCCGCCCCCACCATCGAACGATACGGGGCCCATGGGCTTCTGGGTTGGGGCGCGGGGTTCGGCACGCTGCGTGAAGTGGGGCCCTTGCTCACCGCGCTCATGATCTCCGGCCGTGTGGGCGCCAACAACACCGCAGAGCTCGGGACGATGGTCGTCACCGAGCAGTTTGACGCCCTGCGGGCACTCGCCATCGACCCCATCAGCTTCCTCATCGCGCCGCGCTTCGTCGGCATCGTCACGACGCTCTTCCTCTCGACCATCTTCGCCGATGTCCTGGCTCTCGTCGGGGCGGCGTACGCCGGCATCCCGCTGCTCGGCGTCGAGCCGTCGCTCTTCTACGACGGGCTCACGAGCGGGCTCCTCGGGACGGCCGACGTGGTGCACGGCCTCGTCAAATCGGTCGTCTTCGGGGTGGTCATGGCGCTCGCTAGCTGCGAGTTCGGCATGACGACCGAGGGCGGCGCCCCCGGCGTGGGACGCGCGGTGAACGCGACGGTCGTCGTCACCGCCGCCGGGATCTTCGTCGTCGACTACCTGGTGTCGTTCGCGGTGCGATGACCGACGACGATCCGCGCCCGTCGCTCGACGAGATGCTCGGCATCGACGCCGGGCCCTCGTTCGACGCGCTGAAGGCGCCGCGCCAGTTCTTCGGAGCCTTGCGCGATCTCGGCCGGGTCGCGCGGAAGACCGTGCACTTCACGCTGCGCGGCGAGCGCCGGCCCGGCGCGGTCGCCCAGCAGATGTACGAGATCGGCTACCGCTCCGCGGCGTTCCTCTGCATCTCGATGGGATTCATCGGGATGATCTTCGTGTACCAGGCGGGGCTTCAGATCCGGCGGCTGATCCCCGACACGTCGCAGCTCGGGGCGACGTACCTGGAGCTGCTCGTGCGGGACCTCGCTGCGTCCATCTGCGCCCTTCTCCTCGCCACGCGGGTCGGTGCGGGGATCGCCGCGGAGATCGGTTCGATGGTGGTCACCGAGCAGCTCGACGCCCTCCGGATGTGCGCCGCGGATCCCATCGACTACCTCGTTCGTCCGCGCTTCATCGCGAGCCTCGCGATGACGGTCGTCCTCACGGTGATCGCCGGCTGCGTGGCGTTCCTGTCCGGCATGTGGACCGCCTACGCTTTCTTCTCGATGAACCCGCGGACCTTCGCAGACGCGAACCTCGTCGACTTAGGCGACGTCGTCATCGGGCTCACCAAGTGCATCGTCTATGGCGCGGCGATTCCCATCATCAGCGCGCACTCGGGCCTCGTCACCGTCGGCGGCTCGGAGGGCGTGGGCCAGGCGACCACGCGCGCCGTCGTGTGGTCGTCGCTCGCGGTCATCGTGCTCAACTTCGTCATCAGCACGATCGGCTATGTACTCTTCGGCTAAGCTCGAGTTGAGCGGTGGACTGATGGGCCGTCACTTCTTGTTCAGGAGCCCGCTGCCCGGCGGTGCCTGTGAACACCAGGCGTAGCAGCAGTCCGTGCCGCCTTTGGACCTTCGCGTGGCTGTCGCCTGGGCGTCGAAGGCGGCCGAATCCGGCGCCGAGAAGACGGCCTTCCGCGGCGGCACGATGGCAGCGGGGCAGCGATCGTACGGCGAGCCCGCTCCGTCCGACGCGCCGCCCTCGGGCTCGGCCATGCAAAACTCTTCCCGAAACGCAGTCGCGGTCCGGCAAGCATTCTGGACGGAAGGTGCCGATGGGTCGGCGAGCTTCACTTTCTCGCACCAGCTGTAGCAGCACGAGTGACCGGGCGGGGCGCGCTTTCGCGTGTACTCCGTGTAGCTGGTGTCGAAGAGGCCATACGCCGGCGCCGGCTCGTACTGGCTCGCCGGGTCGTCCATCATCGCGGGGCACGCCTCGTACGGGGCTGGCGCGGGCATGGACGTCGCGATCGGCAGGAGATCCTCGCAGTAGTACTCCCGCGTGCTGTCGACGCCGCACGCCTCGGCGCGAGCGGCCTTCGCCGGAGCCTTTTGCGAGCCGCCACATGCCGCGAAACCGAAAGCAGACGGAATCGACAACGCGACGAAGCTCGCGCGCAGCGCGCGACGGAGAGCGGCTCTTCGTGACGGAACCCCGGGGCGTACGGGCGGCTTCATGCGGTAAGATGGACGACGGTGCGCCCCGGTCTCTCGACCGCGAAAGTCTCGTGATTTCCTTCGTCAACGTCAAGAAGTCCTTCGGGGACAAGGCGATCCTCCGGGGAGTAAGCTTCGACGTGCGCCCGGGAGAGGTCTTCTTCGTCATCGGTTCCTCCGGGGTCGGCAAGAGCGTCCTCATCAAGCAGCTGATCGGCCTGCTCCGACCAGACGAGGGCCAAATCTTCCTCGATGGCGTGGACGTGACGCACTTCGACGAGACCGCGATGTACGCGGTCCGGAAGAAGTGCGCGATGGTGTTCCAGCACTCGACGCTCTTCGACTCGATGACGTGCGAGGAGAACGTCGCGTTGCCCCTGCGGAAGCACCGCAAGCTCACGCAGAAGGACGCGCTCGGCGAGGCGCGGCGGCTGCTCGAGCGGGTCCGGATGGACTCCTACGCCAGGAGCTTCCCGGCGGAGCTCGGAGACGGCATGAGGAAGCGCGTCGCCATCGCGCGCGCGCTCACCCTCGAGCCCCGGTACGTGCTCTTCGACGAGCCGACGACGAGCCTCGACCCGGTCAGCGCAAGGCGGATCGATCGACTGATCCGCGAACTGGCCGACGTGATGGGGGTGACGAGCATCGTCGTGTCACACGACCTGCGCAGCATCTTCGGCATCGCCGACCGGGTCGCCATGCTCTACCGCGGCGAGGTGCGGCTTCTCGGCACGCCCGACGAGCTCCGTCGGTCGGAGGACGGCGTCGTCCAGCAGTTCATCAACGGTCGCTCGCAGGGGCCGATGGAATGACCAGCCCCGAAAGCGCTTTCCGCGGGGCCCCTCCTCCGAGATAATCCGGAAGATCACGCCATGAGTCAGCGCAGCATGGAAGTGAAGGTGGGCGTGCTCATCGCGGTCGCCCTCGGGCTCCTTGCTGGCTTCGTCGTCGTGATGGGCGGGCTCAGCTTCCAGCCGACGTTCACCATCAACGTCGATTTCGACAACCCCGGTGGCCTGAAACCGGGCGCCCCGGTGCAGATCGCGGGCGTGAAGATCGGCCGGGTCGCCGCCGTGAACTTTCGCGGCGGCAAGCTGGACGCCAAGAGCGGCGAGCGGCTTCCCCTGATCCGAGTCGTCGCCTCGCTGGAGAGCCAGTACAAGGCGTCGCTTTACGCCAACTCGAAGTGGTTCGTGACGACGCAGGGCGTCCTCGGAGAGGTGTACCTGGCTGTCGATCCCGGCACGCCGGATCGGCCGCTGCTCGTCGACGGGGCCACGGTGAACGGGGTCAGTCCACCTCGTCTCGACCTGCTGCTCAGCGAGACCTACGAGCTGCTCCATCGCGCGTACGTCGGCATCAGCGAGAATCAGGCGAAGATCGGCGAGACGTTCGACGATCTTCACCGGACGCTGAAGGGCACCGGGGATTTCTTCGAGCACAATTCGGCGAAGCTCGACCGCGCCGTCGACGATCTGCAGGCGATGACCGCGGAGACGCGCGACACGCTGCAGGCCGCGCGCCAGAAGTACGTCGACAACCCGCAGATCGGTCGCATCATGAACAACGCCGAGGGTGTGTCGCGCACGCTCGCGACGGAGCTACCGCCTCTCCTCGACGACGGGCGCAAGACGGCGAACGACGCCGCGAAGCTCGCGAACGCGCTCGCATCACCCGAGCAGCTCGATCGCTATCGTGCCATCACCGCCGACGCGAAGGACGCCGCCGGTCACGCGAGGGTCGCGGCGAAGGACGCGAGCGATCTCGTCGCGCACGTGAGGCAGGGCAAGGGTACGGTCGGGGCCCTCGTGATGGACGAGGCGCTCTACGACGACATCCAGGAGCTCCTGCGGGACCTGAAGCACAACCCGTGGAAGTTCTTCTGGCGCGAGTGAGGGTTCAGGCGCCGCCGCTACCGCTCTGCGTTCCGCCCGTGTCGCTCCCACCGCTACCGCTCGGTGTTCCGCCATTGCCTGACTGAGCGCCACCGCTGCCGTTGGCGCCACCGTTGCCAGTCTGAGAGCCGCCGCTGCCCGTCTGGGAGCCGCCGCTGCCCCCTTGCTTGCCGCCACTCGCCATGCCCCCGTTGCCGTTCTGTTTGCCACCGCTCGACGCGCCGCCGCCCCCGCTCGGCGTGCCGCCCGCTGCGGCGCCGGCATTGCCTTGGCCGCCGCCGCCGGTTCCCGGAGCGCCCCCGGCTGCGGTACCGCCCGCGCCCCCTCGCCCACCGGCAGCCGCTCCCCCGCGACCCGGAGCGGCGTCTGGGCCGCTCGCGTCCATGTCCTTCGCCCCGCCGGCGCCGGTTGGCGGCGGCTTTCCCGCGATCCCGTCCAGGTTGTTCGTGCAGACGTTTTTCACGCACACGAGCCCCTCGCGGCAGTCCTCGATGCGGTAGCAGGCCGCGCCCTGGGCGGCGGGATTCTCCCGCGTCCCGCAGGCGCCGAGCCCCGCCGCACCCACGACCAGGACCGCAACGCCGAGCGCAGACAGAGAACGCAC
>CAYUAW010000008.1:0-55258 GCA_964442485.1 uncultured Polyangiaceae bacterium
CCCCGCAGCTTCGCCTTCGGCGAACTGCTCCCCCCGCCGCCTTCGCCGCGCTCGCTCCGCTCGCGTAGTCCGCATCTTTGATGCCTCGGGGACGACGGCGGCGTCGATGGGAATCTGCTGACGATTGGCGCCGGCGAGTACGTGGCCGGCGCGCGGAACGTCGCTCCTCTTGACCCCGTGAACCCTCGGCCGCAAGTTTTGCCGCCCGGAAAGGATATTCGTGGCGTCCCGCAAGAGCTCGACCAAGAAACCAAGGCCGAAGAAGGCCCCGCCCGACACGGAGGCGGCAAAGGCGGAAGAGCGCGAGGGGGACGAGGAAGAGACGTCGGACGACGAAGGCGCCGATGAGCGCGAGCCGATTGACGACGACGTGGAAGCCGTCGAAGGCTCCGGCGACGTCGAGGTGATCGACGACTCCGAGCTGGAGAAGATCGTCCCGAGGAAGGCCGCCGCCGCGAAGAGCGCGATCACGCGGGCCGATCCCCTGGCGCTCTACATGAGCGAGGTCCAGCGGCACAAGCTCCTCACCTCGGAGGAGGAGCACAGCCTGGCCGTCGATTACACGAAGACTGGCAACGTCGACGCCGCCGCGCGGCTCGTCACCTCGAACCTGCGCCTGGTGGTGAAGATCGCCTACGAGTACCGGCGCGCCTACCGCAACATCATGGATCTGATCCAGGAGGGGAACATCGGCCTGATGCAGGCGGTGAAGCGGTACGACCCGTACCGCGGTGTGAAGCTGTCGAGCTACGCGGCGTGGTGGATCCGCGCGTACATGCTCCGCTTCATCCTGAACAACTGGCGCCTCGTGAAGATCGGCACGACGCAGGCGCAGCGCCGCCTCTTCTTCAACCTGAACAAGGAGAAGGCGCGTCTCACCGCGATGGGTATCGAGCCGAGCCACAGCACCATCGCGACCAACCTGCGCGTCGACGAGAAGGACGTCGTGGAGATGGACCGGCGCCTCGCGCGCGGCGACGCCTCCCTCGACGCCCCGGTGGGGGACGCGGAGGGCCGCCAGACCACGCGCATGGAGCTCCTCGCCTCGACCTCGAGCGACCCCGAAGAGTCGGTGGAGAGCACCGAGCTCTCGGAGCTGGTCCGCGGCCGGCTCGACGTGTTCCGGAAGACCCTGGCGGGCAAGGAGCTCCAGATCTTCGACGAGCGGCTCGTCGCGGAAGATCCACTGACGCTCCAGGAGCTCGGCGATCGCTTCGGCGTCTCGCGCGAGCGGGTGCGACAGCTGGAGGCGCGCCTCACCGGTAAGCTCCGCACGTTCCTGAAGAGCGAGCTCGGCGACGCGGTCGAGGTCGGGACGTAGGCCCCGAGGGTGTCCCCACTCACATGAGCGGCGCGCTTTACGTCGTCTCCACGCCCATCGGGAACCTCGGCGACATCACTCGACGCGCAGCCGAGACGCTGGGCGCCGCCGATCGCGTCGCTGCCGAGGACACGCGCCGCACGCGGGCGCTGCTGTCGCACCTCGGCATATCGGGAAAGCCGGTCGTGAAGCTCGACGCGCACGCGGGCGACCGCATCATCGACGAGCTCGTGGCCCATCTCGACGGCGGCGAGAGCATCGCGCTCGTGACGGATGCCGGCACGCCCAGCGTCAGCGATCCGGGCACGGAGCTCGTGCGACGTGCGGCCGAGCGCGGCGTCGCGGTCATCGCCGTTCCCGGGCCCAGCGCGGTGACGGCGGCGGTGGCAGTCAGCGGTCTCGTGGACGGGCCCTTTCTCTTCCTCGGCTTTCTGCCGCGGAAAGGGGAGAAGCGGCAGCGCTATCTGCGCCGCATCGCCGGCGCGAAGGAGCCGGTGATCCTCTTCGAGGCGCCCAATCGCATCCGCGACACCTTGACCGATCTCGCCGCCGTGGCACCTGCGCGTGCCGCCTGCGTCGCTCGCGAGCTCACCAAGATGCACGAGGAGCTACTGCGCGGCACGCTGGTCGAGCTCGCCGCGCGGGACATCATGGAGCGCGGCGAGTTTACCGTCGTGGTGGCCGGCAACGGAGAGCCGGAGCCTGCCGACGACGTCGACCTCGACGCACTCGTGGAGGCGCGCCTCGGCAGCGGAGACAGCGCGCGCACCATCGCGGACGACGTCGCAGAGGTGTCGGGGCGCCCGAAGCGGGAGGTGTATGCGCGGGTTCTCGAGCTGCGGAAGGGGCGGGGGGAAGGAGACGGCTGAGGCAGCGTTGGAGCTAGAGCTGGAGCTAGGAGCAGGAAGGGCGGGAGGGGAAGCGGGAGCGGGAGGGGAAGCGAGAGCCGAACGAAAAGCGACGTCGCTCCGCAGCGCGTCATCAGCCGTCGGCCGTCAGTCTTCTGGCTGGCGCGGTCGAAAAAACAAACGGACCGCTCTCAACCCATGAATGTCGCGGGACCGTTCCTTGGGACGCGATGGAAAATCAAGCTCTTCCTGCGAGGGCGAGGCGCTCGCTCCGGCGTCGCGCGCCTTCAGTATGGCGTCGCTTCTCTTCGGCGGTCTCGAGCACGAGCGGCGGGATCGGTCGCGGCTTCCCGGCAGCGTCGAGCGCGACGAACGTCAGGTACGCCTTCGTCGTGTAGCGACGCTCGCCGGAGCGCGTGTCCTCCGTCTCGACCCTGCACCCCACCTCCATGCTCGTCTGTCCCGCGTAGTTCACCTGCGCCTGCAGCACCACGACGTCGCCCACGTGGATCGGCACCAGAAAGTCGAGTCGATCGATCGACGCGGTGACGGCCGAGCCGCCGCAATGTCGCATCGCCGCGACCGCTGCACACACGTCGATCCACTGGACGAGGGTGCCGCCGAAGAGGACGCCGCCCACGCCGTTGGTGTGCGTGGGCATGACGATTTGCGTCATCTCGACCCGGGACGACGAGGGAGTCCGAGCTTTCATCGATGCCAGACTCTACCCGGGAGGGGCTCCGGTCGCGCGCCCCGTTTCCGCCCGGAGGTGTTATGCTTTTGAACGTCGCGCGGGTCGACGGTAACCCGGCTTTTCTTGTCGCTTCAGCGGAGGAGGCTCGAATGCGAACATCGACGGTTCTCTGGGGCGGGCTCGCCTCCCTTGCGCTCGGGCTCGCGTCGCCTCCGGCGCGCGCGTGTGGAGGGTGCTTCCACAATCCCGCGGTCGACTCGGTCGTGACCGGACATCGCATGGCGTTCGCAGTCTCCGAAAACCGGACGGTGCTCTGGGACCAGATCAAGTACACGGGTGACCCGGGCGACTTCGGCTGGGTGCTACCGGTGGAGCCGGGAGCGACCATCGAGCTCTCGAACGACGCCTGGTTCGAGGCGCTCGAGACGGCCACCTCGACGCGGGTGAGTGCTCCGCCGCTCGCGTGTGCGCAGACCAACAGCTCGGGGTGTCTTGGAAGCAGCAGCTCGGACTCGGCCCTCCCTGGCGTGTCGCGGGACGGGGCGAGCGGACCGAGCGTCACCGTGCTGCACGAGGGGAGCCTCGGGCCCTTCGAGACCGTCACGCTGCGCTCCACGGACTCGGGGGCGCTTCGCGCGTGGCTCTCGTCGCACCAGTACTCCATCCAGGAAGACGTCGACCCCATCATCGACGCTTACATCGCCGAGAACATGGACTTCATCGCGCTCCGGCTGCAGGGCAGCGCGCCGATGCAGCCGGTGCGCGTGGTGACACCCAGCGGAAACGCCGTACTTCCGCTTCGCATGGTGATGGCGGGCACCGGCAGCTCGGTCGACGTCGTGCTCTACACCATCGGCGAGCAGCGCCTCGGGCTCGCGGATCTCACGGAGGTCACGCTCGACGTGTCCTCGCTGACCTTCGACTTCGCCAACAGCACGACGAACTACGAGAAGGTGCGGACGGCGGCCCTCGAGCAGCACCTCGGAGCGAGCTTCCTGACGACGTTCGCCGCACAGCACCCGTTCAACCGTCAGTTCGCGCGTTCGCTCATCACCGCGCAGGGCAAGTTCTCGAACCAGCTCGGGCAGCTCTACTTCGACCAGGGCTTCGAGACGGCAGGGGCGGTCGAGTCGGGCTGCACCCTCGCGTTGACGGGGCTGTCGAACGACGTGCTCGTCACCGACGACCAGGCCGCCGCGCAGTTCACCTGCGGGAACTTCACGGACATCTCGGCTGCGATGATCGGCATGCACCCGAGCAGGGTGTGGCTCTCCCGGCTCGAGATGACTCTGCCGCGCGAGGTGCTCGGGATGGATTGCCACGTGAACGCCGCGGCGAAGCAGGAGGAAGTGTCGAGCGACATCACCGCGGTCGGCTTGGCGAACCGGCCTTCCTACTGCGTGCAGCCGATCTTCGAGAGCCGCATCGCGAAGGGACGCACGTCTCCCGCGCTCGCGTTCGCATGGGCCGTCGGTGGGATGGGGTTGCTCGGCCTCGCGCGCCGTGCGCGGAGGCGGCGCTGATGCGGCGCGCTCGGGCGCGGTCCGGTTCATGTGCGCTCGCGCTCATCTTCGCGGCGCAGTGGGCGAACGCGCAGGCCGTTCCCGGGGCCGCTGCGCCCGGTGCTCCTCCCGCACCAACGCCGGCGGCCGTCACACCAGTGTCCCCCGTTCCCACGTCCGCAGAAGCGCCGCGCGTCACTCCACCGGACACTGGGAACCCTGCAGAGCTCCCCGCACGTCCGCCGGCGCGGGTGAGCCCCTTGCCGCACCCGGCGGCGGACACCGGCACCGCCCAACAGAACGTTCCGCGAGGCAACTACGTGCACGACGGCGTGTTCGCGCGGCTCTCCGTCGGCCCGGGCTGGTTCCAGGCTTCGAGCGGGAGATCACCCGACACGCGCAACTTCGACGGCGGCACCGTGTCCATCGACGGCGCGGTGGGGGGTGCTCCCGTTCGTGGCTTCATCATCGGCGCGGAGTTCCAGACGAACCGCGTGTTTGCGCTGTCGTCGAGCGATGGCGTCATCGACGGCGACGAGCCGGACTTGAGCGACACACGCTTCTCGGTGACGAGCATCGCCGTCTTCGCGGACTACTACCCGGTTCCCACCGACGGGCTGCACTTCCTCGCCGCAATCGGCGCGGGGTGGCTCGACGTCGCGCATTCCCACAGCAGTGGCAGTCCGTCGCCGACCGGTCCGCTCCTCTCCGCCGGCGGCGGCTACGAGTGGTTCGTGGGCCCGAACGTCTCGCTCGGCCTCCTCCTGCGCGCGAACCTCGGGGTCTTCACCGTCAACGAGACAGGCTCCGGCTCGACGCACGTCACGGCGTTCGTCCCCGCGCTGCTCGGCACGGTGACGTACAACTAGGACCTTCGCGGGCGGCTACGGATGGCGTAGCTTGTCGACGCCCGAGCCCCCGCACCCGCGAACGCGCTTCAGGGCGGCATCATGATGTGAGCGACACAGAAGCCCCGAAACCTTTCCCCATCGTCGGCGTCGGCGCCTCGGCGGGCGGTCTCGCACCGACCTGCGAGTTGTTGCGCGAGCTCGGCAGAGAGCCGGGGGTCGCGCTCGTGCTCATCCATCACCTCGATCCGACGCACGAGAGCGGCCTCGTCGGAATCCTGTCCCGGGCGACCCCGCTGCCAGTCACGGCCGCGACGGACGGAGCGCGCGTCGAATGCGACCACGTCTATGTCATCCCGCCCGGCGCCGACCTGCTCATCAATCAGGGAGTCCTTTCGCTCGTGCCGCGGAGCGAAGGGGGCGGGGTTCACCGCCCCATCAACAGGTTCCTCGCGTCGCTCGCGCTGGACCGCGAGGATCTCGCCGCGGGCGTCGTGCTCAGCGGGAGCGGGTTCGACGGAACCGACGGGATCAAGGCCATCAAGAGAGAAGGCGGGATCACGCTCGCGCAAGACGGGACCGCCCAGTACGGCAGCATGCCGGAGAGCGCGATCGCCACCGGGTGCGTCGACTTCGTCCTGACGCCACCGAAGCTGGCACGTGAGCTACGACGCCTCGGTGCACACGCGCCATCGCTCGGGGCGACGCCGCAATCCGGGACCGACGACCGCGAGTACATGCAGATTCTGGGGGTGATGTGGCGCGCGAGCGGTGTCGATTTCGCGAGCTACAAGCAGACGACCATCCGGCGCCGCCTCCAGCGCCGCCTCTTCTTTCACGGCCTGTCGAACCTGTCGGCCTACCTCGAGCTCCTGAAGCGCGAACCGGCAGAGATCGCCGCACTCTGCGCGGAGGTGCTCATCCACGTGACCGGCTTCTTCCGGGATCCGGAGGCGTTCGCGGCGCTCCGGACCGAGGTCTTTCCGAAGCTCTTCGAAGGACGACGCCCCGAAGCTCCGCTTCGCATCTGGGTCCCCGGCTGCTCGACGGGCGAGGAGGTCTACTCGATCGCCATCTGCCTGCGTGAATTTCTGGGAGACGAACGCCGGGACGTGCCGATCAAGATCTTCGGGACGGATCTGAGCTCGAGCGTCATCGAGAGAGCGCGAACGGGTCGGTTCCCCGAGAGCATCGAGGCGGAGGTCTCCGAGAGTCGTCTCCTGTCCTTCTTCTCGAGGACCGAGGGCGGGTACCAGATTCGACGGGACCTTCGAGACCTCTGCGTCTTCGCGAAGCACGACGTGGCGCGTGACCCGCCGTTCGCGGCGATGGACCTCATCAGCTGCAGGAACCTGATGATCTACCTGGGCAACGAGCTTCAGGAACGGGTCATGGCGTTGCTCCACCACGCCCTGAGCGAACCGGGGTTCTTGATGCTCGGCAGCGCGGAGACCGCTCGCACCTTCGTCGGCTTCGTCGCAGTGGACCGCAAGAACAAGATCTACGCGCGCACATCGGCCGCGCCGCGGCTGGCTTTCGACTTCACCGCGCCCCGCCTGCCCGGAGGCCGCCTCACGCCCGACGTATCCGCGCCGGGCGTGCTCGACCCGGCCATCGCGGCCAGGTCGTCCGGCGCCTCCGACGTCCAGCGCGAGGCAGACCGCCTCGTACTCTCCGAGTACGCGCCACCGGGCGTCGTCGTGACCGACGATCTGGCCGTCATCCAGTTCCGCGGACGGACGGGCTCCTTTCTGGAGCACGCCGCCGGGAAGGCAAGCCTCGACTTGCTGCGGACCGCGCGCGAGGAGCTGAGGCTCCCGCTGCGCCGCGCGATCGACCAGGCTCGCGCGACCGAGACCCGCACGCGGGAGCCGGGCGTCGCGCTCCTGGTCGAGGACAAGCGTCGGACCGTCGATGTTCAGGTCATTCCGTTTTCGGTCCATTCCGCGCGCCAGCGCTTCTTTCTCGTGCTGTTCGAGGACGTCACCCCGGAGGAGACCTCGCCACGGGCGCCAGTGGTTTCTCCCATCGCAGGTTCCGAGGGAGCGTCCACTAGCGCGCTCGAGCAGGAGCTCTCGTCGACGCGCCAGTACCTGGAGTCCGTCATCGAGCAGCTCGAGGCCGCCAACGAGGAGCTCAAGGCGGCCAACGAGGAGGTCGTCTCCAGCAACGAGGAGCTCCGCAGCACGAACGAGGAGCTCCACAGTGCGAAGGAGGAGCTCCTGGCGACCAACGAGGAGCTCCTGGCGACCAACGAGGAGCTCCGCACCGTCAACGACGAGCTGCGCGAGCGGAGCACCGAGGCGACGCGGCTGAGTGACGATCTCACGAACGTGCTCACCAGCATCGAGATCCCCATCCTCCTCGCTGGGCGCGACTCGCGCTTGCGAAAGTTCACGCCGGCAGCCGCGCGAGTATTCGGGCTCGTGGGCGCCGACCTCGGCCGTGCCGTGGGGGAGGTCCCACGAATCGTCGCGATCGCGCCGTCGCTCGGCCGCACCCTCCCGGAGGTGCTCGAGCACCTGCACCCGGCGAAGTCCGCCATGCGAGACACTTCCGGTCGCTGGTACGATCTCACGGTGCGTCCCTACGTGACGCTCGACGGTCGGGTCGACGGCACGGTGATCGCCGCGCGGGACGTCGATGCGGAGAAGAGAAGCGCCGAACGGGTCGAGGCAGCGCGAGCCTACACGCAGGGCGTCGTCGACACCGTTCGGCAGGGCCTCGTCGTGCTCGACCACGAGCTCCGGATCACCTCCGCAAACAACGCCTTCCTGCGAACGTTCCGCTCTTCGAATCGGGACATCCTCGGTCGGCATCTCGAGGAGCTCGGTCGGCCGGAGCTGGCCGTCCCACTCCTTCCGAAGCTTCTGCGCGAGGTTCGCATCGGCGCTCCCGTCGAATCCTTCCGTATCGAGCAGGCCGACGGAGCCGGCGGCCCCCGCATATTCCTGCTCGATGCTCGCGTCATCGAGAACACGGAGCTCCTGCTGCTCGCGTTCGACGACGTCACCCTGACCGAGCACGCCAGGACGGCGATCCAGTTCCGCGACGTCCTCGCTGGCGCGGCGGAAGGCGTGCTCATGGTGGACACGGCCGGGCGAATCCGCTTCGTGAACCGGACAGCGGCCGCGATCTTCGGCTACGAGAGCGAGGAGCTCCTCGGCCTCGCCGTCGACTTGCTCGTGCCCGAGTCGCTGCGGGAGCTCCACGGCGTGCATCGCGCGAGCTATGCAGCGGCGCCCACGCCCGGCGTCATGGGGCGTTCCCGGGAGGTCCTCGGCCGGCGCAAGGACGGCACGACGCTGCCCGTAGAGGTCACGCTCAGCGACGTGGCGCAGGTGGACGGTCCCGTCGTCGTCGCTTTCGTCACCGACATCACGGAGCGAAGGAACGCCGAGAAGAAGATCCAGGCGTACCAGGAAGAGCTCCGGCAAATGTCCTTCGACGCCGCCGTCGCGGAGGAGCGCGAGCGGCGCCGTATCGCGACCGATCTGCACGATCGAATGGGGCAGGCGCTCGCGCTGGCACAGATCAAGCTCACCTCCGTCCGCGGCGAGCTTTCCGGTGAGGTCCGTGCGGCCGTCGATGGGGCGGTCGAGCTCCTCGAGCAGGCACACATCGACGCGCGGACGCTCATCTTCGACCTCAGCCCGCCCATCCTGTACGACCTCGGCCTCGGCGAGGCGCTCGCGTGGCTCGCGGAGGACCTCGAGAAGCGTCACGGAATCAAGGTCGAGGTCACCGACGACAAGGCGAGCAAGCCGCTGGACGACGCGTCCAAGGGCGTCGTCTTTCGCGCCGTGCGCGAGCTGCTCATGAACGTGCTCAAGCACGCGAAGGCACCGGCAGCGACGGTGTCCTTGACCCGAACCGACGACAATTGCCGGATCGACGTGGAGGACCGCGGAGCTGGATTCGACCCAACCGCGCCCCTTTCGCCCCAGGGCGGGGGCGGCTTCGGCCTCCTCAGCGTTCGCGCGCAGATCGCTCGTCTCGGCGGTGTCCTGGACGTGAAGTCCGCTCCAGGGCGAGGCACACTGGCGAGTGTCCTCGTGCCGCTGCAGGTGACCGCAACCTCTCCGAACCCGGTCGCGTCCGCGCCCAGCACGGACGATGCTGTCGACCGAGGAGCGGAGCGGAAGCCGTGAAGGTCATCGTCGCCGACGACCACAGGATGATGCGGGACGGACTTCGCGCGGTGCTCGAGAAGGCCGGCGTCCAGGTGGTCGGCGAGGCCGCGGACGGCCACGAGGCGCTCTCCGAAGTGCGGCGCTTGCAGCCGGATATCGTCGTCATGGACATCGGAATGCCGGAGCTGAACGGCATCGACGCCACGCGACGAATCTCGACCGAGATACCTTCCGTCAAGGTCGTCGCTCTGAGCATGAACGCCGATCGACGCTACGTGAACGCCATGCTGGAGGCAGGAGCTGTGGGCTACCTCCTGAAGAATTCTGCATCGGAAGAGCTGCTCACCGCGCTCCATGTCGTCACCCGGGGGGAAACGTACGTGAGCCCGGCGATCGCAGAAGGCGCGGTCGACCGCGCGGCCCTTGGCGGCGCGGCCGAGCGCCAAGAACTGATGCGACCGCTGAGCGCCCGCGAGCGCGAGGTGCTGCAGCTCGTCGCCGAAGGAAAGTCGTCCAAGGAGATAGCGGCGGCCCTGCAGATCGCAGTGCCGACCGTGGAGACACACCGGCGCCAGATCATGGCCAAGTTGAACCTGAGGACCATCGCGGAGCTGACGAAGTACGCGATACGCGAAGGATTGACCTCCGGCGAGCTGTAGCCGGGCCGTCTCGGCTTCGTTGCGCCGAAGTCTCCGAAGCACGCTGGCGACCGGTTCGACCCGGTCTGCCGGGCGGCAAGTCGAAGCACCTCATCAATCTTGATGATGTGCGATGGCGCACGACCGGGGCACGGTCTGGTCGTGACGTGCGGGGTCGAGTGACCGGTGCCTGATTTCCTGAACCGACTGTTCTCGTCCGACGGGTTCATGCCCCACGGGCATTGCTACCTGTGGAACCCGGCGCTCATCTGGCTGCACGTGGCCTCGGATGGCCTGATCGCGCTCGCTTACACCTCGATCCCGTTCACGCTGGTCTACCTGGCTCGCAAGCGGAGGGACATCCCCTTCAACTGGATGTTCGCCTGCTTCGGCACGTTCATCGTCGCGTGCGGGGCCACCCACGTCATGGAGATCTGGACGCTCTGGACACCGGTGTACTGGCTGTCCGGTCTCACCAAAGCGATCACGGCGGCGGCGTCGCTGGCGACGGCGGGCCTTCTCGTAAGGCTCGTGCCGAAAGCGCTGGCAATTCCAACGTCGAAGGACCTCGAGAGGGCTCACGAAGACCTCCGAGTGGCGCACGCCGCGCTCGAGAAGCGAGCCGAGGAAGCCGGTCAGCGCTCGCGCGAAGAGCGTGAGCTCGAGTCGAGATTCCGCGGTCTGCTCGACGCGGCACCGGACGCGATGGTCGTGGTCGACGACGGCGCGCGGATAATCCTGGTGAACGTCCAGGCAGAGAGCCTGTTCGGCTACGCTCGCTCGGAGCTCCTCGGGCAGCACCTCGACCTCCTGATACCGGAGCGCTTTCGCCGGGGTCACGCTGGTCACATCGCCGCCTTCTTTGCCAACCCCGGCGCGCGGCCCATGGGTTCGAGCCTCGAGCTCTTCGGGCGTCGCAAGGACGGCACGGAGCTTCCCATCGAGGTCAGCCTCAGCCCCCTTCGCACCGAGGGTGGGACCACCGTCTCGGCCGCAATCCGCGACGTCAGCGAGCGCAAGCGCATGGAGGCCGCGGGCAAGCTTCTATCCGAGCGGCTCGCGAGCGCCGTGGAAAGCATCCAGGATGCCTTCGCGCTCTTCGACGGTGACGAGCGATTGGTTCTCTGTAACAGCGTGTATCGCACGCTCATCGGAGATTCCGTTCCCGGACCGCTCATCGGCGCGTCGTACCAGAGGTTGCTCGACGCCTGGAGCGGAGACATCGCGTTTGCGGACGAGGTCGAGCGCGAGCGCTTCTGCCGGGAACGCCTGGCGCGACGGCCCCACGATCGGACCGGGACCTTCGACGTCCCGATGCGCGACGGGCGCCGCCTGCGCGTCGTCGATCGTCGAACGGCGGAAGGCGGGCTGGTCAAGACGGTCTGCGACGTGACGGACGACGTGCGACTGGCCGAGGAGCTCCGCCAGGCTCGCGTGACCGCCGACGCCGCGAACCGCGCCAAGAGCGAGTTCCTGTCCTCGATGAGTCACGAGCTCAGGACGCCGCTGAACGCCATCCTGGGGTTCGCGCAGCTCTTGCAGCGGGACAGGAGGGAGCCGCTGACCGGGCGGCACCAGGAGCGGCTGGGGCAGATCCTGAAGGGAGGCGAGCATCTGCTGCGCCTCATCGACGACATCCTGGATCTGTCGCGCATCGAGGCGGGCGGGCTGTCGATATCGACCGAACCGGTGAGCGTGCTCGACGTGCTCGGGGAGGTGACCACCACATTGGAACCGATGACTGCGCGGCAAGGGATCCTCATCGATACCGAACCGCTTCCCATCGATCTCCCGATGGTGGCGGTGGATCAGACCAGGTTCTCGCAGATCCTCATGAACTTCGGGTCGAACGCCATCAAGTACAACCGGCCCGGTGGCAAGGTCGTGTTCACCGTGTCTGCGCCAATCGCGGGGTACGTGCGCGTGACCGTTCGTGACACGGGCATCGGGATCCCTCTGGACAAGCAGGACAAACTCTTCCAGCCGTTTCAGAGGGCCGGACAGGAGACGGGCTCGATCGAGGGGACGGGCATCGGGCTGGTCATCACGCGCCGCCTTGCCCAGATGATGAACGGCGACGTCGGCTTCCGTAGCGTCCAGGGCGAAGGATCCGAGTTCTGGGTCGACATGCCCGTCCACCGATCGCGCACGGCATCGAGCCTGCCGCCCGGCCTGGGTGACGTCAGCTCGCGACGCCTGACCGGGCGAGGAGGCGGGCTCATCCTGTACGTCGAGGACAACCCGGCGAACATCCGGTTCATGACGGATCTCGTCGCCATGTTCGAGAACGTCGCGCTGCTCACCGCGCACACTGCCGAACTCGGTATCGAGCTTGCGCGCGCGCGCAAGCCGGAGGTCGTCATCATGGACATCAATCTGCCGGGACTGAGCGGCCTCGAGGCGCTGCGCGCTCTCCGCGATGCCCCAGAAACACGAAAGATTCCGGTGATCGCGCTGACCGCCGCCGCGTCCGAACGCGATCAGCGGCGAGGGGTCGAAGCCGGCTTCTGCCGCTACATGACGAAACCGGTGAAGGTGGACGAGTTCGTGACGGCGCTCGAGGAGCTACTCGTCGCGCCGCCGTGACCTCCGACGGAGGACACTACGCGTCCGCTCGAGCCGAACCGAAATACCGAGGCAGGCTCAGCCTGAAAGTGCTCCCCTTGCCGACTTCGCTGCTGACGTCGATCGTGCCGCTGTGCGCCGTGACGATCAGGCGCGCGATGTAGAGTCCGAGGCCCAGACCCTGCGCTCTCGCTTTGCCCGGTCTCGTCCTGAAGTACCGGTCGAAGAGCCTCTTGGCGTGTTCCGGCGCGATCCCGATGCCGTGATCGACCACCTCGAGCTCGACGACGTTCTTCTTGTTCGCGAGCCGCACGAGCACGGGCGCGTCCGGGGTGGAATACTTGAGCGCGTTCGTGAGAAGGTTGGCGACGACACGCTCGAGCGACACGTCCGCGAGGACGATGTGCGGTGATGGGTCGTCCGCCTCGACGGAGATCCGTAGCGCTCGCGCATCGTCCAGCCTGTCGACGCTGCTGGCGACGATTTCTCGAAGGTCGGAAGGCACTGCGTGGAGCTCCACGCCCTTCGATTCGAGCGTCGTGGACTCCGTGAGCTCGTCGAGCATCGTGATCATTCTCGTCACGTTTCGCTCGGCGCGCTCGACCAGGTCCACCTCCCGGGCCAGCCCCTTCTTCCCCAGGGAGTCCTTCAGCATGAACGCGGATGCGATGACGACGCTCAGGGGATCGCGAAGATCATGCGAGATGAGCGCCAGATATTCCTCGCGCTGCTGCTCCAGGCGCCTCAGGTCGGTGACGTCGCGAAGCACGACGATCGCCAGCTCGACGCTGCCGTTCTCGTCTTTGACGCTCGTGCCCGTGGACGCGACGCGACGGTGCTCGCCGTTTGGTTGGGCGTAGAGCACCTCGTACTCTTTGAACTGCTCGCCCTGAAGCGCGCGCGCGAGTGGCCGGTGCTCGTTCTCGAGCGGACGTTCCTTGAGGTCGAGGGCCTCTCGAGCGTGGAGCGCTTCGACGGTGTGCGGCTGCTCGTCTCCTAGGCCCAGGATGCCTCGCGCTGCATCGTTGATCATCAGAAGCCGACCATCCGGCTCCGCGATGACGACGCCCTCCTTCAGGTTCTCGAGGAGAGCGCTGAGCTGCTGGTGGTGCCGCGCCTCGATCTCGGCGAGCTCCTGGTCGCGGATACTGCTCAGGACGAGGCGCTCGTTGAGCGTGATGTGGAGCTCCGCTCGCTCGCGCCTTTCCGCGCGTCGTGCAACCGCGCGCTCCACGCACCAGAGAACTGCCTCGTACTCCAGCGGCTTCAAGAGGTAGTCCTCCGCGCCGGCCCGCAGGCTCTCTATCACCGACTGCATGCCGGTGTGCGCAGTCATGACGATGACGGGAAGCGCGGGGTCGAGCTCGTGCAGCCGCCGGCACAGGTCCACGCCGTCCATTCCGGGCATCTGCAGATCCGTGAGCACGACGTCCGGAAGCGCCCGCGTGGCCTCTGCCAGCGCCGCGTCGCCGCTGGTTGCGAACGAAGCCGTGAATCCGTCTTGCTCCAGCAGACGTTCGAGCGCCTTCGCGGCGCTCTCCTCGTCGTCGACCACGAGGATCCGTGTGGGCCTCGGTGACTCCGAGCGCCGGGCCGCTCGGTCCGCGCGCGCGGCGGCATCCGAGCTCAGCTCAGCGCGTGCGGTGGCCATGTCCAACCCTACATGCATCCATGATGTGCGCACATAAGCACGAAGCACGCCATGACGAACGGATCGGGTCGCGATGCGCGTTCATGGCAGGAGCGTGCCGATCATGTTTCGTCGCGTACCAGAAGCAGCTCCCGCCGCATCAGGAAGTCCGCGCGCTCGTTGCAGTCGAACCTTCTTTGCGCGGCCGCGCAATCCGTTCGCCGAGAACGAGCGGTGTGGAACGCGAGGCCCTGGGGCCGCGTTCCACGGGCGCTCACCGCCGATGAAGCGCCGTTCAGCCTCCGGGCTTCTTCGTGCGATACGAGACGACTCCCTTTTTCCGGACCGCCTGCGCGTGCCCGAGCTGCACCAGCCGTTCGAGAGCGAGAGACAACGCCGAACCCTTCACGCCGGTCCGACGAGCGAGAGCGCGGGCATCCACCTGGCCCAGTTCGCGGAGCTCGCTCAGCAGCGTCGCCTCGTCATGGGTCAGGCCCGGCAGCACGCCGGCGACCTCGGCCCGTGCGATGGGGATACCGGTGAGCACGCCCCCGTAGCCCTGGACGGGCTCGCCGACGACGACGCCGGAGGATTCGTTGGCATAGCGACGGATGCTCCTGTCGTGGGCGCTGGTCCGCATCTTCACGACGGCGAGGACCTTCTCGAGCTTGCCCTCCTGCTCGACGTATCGCTGCAGGACGAGCACGTCGGCCAGAAACTCGATGATGTGCGGGGAGAGCGCGAGCTCCGTGAACGATTGCACGATGTCGACCGTCATGAGAACCGTGACGCCGAGGCCGGTGAGCGCCGAGATGGTCCGGAAGAGCGACTCGCGGAGGTCATCACGATAGGACGGCGCGAGCGCGAGCTCGAACTCGGAGAGCGAGTCGATCGCGACCCTGCGAGCTTTCTTGCGCTCGACGGCGAGACGCACATCGGCCAGTGCCTCGTCGACCGTCAGATCCAGGGACCGCAGGTACAGCACCTCGACGAGCCCTCGCTCGACGAACGAGGCGAGCTTCGGGCCGAAGGCGTTCGCGCGCTCGAGGTACCGTCCCGGGTGCTCCTCGAAGACCACGATGAGGCCGGGCTCTCCGGCCTCGGCCCCCGCCGCGATGAAGTGCTTGGCGAAGAGCGACTTCCCCGTCCCCGACGGCCCCACGAAGAGCGCGAGCTCGCCCGCCGGAATACCGCCCGACATCATCGCGTCCAGCGCCTCGACACCCGTGGAGGCCCGGGCGGCTTCCGGAGCGCGCGGGCGCGGCTCCGAGCGAGGAAGGATGCGCGGGAAGACCCGGATGCCGTCCGACGAGATCACGAAGGTGTGAAGCCCGGGCATCGTGGCGCACGCGCGCATCTTCGTGACCTGCATGCGACGCACGCTCGCGTGGCCCTCGGTGCTCTGGGTGAGCCAGATGATGCCATCGGCGATGGTGAAGACCGGGTTGCCTTGCGATTCGCCCGGATCGTACTCGCCGACGAGGAACGTCGTCGCCTGCCAGCTCGTCAGGTGAAGGGCGAGCCGCTGGACGAACTCCTGGAGCTCGCCATCGGTGCCGCTCGCGTGCGCCACCGTGCGAAACGAGTCGACGACGACGGTCGCCGGGTGAAACTCCTCGATCTCGGCGAGCATGCGCTTCATGATGCTCTCGAGGTCGTGATCCATGGCCTCTGCGCTGAGATTCACGAAGCGAACTGCGCTGCCGATCTTCTCGCCGTCGAAGAAGCCGTAGTGCTGCACGTGCCGCAGCATCTTGAGCGGCGGCTCGCCCAGCACCGTGAAGTAGATCGCCGGAGCCTCCGCCGTCGCTCGAGAGAACGCGATCTGCTGTGCGAGCGTGGTCTTGCCCGCACCGGGGCCGCCCGCGATGAGATTGAACGAGAACTCCGGCAAGCCGCCGCCGAGCACGGCGTCCAGCCCTGGCACTCCGCTCGAGAGCAACTCTACCGTCGCACGACCTTTTGCCGTCATTGACCTTCTTCCTCTACCGCTATCGGCCAGACATCACGCACGAGACGCATCGTCAGATCCTCTCCAATCAGCACGCTGAGCAGCTCGAAGACGTGGGCGAAGATGGACAGTGCGGCCGCCTGGAGCGCCGCTTCGTCGCCGACGGCATCGAGGCCCGTGAATGCGCCTCCCGGCTCCACCCCAACCCCGGCGAGGACGGGGTGCCCCCGTCGGGCGAGGACGACCGCGCGGGCAACGAGCACGTCGAGGCCGGCCGGGCCGATCAGATCACCGAGCTGTGCGCGGAGCCGCGCCAGGATGCGCTGGGCGACGTCGGCAACGCGTGCGTCGTCGCCCGCCTGCTCGACGCGCACCACGGCGCGCACGAATCGTGTGACGGAGGGACGAGGCTCGATGGTCCGGGGCACGATTCGGAGGGCGGGGTTCGGAAACGGTGCCGATCGACGCAGGCGGACTTTACCGGAGGGCACTGCCTTTGACCACGCCGCACTGCGCGCTGTGATCCGTCCATTTCCCGAGCCAGACGTCTCGTCGACCGTCCGTGGAATGAGCGCGCAATGTATTCGCCGCCACCCTGCAAGGGTTTCGCACGCAAGCGGATAAGTGCCGGCTCTCGCGATGTAAGGCGTATGGCGCGATGGTCCACTGCATGCATCGCAATGACGAAGTCGCTTGCGTGGCGAGACGTGCTCGCCGCGCGGCTGGCGTCTCCGAACCATCGGATCACGGGAGGCAATCATGTTGTGGACACTTGCGATCGTCTTGCTCGTGCTCTGGGCCCTCGGGCTCGTGAGTGCATACACCATGGGCGGGTTCATCCATCTCCTGCTCGTGGTCGCCGTCGTGCTGGTGCTCGTCCGCCTGATCGGCGGCACACGCGCGCCGATCTAGTTTCGACGATTCACTTGAATCGATCGAGTCACGACCGTCCGTGCTCGAGTGAGGCCGGAGGCGGTGCTGCCGCTCCAGCAGCCCAGCGTGAAGGAGGCGAGTCCATCTCGCCGACTTCACGCTCCCGCTCGATGACCGAGCGCGCCTACTTCGCGGACTCGCGGGCTTTGCGATCGAAACATTGCCGATATCTGCGAGCGGACGCGAATTCTCGTCACATCCGTGAACGTTCTCGGCCAGCTCGACGGGATCGCGCACGCGACCTTTGCTGGATAGCCCGAGGTCCGCTTGGCGCGCGTCGCGGAGATCCACGCAGTTTGTTCGCGACGCTGCGGAGATTCACGCAATCCAATCGCACCCCCGTTCGCTGTACCGGTGCTTCCGTCCCTCCGGTTGCTGGATGGACGAAGGGGTCCGACCGCCTCCGTCCCGCCAGTTGCTGGATGGACGGACGGGGTCGACCGCCTCCGTCCCGCCAGTTGCTGGGTGGACGGAGGGGGTTCGACTACCTCCGTCCCGCCAGCTGCTGGGTGGACGGAGGGGGTTCGACTGCCTCCGTCCCGCCAGTTGCTGGGTGGACGGAGGGGGTTCGACTGCCTCCGTCGTACCAAGTCTTGATGGCCGGAGGGGGTCGGAGGCCGCGGCATCGCTCGCCCAGAACGCGTGGCCGGATGAGGGTTGTCGGCAGCCGTTCGCGAGCTCGCTCGCATGAGCGTGCCGCATGTAGTCAAGAGTGGCATTCGAATTGCAACGCGCCGCGGCATGACCCGCGAACACGTCGACCCCCTCTCTCGACGCCGACCGGAAGACAACCGCTTCTGGCGGTTGCTCGAGTCGCCGCTCATCGCGCGTCTCGTCGGTGAATCGGTCTTCGATTTCTACGCAAGCGCATTCAGCCCAGCGCTGACGTCCCGACGGGTCGTCGCTCGAGTCGAGGCGACGCGGGACGAAGCGCCGTCGGTGAAGAGCTTCGTTCTCCGACCGAACGGTCACTTCAGGGGGTTTCGCGCCGGCCAGCACGTGAATCTCACGGTGGAGATCGATGGCGTGCGTCACACACGCTGTTACAGCCCCTCCAGCGCTCCCGACGCCACCAGCACCGTCGTGCTCACGGTGAAGCGGCACCCCGCGGGCCGCGTCTCGGGGTGGTTACACGACCGGCTGCGCGCTGGAAGCTGGGTGGAGCTCGGCCAGGCCTTCGGCGACTTCACGCCGCCTTCGGACATTCGCGGCAAGCTGCTCTTCATCGCAGGCGGGAGCGGCATCACGCCGCTCGCCAGCGTTCTCCGCGACCTCTGCGCGCGCGGCGCCGCGCGGGACGTCGTCGTGCTCTCGTACGGTCGAACGGCGTCGGACCTGATCTTCGCGGAGGAGCTGCGAGCCCTCGCCGCGCGCCACCCGGGCGTGCGAGTGGAGTTCGTGCTCACCCGGGCGAAAGCCGGCAGCGACGGATTGATTGGCAGATTCTCCTCGATGCACGTCGACCGCGTCGCGCCCGACGCGCGCGAGCGGCGGACCTTCGTCTGCGGCCCGAGGACGCTCGTCGACGACGTCCGCGCGCTCTGGAAAGCTCGGGACATCGAGTCGCTGCTGAAGACGGAGTCGTTCACGCCGGTCGAGAGCGTCGATGCTGGCGGGCTCGACGCGATCGTGAACGTGACGGCCGCTCGCTCGTCACGTGCGTTCTCCGCGACCGCCAGCTCCCCCCTGCTCGTACAGGCCGAGCGAGCGGGCCTGTCTCCAGCGAGCGGCTGTCGCCAGGGGCTCTGCTTCAGCTGCACCTGCCGCAAGCGAAGCGGCGTCGTTCGAAACATCACGACTGGCGCCCTCTCGTCCGAGCCGGACGAGGACATCCGCCTGTGCATCTCCGTCCCACTCTCCGACGTCACACTCGATCTATGAGGAAGCGAATGAACATCCCGAACAGCCGAAATCTGAGCAACGAAGAAATCGACGCATTCGCCGCCGAGCTCGACGCGCTGAAGATGCGCGTCCTCGACGATCTGGGTGAGAGCGACGCTCGCTACATCCGTCGCATCCGCGGCGCCGTGCGCTGGTCGGGCCTCGGCGGTCGCGCGCTGCTCTTCGCGGGCCTGCTCCCGCCCGCGTGGGTGGCGGGCACCGCGCTCCTCGGCGTCTCGAAGATCCTGGACAACATGGAGCTCGGGCATAACGTGCTGCACGGTCAGTACGACTTCATGCAGGACCCGGAGTTCCGGTCGATTACCTACGAGTGGGACACGGTCTGCCCCTCGGCTGCCTGGCGCCATTCGCACAACTACCTTCACCACACGTTCACCAACGTCGTGGGGCGCGACCGCGACGTCGGGTATGGCCTGCTGCGGCTGTTCCCGGAGCAGAGATGGCACCCCGGTTTTCTGCTGCAACCGCTGTACGCGCTCGGCCTCGCCACGATCTTCGAGTGGGGGCTCGCGTTGCACGACGTCGAACTGGACCTCGTGTTTCGTGGAGAAAAGCCGCTCTCGATCGCAGCGCGTGAGCTCGGCCTCGTGCTCGAGAAGGCCGCCTCCCAGGCGGCGAAGGACTACGTCGTCTTCCCTGCCCTCGCCGGCCCGCTCTTCTTGCCGGTCTTCACGGGCAACGTGGCAGCGAACGTCGTCCGCAACCTGTGGGCGTTCCTGATCATCTTCTGCGGACATTTCACGGAGGGTGTCGAGACGTTCCCCGAGTCCGCGCTCGAGGACGAGACGCGCGGCGGCTGGTACCTCCGCCAGCTCAAGGGCTCGAGCAACCTGGAGGGCGGCGCGCTGTTCCACATCATGTCGGGAAATCTCAGTCACCAGATCGAACACCACCTGTTTCCGGACGTTCCGGCGAACCGTTACGCGGAGATGGCGAAGGAGGTGAGGAAGATCGCGACGAGATACGGCCAGCACTACGAGACAGGTCCCTTGTTCCGCCAGTTCTCGACCGTGGTGCGCCGCATCTTCCGCCATGCGCTCCCCTCGAAACCGAAGACCCCGAGCGCCCCTCTCGCGGCCGCGGTCACCGGCCTCGAAGGTCGCGACGCCGTGCTCGCGGCTTGAGTCAGCGCGCTTCGAGCGTGCGCTTCACGGCGGCGATACCTTGCTCGATCATGCCGGCGATCGTCGGCGCGAGCTCGTTCGGCAAGAGGTCGGCGATCCACACGAAACGCGTTCCGCCGCCCTCGGCGAAGACCTGAGCGGAGGCGTTGTGATGCGTGAGGCGGCCCCCCGCGGCCGACCAGACGAGCCGGCGCGCCTCGTCGTCGAGGTCGACGATGAGCTCCTTCACGACCATGCCGTTCGCGAACGTGACCAGGCGCGCGCCCTCTTCGAGCTTCACGTCGGTCACGAAGCCGCGAGCGAGCCGGGTGTGAATCGCGGGTTTGATTTTCCGCCGCGCCCACCAGAGTCGCCGCGCGACATTCGCGCTCGAGAGCAGTCCGCGCCGGCTTCGCCGGTAGTCTCACTGGCCTTTCATTGGCGGATCGTGATCTGGTCTTCCGAGGCCGCAATGTCATGGCGGCCCGCGGGGCGCTGCCCGCGGGCTCGCGTCCGGATGGGTCTTGGCGGCCATCCGGGCAACGCGATGCCAGCATGGGGATGCCCACCTTTTCTCTCCTCGAGAATCTTGCGGCGCCGCGAATTTCGCGCGAACGAATTCAGAGCGGCAGATCCACCACGACGCCGCCCGCGCCGCGGCGCGGGTCGACCCAGGGGGAGAAGCCCATGCGCAGGACGAACGACGTCATGCCCTCGCGAGGAACGTCTTCGCGGGAGATGGCCGCCGCGTCGATGGTTATCGCCGCCGGGATCGCCAGCACGCCGAGCACGGCGACGAGGACGTTCGCGTTGTCGCCGTTGCTCGGCCTGTCCGCCAGCGACGCGGCGATGAGGAGCGGGCCCACCGAGCGGATGCCGAGGCTCAGCACCGCCTTGCCCGGGTGCCCGTGCGCAAGGTGAATCACGGGCGGCACCGCGAGATACGCAATCGTGACGGGTACCAACCACGTGGTGTCGTTCCCGCGGCTCTGCGTTCCGAGGGCGATCAGTCCGACGGACGTCGCGCCGTCGGCGAGCAGCGGCTGCCACCCGTACCAGCGCCGGGTCGGCCGGCGCTCCGCCTCCAGCTCGTCGAACCCGGGGCGGCCGGCGGAGAGCGCGGGCCCGCGCGACACGAGTGGCCCGACGTCGGGCGCGTCCTCTCTCGACCTCCGGGAATCCGAAGGCCCGCGTGCGGACAGTGCGGAAGGCGCTTCCGGAGGCGAAAGCGGTTCACGGCCGATGTCCTCGGCGTGTGCGTGAGATCCGACCGCGAGCACGACGCCCGCACCGGACCACCCGATCCACCGTTGCCCCATGCTCTCCCAGAATATCACAGACGGCCTCTCGCCCGGCCTCGCGGTCACCGTGCGTTACCCATTCGCCTCATGCTGGCTCGGGCAGGGCTCCCTCCGGCCCCCCGCGGTATCCGCAAGCAGCAATATTTCCGCTGATTCCGTCGCGGGCGGCGCTACCGCCTCGGGTGCGTGGAGCGTGCTTCGGGGCCCGGGTCGCCTGTGGTAAGAGCCGTGCCCGGTGTTCGACGCACTCAAGAAAGGCTTCCGGGAAGCTCAGAACCGCCTGGCGGGGCTGACCGAGCTCGACGACAAGAACATTCAGCCCGCGCTGCGAGAAGTGCGGCTGTCGCTGCTCGAAGCCGACGTGGAGCTAGGCGTCGTCAAGCGCTTCCTGGCTCGCGTCGAGGAGAAGGCCGTCGGTCGTACGGTGCAGGTCACCGTGAAGCACGGTGGCGAGCGCCACGCCGTCTCGGCGAGCGATCAGTTCGTCAAGATCTGCCACGACGAGCTCGTCGAGATGATGAGCCACGAGGGCGACGCGATCCGCTTCGCCGACAAGGGCAAGCGCACCGGCCTGATGATGGTCGGCCTCCAGGGCTCCGGCAAGACGACCACCTGCGCGAAGCTCGCGCGCCTGCTGGCGAAGGACGGCAAGAAGCCGCTCCTCGTCGCCGCCGACATGCAGCGCCCCGCCGCCGTCGAGCAGCTGAAGGTGCTGGGCGAGCAGATCGACGTGCCGGTGTTCAACGTCCCCGGCGCATCGCCGCTAGATATCTGCCGGGCAGCGGACGCGGAGGCGAAGCGCCTCGGCCGCGACGTCATCGTCTACGACACCGCCGGTCGCCTCGCCATCGACGAGCCGCTCATGAAGGAGCTCGGCGACATCAAGCAGGCCGTCACGCCGGACAACATCTTCCTCGTCATCGACGCGATGATCGGCCAGGACGCGGTGAAGACCGCCGCGTCGTTCAACGAGCGGCTCGGCATCACCGGCGTGGTCCTGACGAAGCTCGACGGCGACGCGCGCGGCGGCGCCGCTCTCAGTGTGAAGGAAGTGACGGGCGCTCCCGTGCTCTTCTCCGGCGTCGGCGAAGGCACCGACAAGCTCGAGGAATTCCGCGCCGACGGCATGGCGGGTCGCATCCTCGGGATGGGCGACGTCGTCGGCCTGATGAAGGACTTCGAGGGCGTCGTCGACCAGAAGAAGGCCGAGGAAGACGCCGCGCGCATGCTGTCGGGCGAGTTCACGCTCGACGACTTCCTTCAGCAGATCCGCACCATCCAGCAGATGGGTTCGCTGAAGGACCTCGTCGAGCGCCTCCCCGGGCTCGGCGGGATGATGCCCCCTGGCGTAGATCTCGACGACAAGGAGCTCGTCCGCATCGAGGCGATGATCCAGTCGATGACGCGCCTCGAGAAGAGCGATCCCAATGCGCTCATCCGCGAGCCGAGCCGCACGAAGCGCATCGCGCGCGGCTCGGGTTGCCCGGAAGAGGCCGTCACCGAGCTGGTGCAGAAGTTCCTCTTCATGAAGCAGATGATGGGGGGCATGGGCTCCGACATGGGGATGCTCGGGAAGATCCCGGGGCTCAAGAACCTCGCGATGGCGCGCAACGTGCGCCGCGCGATGAAGAGCGGAAAGCTCCCGCCCGGAATGCAGATGCCCGGGATGGGAATGCCCGGGATGCCCGGGATGGGGATGCCCGGGATGGGGATGCCGGGAATGGGAATGCCCGGGATGGGGTTCCCCGGCGCGTTCGGCGGCGAGGGCGGCGGGGCCGCGGCGCCGCGCATGCGGCAGCTCTCCAAGACGGAGAAGAACGCCCGCAAAAATCAGCGCAAGCGCGAGCGCGATTCGCGTAAGAAGAACCGAGGCAAATGACCCGACTCACCCTGACGCTTCATTGCCTGGCGCTCGCGAGCGCATGCGCGTGCACGCCCGCATCGCCGCCGGAGAAGCAGGAAGATCTCGCTCCCTTCGCGCAAGACCGGCTCGGCGACGACGTGAAGACCACGACCTTCGTCGACTTCGGCGGCAAGGTTCAGATCGTCGGATACGACGTGTCACCAGAGGGCACCGCGAGGCCGGGTGACGCGATTCATCTCACCCTGTACTGGAAGCGAAGCGGTCAGCTCGAGCCGGGCTGGGGTCTCTTCACACATCTGGAGGACGAGCGCGGCCGCCAGATCGGCAATTTCGATCGAGAAGGCGCGTTCCGTGGGGCCATTGCCGGCAAGCCCGAGGGCCTCGCGCGGCTCGAGGCCGGCAAGGTGTACACCGACGAGCAGAACCTCACCGTCCCGAAGGCGGACGTGGTCTCGCCGAGTATCACGCTCGTCGCCGGCGTGTGGAACGACGCCACGAGGCTTCCCATCGTCAGCGGCCCGACCGACGGCCACGACGCGACGATCATCGCGCACTTCGCTACTTTGGTCCCGCGCCGCGCGGTGGCGCTCTTGGACAAGAAATGACCTTAGCCAATCATCCGGAGAGAATCATGCGACGAGGGGTTCTGGGGTTCGTGCTCGCTCTGTCACCAGCTGTGGTCACGGCGGCGTGCGTGGGGGGCTCGAAGGACGAGCCTGCCGCCGATCAGACCGAGGCGCTGAAGGCGTACATCCTGGACAAGGAGCCCGCCGACGTCGGCAACAAGATCGGCATCAACTACGACAACAAGATCACCTTGCTCGGTTCGCGCGTGGAGCCTTCCGGCCCCATCCACCCCGGGGAGCGCGTGAAGGTGACCATGTACTGGAAGGTCGACAAGGAGATCGGCGAGGACGGGTGGAAGCTCTTCACCCACGTGATCGACGGCTCCGGCGAGCGCATCCTGAACATCGACAACGTCGGCCCGCTGCGGCACGGCGACGGCCGCACCCAGGCGCTCCCGCCGAGCTCGTGGAAGGCCGGCAAGGTCTACGTGGACGAGCAGGAGTTCGCCATCCCGAAGAAGGTGAAGACCGCGACCATCCAGCTCACGACCGGCATCTGGCACGCCCAGGAGCGCCTGCCCATCATTGCCGGCCCGCACGAGCACGACAACCGCGGCATCGCCGCGACCATTCACGTGCAGAACAACGGCGGAGCCGAGCCCGCGCCGTCCACCCGCGTGCCCGAGCTCCGCGTCGACAAGCTGGAGAAGGGCACCAAGATCACCATCGACGGCAAGCTCGACGAGGAGGCGTGGAAGACCGCGCCCTCCACCGGCGCGTTCGTCGACGTGCGAACCGGCCATCCCGCGCCGTCCTCTCCCATCCAGGGCTCGGCCCGGCTCATGTGGGACGACACCTCGCTCTACGTCGGCTTCGAGGTGAAGGACAAGGACATCGAGGGCGGCTTCAAGAAGGACGAGAAGGACCCGCACCTCTGGACCAAGGACACCGTGGAGATCATGGTCGACCCCGACGGTGACGGCGACAACAAGGACTACTACGAGATCCAGATCAACCCGCAGAACCTCGTCTTCGATTCAGAGTTCGACAACTACAACATGCCGAAGAAGGAGCCCGACGGCCCCTTCGGGCATCAGGAGTGGTCGGCGAAGCTGAAGAGCGCGGTGACGATCAACGGGACCATCGACAAGCCCGACGACACCGACGACGGCTACGTCGTGGAGGCGGCGATCCCGTGGAAGTCGTTCTCGAAGGCCGAGAAGACTCCGCCCGAGCCCGGGCAGACTTGGCGCATCAACCTGTACGCCATGGAGAACAACGGCGGCGTGTCGTGGTCGGCGATCCTCGGGCAGGGGAACTTCCATCGCGCGTCGCGCTTCGGCCGCGTGCTCTTCGCGACCAAGGGCTGGGCGCCGCCCGCGCCGAGCGCGGCCCCGGCGGAGAGCGCGGCGCCCCCGGGCTCAGCCGCAGCATCCGCGGCACCCGCCGGCAGCGGCGCACCCGCCGCCGGCTCGGCGGCGCTGCATCCGCCGAAGACGCTGAAGGAAATGACACCCAAGGTGGTCACACCGACGCCGTGAAGCGTTGATTCGATCTGGGGCCGCCTCGTCGGAACGGGCGTGGCGCGCGGCGCGCGAGACTGACGCCGCAGGCGAACGCGAACAGAACGGCCAGGGATGATGGCGAGGAGTACACGCGCTGACTCACCGAGCAGCCACTGACGCCCTCGCCCCCGGCCCCGTCGTTCCCCGCGTCGGAGCGACCGCGTCGGGCGTGGTCGATGAATGAAAGGTACGCATCGACGCGAGTGAAGACCGTGAACCTGGCGCAATCGGGATCACCGCCGCTCACGATGCCGACCAGCTTCCCCTCCGCGAGCGCGGCGCCTCCGGAGTCGTGCAAGCACGCCGTCGCTGGATGGGGGACGGCGTGGATCGTTTGCGGCGTGAGCGCGTCCACCGTCATCGCTCCGGCGCGTTCGCGGCGACCAGCATCAGGAGTCGCCAGCCCGTCGGGGGAATCGCTCCCGAAGCCAACGACGCGAAGCTCCGCTCCGACGCTCAAGGAATCGGTCGGAGCTTTCAGCGGTCCCGGTACTCCTGCCACATCCGATGCCAGCGTCACCACGGCGAGGTCGTTGGCGAGCGTGAGACGCTCGAACCCGGGATGAATCCGAACATCGGCGATCGCGATCGACGTCGCTTCCCGCGTGTCAGTCCCGAAGAGAACCTCGGCCGGCATTGCGTCCGTGAAGCAGTGCGCCGCGGTCAGCACCGTACGCGAGTCGATCAGCACGCCGCTACAAACGATCCCGCTCCTCGAATCGGCGAGCGCGACCACGTCGCGATCGTCCGGGTCGTCCGACCCGGATACGATCGCCGACGTCTCGCTGCCTACGACCTCGGCGGACCCTCCACAGCCGAGCACGCCGAGGAAAACCGGCAGCGCCACGACGATGACCCGGAACATCGAATCGAGGAACACTGCCGGCGATCCTGCTGAGCGCCGCGTCTAGTCGTCTTCGCCGGTGGTACCGCCCCCGGGGGTTTCACACGAGTCCGCCGGATCGCATCCCCCGTGGGCGCTCACGGCCTGGTCGTCCAGATTGAAGACCTGCTCGACCTCCGCCTGGATGCCGTCGGCGATCTCCGTGAAGAGGTTCACCTTCTCGACGGTGATCACGGTGGGCGCGATGCCGGTGTCGACGGACTGGCCGCTGCAGCCGTCGATGCAGTGAGGGCCGTCACTCTGCTCGGCATCGTCGGGTTGCTCGTCCGGCGGCGGCGAGTTCGGATCTTCGCATTCCCCGGGATCGCAGTAGCCATGCGCCTTGATGATGACCGGAGGCAGCTCGATGAACTGATCCGTCTCGTTGCTCGCGCCGTGCGGGGAGCCTCCGGTTCCTCCACCATAAAAGATGCGCGCGCACGGCTCTTCGCTGCAGTCGAGCTCGAAATGGCCGTTCAGGCGGCTCATCATGTAGTTGTTGTACCACCAGGCGATCTTCACTGCGTCGTAGTAGAGGAAGAACTCACCTGCAGCTCCAGCCGCGGCTGCTCCGTACATCATCTTGACGACCGCGGTCGAGGCACCCTGATAGATGGTGTCGCCGAGAATCGCATCCACGTACTGGAGGTATTCCCGAAAGGCCGACTGCCAGCCGACAGCCACCTGTTGAGGCTCTCCGTCGAACGGGACCGTTCCGTTCGCGCGTGCGGCCTCGAGGTCCGCCTGCGCGACCTCGAAGAAGGGACGTATACTTCGCGGAAGACCGCCCACCAGGGTCCGCTGGCTGAACGCCAGGTTCGCGTGCTCGTCGGTCCTCAGGTTCTCGTAGGTGATGATCACCACCGGCAGCTGATGAACGGGACTGAATTTCATCGCGAACGACACGTACCCGACGGAGTGTCCGTCGCTCGAAAAGCCCTCCATGACGAAGGTGTTCGTCACCGTCGCCCAGAGCACCCAGTAGTCGATGCCGTACGCGGAGTGCGCCTGCTCGGACGCCGCGTATCGAGCCAGCCCGTCGTGGACGGCGCTGGTCACCCTGATGTTGATGCCGTGATTGCCCTTCGGGCGAAAGTACGTCGCCGACGCTGACACGTGATAGTTACCGGGCCCGGTATCCTCCATCTCGGATGCCGCGAACTGCACCGCCGGAGGCTTGCACTGGTTGTCGACCCACTCGCCGAACGCACTCTTCCCCGATATGGCAACGGGCGTGTCCCCCTGATCGTCGTAAAGGACCGCGTTGACCTGGGTGTTCCTGCATTTCGCGTGGTCCATTCCCTCGTATCCCACCGCCTGGACGTCGATCGGGTAAAGGGACCAATCGTCGTCACCGCCTTCGCGGATGCCCGCCAGAAACGCACAATCCGGGTCGTTGTCGTAACCGTCCTGCGAGCGAAAGTGCGCGTGCCCGGCGTGTTGATAGGAATCGGGGCGGAGCGTGCATCGATCGAGCGCGTCGTTGTTTCGTTCAACGGTCCCCTGCGTCGAAGGCCCCGAGCAACCCGTGTTGCCGAGCGCAATGAACGCGCCGACGAGCAGGGGCGCGACGAGTCGTCGCTTCATCGTTGCGGCGTTCCGAGCAAAAGTGGCCGCGAGCGCGTCGCTCGTCGCGATACGTGATTTCTGCATGACTTCCTCCGTTGCGGGTCACTGCGTGCCATCGCCCGACAGCAACACCCATGCCGAGCGCAGCGAGCTCGGCGAAGCGCCGCGCGACTCGTATGCAGCGACCGCTCGATGCCGTCCGATGGTCGCCCGACGGTCGCCCGATCGTCGTGCCGCGCGAAGGGTCGCCCTTACAACCCGTAGCTGCGTCGCGCGGCGGCTTCCTTGTCCGCGCACTGCGTCGCGAGCGCCCTCGCTCGCGCGAGCTCCGCTTCGGCCTGCGACAGGACCAGCGCCGCACCCTCGGGGATCTCGCTCCCCGTCTGCTCGGCGGCGTGGCGCACGGACGCGATGGCGTCGAGCGCGTGCTTCTGTACGGTGTAAGCGTCCACGCACGCCTGCTTCAGCGCGCAGACGTCGGGGGTGACGCACGCAAGCTGCTCGAGCTCCTTCAGGAAGGGTGGCTTCGCCGCGTTTGGCGCGTCACGGAGCTGATCGACCTGATGCGCGACGCGGCCTGCTTCGGCCCGGGCGGCCTCGTCCTTCTCCGTCTTGCAGGCGCAGAACGCCGCCGAGAGGGCGGCGATCGCGAAGGCGAGACGGAGTCGCAATTTGACGTCAGTCGGAGGTCTTCGGCGGCGGGCCCATCTGGACGCGCTCGCCGACGTACGAACCGATGAGCGTGAAGAGAACGCCGAGTGCGGACATGAGCACGTACATGAACGCGGGCATCGCCTTCACCGTCTGGCTCTGGAAGAGCAGAAAGGCGGTGGGCATCGCCACCAGGAACGTCGCGACGACCGGCTCGATGAAGGTGCGCCCGGGCGAGATGAGCCCCACGAGCATGCCGCCGACGAACCACACAGGGATCGACACGAGCATCCCCGCCGAGCCTTCGAAGTCGAAGAGGGGGATTACCATCGGCAGACCCATGACGATCGCCGCCGTGAGCACGGCTACGATGATGAAGGCGATGCCGAACCACGAGGGGCTGAACCCCTCCTGCTGGTAGCGCCGCTCGAGCTCTTCCTGGCGTGAAAGGACCCTCTTTAGGTCCTCGATCTTCGCGCCGCAGGAGACGCAGCGGTTGTTCTGCAGCGGAAGGCTGTTCTTGAAACCGCAGGAGGGGCAAACGACTTGCTTCGGCTGTGCCATGGACCTCGAACCATGAGCTTACCGCCTCCTGGCATTTCACCCAACTATCGAAGACGAGGGCGCTTTTTTTCGGGAACCTCGCCGGTTCTCGCTTGTCTGACCTCCTCAGGAAAGCCCGCATGGAGAGCGTGGAGGCGGCAACCCGCATCGACCCCGAGCTCGAGGCACTCCCCGAGCCGCGGCGCCCGTGGCGCCGGATGACCCTCGGGACGATGGCGCTCACGGCGCTCCTTTCCTTGGGAGTCGTGCTGCAGCTCGCGCCGCTGGTCACTTATGCGGCCCGCGGGGGGAGCCCGGTGGAGCTCGGTCCCCTGACGGGTGTTCAGCCCGGGCAGAAGGCCGCAGGGACGTGGGTGCACGCGACCGGGGTGCTCGCCAGCCGCGGACTGGAGTACCAGCGGCCGCTCGATCCGGATCGGTACCGGCTCGTTCCGGTCGAGGGCAATCCCCGGCTGTGGGTGGAGCTCCGCATCCCGAAGGAGATAGAGCCGGAGCACTACGTGGCGCCGAACTCGTTCGTGGGCCGGCTCACACCGCTCGCGCGGGCCGGCATCCGTCACGGCGCATTGCCGGACGCCATCACGGAGGCAACCGGCAAGCCGCCTCCGGGCGACAGCTGGCTCCTCGTGGACGGCGAGTCGCCCGCCACCACGCGGTGGGCCGCTGCACTGTCGGCGCTCCTCCTGCTGTTCGCCGCGTTCAACCTCTGGGGACTCGTCCATCTGCTGCGCCCCGCGCGCGAAGCCTGACAGCTCGCCGCCTCCAGCGCGGTGGTACCGTGCGCGCCGTGAAGCCTCCCGCCGGATCGCAGCCTGGTGTTGGCCACCCGAGCAAGGACCGCGCAGGCCGCCGACAAGAGACGTCTCCCGAACAACGTCGCACCCCAGCAGAGCACCAGCCCGCGGGCAGGGCCCCGCGGGCCGCCACGACCTCGCAGTCTTGGCAGACCAGATCACGATCCACCACTGAAAGGCGAGTGGGACTACCGGCGGAGCCGGCGCGGACTGCTTTCGGAGAGAGAAAGTCGCGCGACGATTCTGAAAGGCGCGGTGGAAAATCAACCCTCAAAAAGAGAAAGTCGCGCGACGATTCTGAAAGGCGCGGTGGAAAATTAAGAGCCGACGTAGTCATCGTCGGCGGCGGCGTCATGGGCTCGGCCTGTGCCTTCAAGCTGGCGGAGGCCGGCGCGCGGGTCATCGTCCTCGAGAAGAGCGTCCCCGGCGCGGAGGCGTCGAGCGCCGCGGCCGGCATCCTCGGCGCGCACGCCGAGGCGCACGGCCCTGGGCCCATGGCGGATCTGCTGCTTTCCGGGCTCAGTCGGTATCCGGCCTGGGCAAAGGCCCTGTTCATGCGCACCGGCATCGACGTCGAGCTGCGTCCGTGCGGCGTGCTTCGCGTCGCTCTGGAGCGCAAGCAACTACGTCGCTTCGAGCGCGAGGCGGCATGGATGAACGGCTCGTCGCGCAGCGCCGTGTCACTCGACGTCGCGGGCGTGCGAAGCCTCGAGCCGTCGCTCGCGAAGACGGCGGGAGCGCTTCGCTTTCCGTCCGACGCGCGCGTCGACCCCAAGCTCCTCTTCCGCGCAATCCACATCGCCGCGCAGCGAGCAGGGGTCGTCTTCGAGTCCGGCGCGTACGTGAAGCGGGTAGTCGTCGACGGAGACCGCGCCCGCGGCGTGCTCGTGGAGGACGGCACGGAGTACGTGGCGCCGGTCGTCGTCGTCGCCGCCGGAAGCTGGTCGACACTGGTCGCCGGCACACCGCTCGAAGGCGGCGCGGTCGTGCCCGCCCGCGGCCAGGTGGTGGAGCTCGCGACTCCCGCCCCCCCGCTCACGCACGTCGTCATGGGGCCGCGCTGCTACCTGGTGCCGCGCGACGACGGACGCGTCCTCGTCGGCGCCACCGTGGAGTTCGTCGGGTACCGCCGGGAAGTGACGGCCGGCGCAGTGCGTGACCTGCTCGATGCCGCGATCGAGCTCGTCCCGTCGCTCGCGCGCGCCGTGCTGCGCGACACGTGGTCGAGCTTCCGTCCGTTCACTCCCGACGAGCTCCCTCTCCTCGGACGCACGAGCGTGAAGGGGCTCCTGCTCGCTACCGGTCACTACCGCAACGGAATCCTCCTCGCGCCGATCACGGCGGAGATCGTCACGGCGATCGCCCAGGGGAAAAGGCCCCCGGTGAGCGTCGCTCCGTTCGAAGCGTCGAGACTCGAACGGTAGCTCCTTGCCGCAGCCAGGGTCGTCATTTAGTGTCCGCCCGGAGATGCCCATCACTTACCGCGCTGCTGGAGTCGACATCGACGCGGGCGACGATCTCGTCGAGCGCATCAAGCCGATCGCGCGGAGTACGTATCTGGACACGGTCGTCGAGGGCATCGGCGGATTCGCGGCGCTGTCGTCGCTCCCGCCGGACATCCAGGAGCCGCTCCTCGTCAGCGGAACCGATGGAGTCGGCACGAAGCTGAAGGTCGCGTTCGCGACGGGGCGCCACGGGACGATCGGGCAAGACCTCGTCGCCATGTGCGTCAACGACGTCGTGACGACGGGCGCGCGTCCGCTATTTTTTCTCGACTACTTCGCGTGCGGCAAGCTCGACGTCGACGTCGCCGAGCGCGTGATCTCGGGGATCGCGGAAGGATGCCGCATGGCGGTCTGCGCGCTTCAGGGCGGTGAGACGGCCGAGCTGCCCGGCATGTACCCACTCGGAGAGTACGACCTCGCGGGGTTCGCAGTCGGCGTGGTCGGACGACGAGCGGTGCTCGGTAAGCAGCGCGTCCGCACCGGCGACGCCGTCCTCGCCGTCGCTTCGAGCGGTCTGCACTCGAACGGCTATTCGCTGGCACGCCGCGTGCTGGAGGGCGAGATGAAGCTCGCCCTCGACGCCCACGTGCCGGAGCTCGGTTGCACGCTCGCGGACGAGCTGCTCGTCCCGACGCGCATCTACGCGCGTGCCGTGGCCGGGCTCCTCGCTGCACTCGGGGAGTCCCTGCACGCGCTCTGTCACGTCACCGGCGGCGGTCTCTCGGAGAATCTGCCGCGCGTGCTTCCTGACGGAACGGCCGCGCGCGTGCGGCTCGACTACGAGGTTCCCAAGGTGTTCGCGCTCATCCAGCGCGGCGGCCCCGTAGAGCTCGACGAGATGCGTCGCACCTTCAACATGGGCATCGGTCTCGTCGCAGTCGTCGCGAAGGACGCGGCCGATCGCGCGCTCACGGCGCTCGCCGCCGCCGGCGAGAAGGCCTGGCACCTCGGCGAGGTCACGGCGACGCTTGCCGGCGAGCCATCGCGTGTGGACATCCTGGAGTAAGCCCACGTGACGTCCCTCTCTCTCGGAGTGCTCGTCTCGGGTACCGGGACGAACCTGCAGGCGATCCTCGACGCCGTGGAGCGGGGTCGGCTCGACGCCCGGGTACGCGTCGTCGTGTCGAACAAGCCGGGCGTCCTCGCGCTCGAGCGAGCGCGCGCGTGCGGCGTCAAGGCGCTCACCGTCTCGCACAAGGACTACCCGACGCGCGAGGCGTTCGACGCTGCGCTGGTCGCCGCTCTACGCGACCACGGCGTCGAGTGGGTCGTGCTCGCGGGCTTCATGCGTCTCTTGACGCGCACGATGCTGGACGCCTTCAAGGACCGCATCGTGAACATCCACCCGTCCCTGCTCCCCGCCTTCCCGGGAGTCGACGCGCAGCAGCAGGCCCTCGACTACGGCGTGAAGGTCGCGGGCTGCACGGTGCACCTCGTCGACGAAGGTGCGGACACGGGTCCGATCCTCATGCAGCGCGCAGTGCCGGTGCTCGACACCGACGACGCCGCGGCGCTCCGGGCGCGTATCCTGCACGAAGAGCACGCGCTCCTGGTGGAGACGCTCCAGGCCATCGCGCTCGGCCGGCTCGAGGTGCTCGCAGGCGACGGAAGCCGCCGGCGCGCGCGGCTCGGAGAGGAATGACGTCCCGCCACTACGACGTCGTCGTCGTCGGTCGCTCCATCGGCGCTCTCGCCGCCGCGGCGCTGCTCGCCCGGCGTGACTTTCGCACGCTCCTGATCGGACAGGGGCAGAAGCCCGCCTCCTACCGCTTCGAGGGGCGAGCGCTCCGGCGGCGCGCGTTCACGTTCCTTTCCGCGACGAGCCCCACCTTCCGTCGCATGCTGCACGAGCTCTCGCAGACCCAGGTCTTCCGGAGGCGGCTCTCCCCGCAAGACCCGATGTTCTCCGTCATCGGAGAGGGCTTCCGCCTGGAGATCCCGCCGAGCATAGAGCTCTTCGCGCGGGAGGTCGATCGCGAGTTCCCGGAGGTGCGCCCGGTCGTCGACGAGATGTACGGGCTCTTCGCGAGCGCGAACGCCGCCCTCGATCAGAGCTTCGATCGGGACGTCGTCTGGCCGCCGGGCACCTTCTGGGAGCGCTTCGAGACGGGGCGCGCGGCGGCGGGCCTGCCGCTCGGTGAGAGCGACGCGGACGCCGTGCTGGGCAAGTTCCCCGCCGGCCACCCCTATCGCGACGTCACGCTCCTGCCCGCGTACTTCGCGAGCGATCTGGCGCCCGCGGCCGGCGTTATGCCGGCACTCGCCCTCGCGCGGCTACACGGCTCGTGGACGCGCGGCGTGCAGGCGCTGGCCGGCGGCGAGGACGAACTCGAGGCGTTCCTCGTCGAGCGGCTCGTGGCGCACGGCGCCGAGTGCCGGCTCGATCAGCGAGCGCTCTCGATCGTCGTGCGCGGCCGGCACGCACGCGGCATCATCGAGGACGGACAGGAGACGCCGACCTCGGCCGACTCGATCCTGCTCGATTGCCCGGGCGAAGACGTGGCCGAGCTCTCGCGCGGCGAAGGCATCTCGCGCGGCGCGGAGAAGGAATGGCCGCGCGTCACCGCGCTCGCCGGCCGCTTCGTGGTGAGCCTCGTCGTGAAGGCGAAGGGGCTCCCATCCCAGCTGCCGGAGGAGTCTTTCATCCTGCCGCGACGCTCGGAGCGTCCCGATCCGCGGCGGCTCGTGGTTCACCTGCAAAGGCCGCCCGCGCGCGACCCCGAGCATCCGGACGAGGCGCTCCTCGTCGCGGAAGCCATCGTCCCGAAGCGCGGCACGCTCACCCTCCTCGAGGCCCGGGAGAGCATCCTGAACACGGTGTACGACGCCCTGCCGTTCCTCGAGCGACACCTGGTGATGGTGGATTCTCCCCATGACGGCCTGCCGCTCCACGACTACACGTCGGGTGCTCGGCGCGAGATCGATCGCATCCATCTGACCGAAAGCAAACCCGTCGCCGAGCCGATGCAGTGGCTGTGGTCGGTCGAACCGCGCGGCTATCTGCGTCTCGCCGGCGAGCCGGTGCGCGGTCCGGTACCCGGCACCTACCTCGTCGGGAGCACGGTGCTTCCCGCGCTGGGGCAGGAGGGTCAGCTCATCGCGGCGGCGAGCGCTGCGCGCCTCGTCACGCGCAGGGACCGCGCGCGCGAGAAGCTTCGCCGCGACATGTGGACCAAGATCGAGACCGGCTGACGATGCGCGTGATTGCCGGCAAGCTTCGAGGTCGTCCGCTCCGCGCACCGCACGGGCTCACCACTCGTCCGACCTCCGACCGCGCGCGCGAGGCCATCTTCCAGATCCTGGGCAATCTGTCGGAGCTGAGCGTGCTCGATCTGTACGCGGGCACCGGTGCAATGGGCATCGAAGCGCTATCCCGCGGGGCTACGCGCGCTGTGTTCGTGGAGTCGGATGCAGGTGCGCAGCGCGCTCTGCGGGACAACCTCACCAAGCTGGGGATAACCGGCCAAGCCACCGTTCTCGAGACGACGGTGGAACGTGCAGGCCCGCGCCTCGCGAAGCTCGGCCCATTCGATCTCGTGCTCGCCGACGCGCCGTGGCCGATCGCTCAAGAAGCCGCCGAACGTGTCGCTCAGCTGAGCCGCGGGCTCGTCGCTCGCGACGGTCGCGTGCTGCTCGGTCACCCGACGGCGAGCCCCGTCGAGCTTCCACCCGGGTCCGGCCTGACGCTCGTCGACCGGCGCAAGTGGGGCGGTACCGGCATGTCTTTCTATGAAATATCCAGTGATATCAATTAATTGTAGCTCTTCGAGAGCGATCGATGCTACGGGGTCGCGCTCGTATATAGTTGGCGGCCGTCTCCGAGATTCGCGTATCCACAAGGGAAAAGGGGATGCCTGAAACGTCCATACCGCCGCAGCCGCCGAAGCATCATGGTGGAGGTGCATTCATCGGCGCGGTAATTCTCATGCTGCTCGCAATGGGCGGGCTCCTCTACTGGAAGTTCAGAGGCAACGAAGCGCCGCCGGCGCCCATCGCGACGGCGCCACCGAGTGCGACTGCACCGCGCTTCGACGAAGCGCCACCGCCGCCGCCGGCGGCCGAACCGGACGCTGGCGGAAAGAAGGAGACGCCGACGAAGAAACGACTCGTCGCGTCGGGCCCGCCTTCTTGCTCCGCCGTCTGCAAGGGGGATGCGCCTGCGGCGCTTCGTGGAGCGCTCGCCGGGGCTGCGGGAAGCGTCCGCGGCTGTTACGAGCGCGCGCTGCGTCAAAACCAGATGCTGCAGGGCAAGCTCATGGTCTCCGTGAAGATCGGCGCCCAGGGCAACGCGTGCGGAGCATCACTCGCCAGTGATACGCTGGGCGACGGCGCGGTGGCGTCGTGCGTGCTGCAGAAGTTCCGGAGCGGGACGTTCCCCGCGCCCATCGGCGGCTGCGTCGACGTCCAGGTCCCGATCAACTTCACGCCGAAGACAGGGAAGTGACCACGGAGCGACACAGCGGATCGAGCGAGAGGCGCGAGTATTCGACGCGGCAGCGCGCCGCGGCGCCTCTCGGCTCGCTGCTCGTCCGCAGCTGCTTAGTCGCAGCGCTGACGTCCGTGCCGCTAGCGTTCGCCGCGTGCGGGCCGGCGGCGCGTTCCGTGGGAGACAGCTGCCCGGATCTGCCCCTCTACCGCTACGTCTTCGACGAGAGCACGAAGCAGTGGAAGCGGGTGCACGTCGAGACCGGTGACGCCAGCACACCGCTGACGGATGCGGAGGTCACCGCGATCGCGAAGGCGGAGCAATCCGATCCGAACTGCATCACCGGGGGTGGGGCCGCCAACAGCATCTCGCCCAGGGGCGACGGCAGCACGGCACTGCCCGCCGACGCGAGCCGGGACTGAGCTCTCGTCCCACGGGGGTGCGAAAGTACCCGATGGATCCCGAGGCGCGCTTCGGTGTGCTCCTGACGGTCGCGTACGACGGAGCGCGCTTCTCCGGCTTCGCTAGACAGCCTGCGGCGCGCACCGTCGCGGGCGAGCTCGACGGCGCCGTGCGTGCTCTGGACCCTGCCGCGTCACTGGTCCGCGGCGCGAGTCGCACCGACGCGGGCGTGCACGCGCTGTCTCAGCGCGTCGCGTTCGACACTCACCTCGACATCCCACCGCGGGGCTGGGCGCTCGTCCTCGCGCGGCACCTGAGCGACGAGATCTCCATCGTGGGCGCGTCACGTGTCCCACCCGGGTACGACCCGAGGGGGCATGCCCTGCACAAGGTCTATCGGTACCTGCTCCTCCGGTCGCCGGTGCGAGATCCCTTCTGGAGGGGGCGCGCGTGGCGGGTCGAGGAGAGGTTAAACCACCTTGCCATGCAGTCGGAGGCGACGACGCTCGTCGGCCGCCACGACTTCCGTGCCTTCAGAACATCGACAGATCGACGGACCGACACGGTGCGCACGATCGTTCGCGCTGATCTCTTCGTCGCAGCGGATGCGCGCATGCTTTGCATTGAAATCGAAGGCGATCGGTTCCTTCATCGCATGGTGCGAATCATCGTAGGCACCCTCGTCGATGTCGGCCGGGATAGGCTCGAATCCGGCGCGATTCACAGGGGACTGTCGACAGGCGAGCGCCGCGTACTAGGGATCACGGCACCGCCAGATGGCCTGTACTTGGCGAGCCTCACGCTGGACGACGACGGACAAGACAAGTGGCCAGACCACTTGTCCGTACGTTGACTTGCAAGAGCATTTGCGCGATAGGCGTGGTGGCGCGTGGGATGTGCTCGACGAGCGAGCGGCCTCGCGCTGGTTGAACCAGACGCCGCGAACGCGAGCGTCGGAATTGCATGTCAGGAGCACCGAGTGATGGGCCTCACCAAGAGAATCAGCAGCCGGGGCAAGAAAATGGTCCTGAATCCGACGGTCATGCGGTGGATTTCCGACGATCGCGTCATGAAGGCCGCCGAAGGCGTCATGGGCGCGCGGACCAGAGTTCGCGCAGCGTGGAAGATTCTCATCGACGGCCACGAGCTGCCCACCATCGACGCGGCGCTCGACGACTTCATCGGTGAGTCGGCCCCCCCGTCCCTGAACGGCAAGAACGGCCACGGCACGAACGGCCACGGCACGAACGGGCACAACGGCACCAATGGCCACACCAACGGGCACAACGGGACCAACGGCTTCGGCAGCGCGAATGGCCACACCGGCACCAATGGCCACGCCGGGCAGAACGGTCATTCGAACGGCAACGGGCACGCGACCCTATCCGGAGGCCTGGCGTCCGCGGACCGGATGACCCTCGATCAGTCGCTCAAAGAACGGACGTCGCTCGCCGGCATCGGCGGCAAGGACGTGTTCGAGAAGTGCTACCAGTTCATGGCCGCGGACAACGCGCGCGCCATGGGGATGTATCCCTTCTTCCGGCCGCTCGACTTCAACGACGGACCGGAAGCCGTGATCGACGGCCGGCGCGTCGTGATGTTCGGCTCGAACAACTACCTCGGGCTCACCACGCACCCGAAGGTCCGTGAAGCGGCCAAGGCCGCCATCGATCGCTTCGGCACCAGCATGACCGGCTCCCGGCTCGTCAACGGCTCCATGAAGCTGCACAACGAGTTCGAGGAGAAGCTCGCGACGTTCTTCGGCAAGGAGTCGGCGCTCGTGTTCACCACGGGCTACCAGGCGAACCTCGCGACCTGCGCGGCGCTGCTCTCGAACAAGCGCACGGTGGCGGTCATCGATCGGAACGTGCATGCGTCGCTCTACGACGGCGTGCGCCTCGGCCAGGCTGCCGGGACGCGGCTCGTTCGCTACAAGCACGCCGATGCGGACTCCCTCGACGCGGCGCTGTCGCGGCTCGACGCGGGCGAGGGCGCGCTGGTCATCACCGACGGCGTCTTCAGCGCAGAGGGCGAGATCGCCAGGCTCGACCAGCTCGTGCCGGTGGTGAAGAAGCACGGCGCGCGCATCTTCGTGGACGACGCGCACGCCCTCGGCGTCATCGGCCCCGGCGGCCGAGGCACGGCCTACCAGTTCGGCCTGCAAGATCAGGTCGACCTCATCAGCGGCACTTTCTCGAAGTCGATGGCGAGCATCGGCGGCTGGCTGGTCGGCGAGCGCAAGGTGCTCGACTACATCCAGCACTTCGCGCCAAGCTTCATGTTTGCCGCGAGCGCCGCGCCGCCGAACGTCGCCGCCGCCATGGCCGCGTTCGACGTGATGCGCGAAGAGAGCTGGCGCATCGACAAGCTGCGCGACAACTTCACGTACATGCGCACCGAGCTCGCCCAGATGGGCTTCGAGCTCGGCCGCACGGAGACGGCCGTCATCCCCATCTACATCCGGCAGGATCTCCGGACCCTCCTGATGTGGAAGGAGCTCCTGGAGGAGCAGGGCGTCTACGTGAACCCCTTCATCTCCCCAGGCGTTCCCCCGAAGCACGCGATGCTCCGCACGAGCTACATGGCGACCCACGAACGCTCGCACCTCGATCGCGGCCTCGAGGCGTTCTACAAGGCCGGCAAGAAGTTCGGCGTGATCTGAGCGGGGCCCGCTGGCGGGAGCGTTCCCCTTCCGCCTGCCTCGGGCGCGCAAAAGCTCCGGACGGCGTCGTGAGCCCGGTCGACCTGCTCGGCGGGCTCGCCTGGCGGCCGTGACCGGCCTATCATCGAAGGTTGTTTCTCTCGCCTGCGCCGCGTGTCACGTCGCGCACGGCGCTCGGAGGGCTCGTCATGATGATTGGTCGTCTTGCTTGCGCTGTCGGTCTGCTCGAGCTCCTCGTCGCCTGCTCCGCGTCTCCACCGGCTTCCCGGGCCGAACCACAGCGCGGTGACCGAGACGGCCAGGGCGCGGTTCGCCTCGGGCTCGAGGCGGACGGCGTGCGCGTCGTCGCGGCGAAGGGCGCCGAACGGCAGCGTCTCGCCGACGTCGAGCTGCCGGTGCGGGCCGATCTCGACACGAAGATCGCCGATCGCGCGAGCGGCGTGGGGGTCCGCTTCCGGCTCGAGGCGGCGCGACCAGTGCCGGCGACGCTCACTTTCGCCACCGTGACTTACGGGAAGGCCGCTCCCGGCGCGGGAGACGTGAGCGTCGCGCCCTCGCTCGTCGGCGCCGAGGATTTCGTTTCGTTCGCCGAGAAGCCGCCGCGCGAGGAGCTCGTGTACACCGCGGACGTGTCGCGCGCCGCGGGGCTGCGGCTGGTGGGCAACGTCCTCGAGCTGGTCGACGCCGCCGGGACGCCGCGACTGCGCATGGCGGCTCCTTACGTGATGGACCACGGCGGACACCGCATCGACGCGAGGGTCTCTCTCGACGACTGCGCCGCGGACGCGAACGGCGAAGGGCCCTGGGGCCGTGCGGTCACACCACCGGGACGGAGCCAGTGTCGCGTTCGCGTCACGTGGTCCGGCGGGCAGCACGTCGAGTACCCCGCCGTCCTCGATCCGAGCTGGGCGTCGACCAAGGGCAACATGGTCGCTGCCCGACGCGCCCACACCGCGACACTCCTCGGCGACGGCACCGTGCTCGTCGCGGGCGGAGAATCGACGTCGGGGGCGACGACGACGTACCTCCTTTCCGCCGAGCTGTTCGATCCAAAGACGAACACGTTCGCGGCGACAGGGGCGCTTACCGGGGGGCGCTCGGGACATGTCGCGGTGCACTTCTCGAACGACCACGTCGTGATCGCGGGCGGGAGGAACGCGGCAGGCGCGGTGAACTCGACGGAGGTGTACGTCGCCGGAAAGTTCCACGCCGCCGGCCCGCTTCACGCGCCTCGCACGCAGGCGGCCGCGACGCTCCTCGACACGGGCGTCGCGCTGATCGCCGGCGGCCTCGACGGCTCCGGCGCAGTCGTGGATACCGCCGAGCAGTTCGACGCGTCCACCGAAGCCTGGACGTCGATCTCGTCGATGCCTCACAAGCGGGTCGGATACTTCCTGACGACCCTGCAGATGAGCCGCGGCCCGATGGCCGTCGCGGGCATCACCACCGCCACCTTCGGGGACCTGGCGGACGCGGACGTGTACGTCCCGACGGCCAGCAAATGGGTCGCGACGGGGTTGCTCTCGGAGCCGCGCTACAATTTCGGCGGCGCTCAGCTCGCCGATGGGCGCGTGCTAGTCGCCTCCGGGTACCAGGTCACGAAGGGCGGATGCATCCCGGGCGCGGAGCTCTACGACCCGAACAAGAGCGCGTGGTCGAAGGCGGGCACGCTCGCGACCGCGCGCACGGAGCACACGCTCACCGCGCTTGCAGGAGGCACGGCGGTAGCCGTCGGCGGCGTCGTGCGAGACGGACAGAGAGCGATCACGAGCTACCTGAAGAGCGTGGAGGTCTACGATCCCACCACGAACGCCTGGTCGGCGCTGCCGGACCTGAAACAAGCACGCTTCGGACATACGTCCACGCTCCTCGCCGACGGCCGCGTCCTCGTCGCAGGTGGGAGCGCCGACCAGGGCGCGGTCGCCACCGCGGAGCTCCTGACCCTGGACGTAGCGGGGACGGCCTGCAAGGCGGGCTCGACGTGCAGCACCGGTTTCTGCGTGGACGGCGTGTGCTGTGACACCGCATGCAAGGAGAGCTGCAACGGCTGCGTGCGCACCGCCACCGGCAAGGCCGACGGAACCTGCGCGCTAGCTCAGGCGGGCCAGGATCCGCACGGCGACTGCAAGGACGACGGTGCCCCCACTTGCAAGCAAGACGGCCTCTGCGACGGCAAGGGCGCCTGCGAGAGCTATGCGTCGTCGAGCTGCACCCCGAGCCCCTGCGCGAAGAACGACGATTGCACGAGCGGCTTCTGCGCAGACGGCGTCTGCTGTGACAAGGCCTGCGACGGCAAATGCGAAGCTTGCACGAAGGCGAAGAAGGGCGCTGGCGCCGACGGCGCGTGCGGACCGGTCGCGAAGGCCACGGACCCCGACATCGACTGCGGGACGCTCGGCAAGGGTGTCTGCAAGGGCAGCGGTACCTGCGACGGCGCCGGAGCGTGCGAGGCGTCCACGAAGGGCAAGGCGTGCGCAGCGGCCGCCTGCAGCGACGCGGTCACGCTGGCGGCAGCCGCGAAGTGCGGGAGTGCCGGCGATTGCACGCCGGATACCACCGACTGCACGCCCTTCGTCTGCGACGCGAAGGCCGTCGCGTGCACGAAGAGCTGCGCGAAGGACGGCGATTGCGCGCCCGGCGCCAAGTGCATGAACGGCGTGTGCGCCAAGGCTGACAACGGCGCCGCGTGCGCGATGGCCGTGGAGTGCACCTCGGGGTTCTGCGCGGACGGCTTCTGCTGCGACGCGGCCTGCGACGGACAGTGCGAAGCTTGTGACGGCTCGGGCAGCGAGGGCACGTGCAACCCGGTGAGCGGGACGCCTCACGGCGGTCGGACCGCCTGCGACGGTAGCGGGACGTGCGCGGGCTCCTGCAACGGCGTCACGGGCGCGATGTGCGACTACCCGCACGCCGATCGCACGTGCGACGGCGACTCCACGAACACCTGTGCCGACGGCACCGAGACCGTGAACCGATGCAACGGCCTCGGCGCGTGCGTCGCGAGCCCGCAGGCGTGCGCGCCGTTCACCTGTGGCAGCGAAGCCTGCAAGACGTCCTGCAAGAGCGACGCGGACTGCGTCGACGGCGTCCACTGCGACTCCACCGGCGTCTGCAGGCCGGGGATCGCGCTCACGTGCACCGATCAGACCAACGTGAAGCTCGTGGACGGCGGGACCGAGAGCTGCGGCGCTTACCGTTGCGTGAACGGTGCCTGCGGCACCTCGTGCAAGGCCGATGGCGACTGTGCCGACGGCGCGAAGTGCAGCGGCGGCAAGTGCGAGGGTGGCGGGAGCAGCGGCTGCGGGTGCAGGGTCGCACTCCGGCCCGCGGGATCCAGCGGGGCGCTGGGGGTCGTCGCAGCGCTCTTGCTGGCGGGGCTCCGCCGTCGCAAGGCCGCTCGACGTCGCACCTGATTCACCCCATGGCCAGAAGAGAAATCCGATGACGCTGAGCGCCTACGAAACGACCAGCTACTTCGTCGACCGCGGGCTCGAAGCCCTGAAGCTCGATCAGCGATATCGCACGCTGCTGCTCACGGCAGCACGCGAGGTCCGCGTCGAGCTGCCCATCTTGCTGGACGACGGCTCGCTCGCGAACTTCATCGGCTACCGCGTGCAGCACGACAACTCGCGTGGGCCCTTCAAGGGCGGGCTTCGCTTCCATCCCTCCGTGGAGATCGACGAGGTGCGCTCGCTCGCCAGCTTGATGACCTGGAAGACAGCCGTGGTGGGGGTGCCCTTCGGCGGCGCGAAGGGCGGCATCCAGTGCGACCCGGAGAAGCTGTCGCCGCGGGAGCTTCAGCGCCTCACACGGAGGTTCGTCGACGCGATCGGGACGGTCATCGGCCCTCACGTGGACATTCCGGCGCCCGACGTGAACACCAACGCGCAGGTGATGAGCTGGATCTTCGACCAGTACAGTCGGAGGTTCGGCTTCGCGCCCGCCGTCGTGACGGGCAAGCCGCTGAGCTTGCACGGCTCGGCCGGGCGCGACGCGGCGACGGGGCGCGGGTGCCTCATCACGATGCGCCAGGTGCTCGCCGCCGACGGGAAGAAGCTCGCCGGGCAGCGGTTCGCGATCCAGGGATTCGGCAACGTCGGCAGCTGGCTCGCGCGGCTCCTGGTTTCGGAGGGGGCCAGGGTGGTCGCCGTGAGCGACGTGAAGGGCGGCATCTTCGCCGGCGACGGTATCGACGTCCTCGCCCTCCGACGGCACGTGGAGCAAACGCGCAGCGTCGTGGGGTTCGAGGGAGCACACGCGCTGACCAATGACGAGCTGCTCGGCGTGGAGTGCGATGTCCTCGTACCGGCTGCGCTCGGCCACGTCATCGATCAGACCACCGCACGCAACATTCAGGCGCACTACGTCCTGGAGGGCGCGAACAGCCCATGCACCATGGAAGGCGACGCGGTGCTCTCCGACCGCGGCATCGTGTGCGTGCCGGACATCCTGGCCAACGCGGGCGGAGTGACGGTGAGCTACTTCGAGTGGACGCAGAACATCCAGCAGCACGCCTGGTCCGAGGCGCAGGTCAACGATGAGCTCGAAAGACACATGGTGGCCGCGCACGCCGAGGTCGAGCGCACACGTCGGGAATACCGGTGCTCGCTCCGCACCGCCGCATTCATCGTCGGCATCCGCCGGGTGAAGGAAGCTACAGACGCGCGCGGGTTCGACTAGAGCGCCGGGCAACGCCTTCGGCGCGCAACACTCGAGGATTGCGTACTTTTCATCATTCTACATTCCCCAACGCACGAGTCGCCCGTTGCCTGTGTGTAAGGAAAGAGTGAGGGAATAGTGTAGTTAGCTCGAAGACCGAACTGCACGTTCATCGAGAGCTGTCACGCGCCGAAAATTCGTAGAAACAAAGGACGCCTACCGTGCATCCGCGGGGCATTCCCCGCGTGAGCCATCGCGCTCGTCGACGGAGCGAGTGGCGTTCCAGCCAGTGAGGCTGGAGAAAGGATCGCACATGGCAGAGAGCAACGATGCGGCACCCACCTCGAGCCGGGCCACGCTGGGACTCACCGGACTCACCATCAACGCGATGGCGCTGATCGCGCCGGGCGCGTTTCTCTGGCTCACCTATCAGATCCAGGCGCTCTATGGAGCGCCCATGGCGGGATCATCCATGTGGTTCGGCATCCTGGCCGCGCTCCTGCTCTGCTTCGCGACGGCAGTGAGCTACGCGGAGCTCTCGAAGCTCTACCCCGGTGCTGGGTCGTCGTACTTCTTCGCGGAGCAGGCCTTCCTCTCCAAGACCAAGGCGTTCCGGTTCGCGCGGCTGATGAAGTTCATCACCGGCTGGGCGAGCCACCTCTACTACTGGGTGTACCCGGGCTGCATGGTGGGCGTCACCGCGCTCATCAGCGGCTACCTCCTGAACCAGTTCTTTCCCGACACCTTCAGCGGAGGGTTCAACAGCCCGCTCTTCATGTTCCTGTTCTGCATCGCCTTCTCGTTCGGCGTGGCCTACATCGCGTTTCGCGGCGTCACCGGGACGACGAAGGTGAACATGGTCATCAACATCGTGCAGATCGGCGCGCTGATGGTGTTCTCGGTGATGGCCATCTCGTACCGGCTCGGCCACCCCGAGGGCTCCAAAGGCTTTCAGCTGGTGAACGGTACGCCGGTGGATTTCGTCGTCGCGCAAGAGCCGGTGATCGAGGACGGGAAACCGAAGCTCGATCCATCGAACCAGCCGGTGCTCCAGAACAAGATGGACGCGAGCGGAAACCCCGTCGCGGAAATGAAGGACGGCAAGCCCGTGCCGTTCACGCTCTCGTACGCGCCCGACCAGGCGACGACCATGGAGCCCGTCGATGCGGATCACCCCAAGGAGCTGACCCCGCACTTCAAGCTTCACTCGAGCGGCGCGTCGGTGGTCGCGCCCCATTCCATCTCCTTCATCTTCATCCAGGCGTGCATCGCCATTCTCATCCTGGTCGGGTTCGAGTCCGTCACCTCGATGGGTGAGGAGGCGAAGAATGCGAAACGCGACATCCCGCGCGCAGTCCTCCTGTCGCTCGGGATCCAGGGCATCCTCTGTTATCTCGTGGAGTACTTCGCTGCGAACTACTTCCTGAACAGCGGCTACACGCTATCGAGCGCCGCGGCCTCCGGCGCCCCCATCGGCGACATGATGGTCCTCGTCGGCACCGCGCTCTTCGGCAGCTACGCCGCCGGACGCGCCTTCATGCTCGTCGAGGCGTTCACCGTCTTCCTGGCGCTCATCGGCACCACCCTTGCGTGCCTGAGCACTGGCGCGCGCGTGACTTACGCCATGGGTCGCGACGAGGAAGTCCCCGAGCATTTCGGCATGCTCCACGGCGACAAGCTGACCCCGCACCGCGCCATCTGGACCCTGGCGGCGATCTCGGCCTTCATCGGCATCATCACCGTCTCGTGCTACCTGGGCGGCACGACGCCGGCACCCCTGGACCCGAAGTATCACAACTTCTGGTACAGCTTCGGCCTCTTCGATCCGGCGACCATCAGCAAGCTTCCGAACACGCTGGTCATCGTGACGCTGGTCAGCAACTTCGGCACCTTCCTGCTCTACATGGTGACCTGCGTCATCGCGATGGTCGCATTCCACGAGCACCACACCTTCAGCGGCTTCAAGCACCGGTTCATTCCGATATTCGGGCTCGTCGCGAATCTCCTGTGCATGCTGTTCTACCTGCTCGGCCCCTTCACCGTGTCGGGCATGAGCGTGAAGGAGCCGTTCATCGCGCTTGCCGTGTGCGGAGCGTGGGGCCTCTATGGCGCCATCTACTTCGTCCGGTCGAGCAAGGCGAAGGGCAAGCCGATCATGACGACGAAGTCTCCCGCGACCGCCTGAGGCGGCGGATCATTTCCGGCGGAAGGGCGCGCTCAGGAGCTCGATGAGCCTCGCGCGCCCACCGCCGCCGGTCGGAGCGGCGACCGGACCGTTCTGCACGAAGACAACGGCCGTCAGGTTGTCGTCGGTGCCCTTCCGGTTCGCCGCGTCGAGGAGCGTGCGGCAGGCCCCGGCCGCGTCGGCATCGGCAACGATCTCGAGGATCTCGTCGTCGGTCAGCTTGTTGTGGAGCCCGTCGCTGGCGATGACCACCTTGTCGCCCTGCGCCAGGGGCGTCGCCAGCCGATCGAGCGCGGCGATGAGCTCGGTGCCCAGGCTCCTCGTGAGCGTGCCGCGTTCCGGGTGAGTGCGGAGCTTCTCCTTCGCGAGCACACCGAGACGAACCCGTCCGGCCGCGACCGTATGATCCTTCGTGAGCTGTGTGATGCGCCCGCCGTGGATGCGGTAGAGGCGACAGTCACCGACGTGAACGGCTCGAAGGACGCCACCCTCCACGCACGCCGCGGTGAGCGTCGTCGCCATGCGCGACAGCTCCGGGACCACCACGGCTCGATCGTAGATCGCAATGTTGGCGCGTTGCGCGGCGCGGAGCAAGCGCTTCGCCGCTCCCCATTGCCCGGGCGAGTTGCGGTACGCCTCGAGCGCGACGTCGATCGCCATGCGGCTCGCGAGCTCTCCGCCTTCGTATCCGCCCACTCCGTCCGCCACGCCGAAGACGACGCTGGTCGAGCTCTCCACGTGGAACCCGAAGGCGTCCTCGTTGTTCTCGCGGTCGGTCCCGACGTCCGTCGCGAGCGCGAGGTCGAAGGAGAGGCCCTCCGCATCGTCGGGAACGACGACGCCCCGTGCCGCTCGCTGCTCCTGGTGCTCCCGGTCGTCCAGCGCCATGGATGGCCCTCAGCCGTGCGGGTAGGCGTCGGACCCCATCTCGAGCGCGTCGAGACCCACCGACTCGACCTCCGCCGACACCCGGTTGCCGATCAGCCGACCCATCAGAGCGAAGAACGCGAAGGCGAGGCCGAATATGACCACGATGTTGGTCACTATCCCCAGGAGCTCTGCGACGAGCTGCCCCGTGTCACCATAGACGAGACCGCGGACAGGACCCGAGACGCCGTTCCAGCCGTCCCCGTAGGTGCCGTCCGCGAACAGACCGAGCGCGACGCCGCCCCAGGCTCCGCATACGCCGTGCACGCTGACGGCACCCACCGGATCGTCGATGCGAAACCGCCGCTCGAGCAACGAGACCGAGTACACGACCAGGAGCCCGGCCAGGCCGCCGATGAGCACCGCCGACGCCGGAACGACGAACGCGCACGGCGCCGTGATCGACACGAGGCCCCCGATGAAGCCGTTGCAGGCCATGCCGACGTCGGGGGTCCCGTGGCGCTGCCAGACGTAGAGCAGCGCCGCGACCGCGCCTGCTGCAGAAGCGAGCAGCGTATTCACCGAGACGAGCGCAACCCGTGTGTCGGAGCTCGCGAGGGTCGAGCCGGCGTTGAAGCCGAACCAGCCGAAACCGAGGATGAGCGTGCCCACCACCGCGAGCGGCAGATTGTGGCCCGGCATCTGGGCGATGGTCCCGTCGCGGCGGAACTTGCCGGCGCGAGGACCGAGCGCGATGGCTCCGGCGAGGCCCGTGACGCCGCCGGTCATGTGCACGACGGTCGAACCCGCGAAGTCGACGTGCCCATGCCCGAGGCCGAAATTCTGGCCGAGGGAGGACAGGAACCCGCCGCCCCAGACCCAGTTTCCGTACAGGGGATACAGGACGATGGAGACGAAGAAACCGTACGCGATGAAGCTCGCGAACTTCCAGCGCTCGGCCATCGCGCCGGTCGGAATGGTGGCCGCCGTGTCCATGAAGACCGTCGAGAAGAGAAACATCGCGAGGCTCGCCGGATTCTGGCTCACGGAGACCAGCGCGAATTTCCCCCAGCCGAGCAGCCCGAAGCGATGACCACCGAGCGTGACGCCGAGCTCGGTCGATGGGCTGTCGGGCGAGCCGAGCGAGGGCCACGCGGCGACACCGCCCATCATGAAGGCGTACCCGACGAGCCAGAACCCGAGCACGCCAATCGGATAGATGAGAAAATTCATCCCGACGGTGTTGACGGCGTTCTTGGAGCGCGTGAAGCCGGTCTCGACCATCGCGAAACCAGCCTGCATGAACATCACGAGGAAGCCCGCTGCGAGCACCCAGGCGAGGTTCGCCGACGCCTCCAGGGGAGCGGGCATCACTCCGTCACTCCACGGTACGTCGGGTGCGGCGCCCCCTGGCGCGCCGGCTCCTTCGCCGAGAGCCGCACGAGGACGAGCAGCAGGACGAGCACGGCGACCACGCCGACCGTGAACACGGTGCGCCGCGATAGGTGAGACGTGCCGCGTGCATGCGCCGTCCGGCTGCCGGGAAGCACGGCCGCCGGGTCGCGGAGATCGTCGAGCATCTCCGCGGCTGTCTTGTATCGATCCCGGGGCGCTCGCGCGATGGCGTGCATCATGATCTCCACGAGGCCGGGCGTGAGCTCCGGCCGGTAACGCAGCGGCGATTCGGGATCGCTCGACGTCTTCGCTCGCATCATGGCCTGGGCGTTCGCCACCGAGTAAGGAAGCACGCCGGTGAGCATCTCGTACAGGATGGTGCCCAGAGCGTAGACGTCGGTGCGGGCGTCCCCGCGCCGGCCGCCGATCTGCTCGGGAGCCATGTAGTCGGGTGTCCCGATGGTGGACGAGAGCCCGGCCCAGGTGAGCCGCCGCGCGGCCTCGTCCATGGCGATCCCGAAGTCGAGAATCTTCAGCTGTTCGTCGGCGGTGACGAGGATGTTCTCGGGCTTGAGATCGCGATGAACCACGCCGCGCGCATGCATGTAGACGAGGGCATCGCAGATCCGTCGGGCAAGACCGACGGCCCTCTCCTCCGCCATCTTCCCCTCTCGGTCCATCAGCGCACGGAGCGACGTTCCGTCGACGAACTCCATCGCCAGGTAGAGGCGGCTCTTCTTCTTCGGCGAGAGGACCTTGACGATGTTCGGATGGTCGAGGCGCTTACCGATGTCCTCCTCGCGCCGGAAGCGTTCGTGGAACACGATGTCGCTCTCGAGCTGGAAGTAGGGAACCTTCAGCGCGACGATCTCGTCGGAGTCGCGGTCGACGGCCTTGAAGATGGAGGCCATACCGCTTCGCGCGAGCAGATCCGTCAGCCTGTACTGATCGAGCTCGTCCCCGACGACGACGTCGCGCATGACCGACCGGAGTCTCGCACGACCGGATGTCACGCCCTAGGGCTGCAGCGCGGGGGCGGCGCCCGGGCCACGATGGCGCCCTGGGAACCTTCTCGGACTCAGGCCTGTGACGGCATCGGGGGGCGCGACATCTCGGACACCCCGGGGCTTGGCCGGGCTTCACGGAAGCCCGTATCGACGAAGCACGCGCGCGGGCCCTGGCGCTGCTCCTCGACGAGCTCCACGTTCCGGCGACGCAGGCGCTGCACCTCGAGGGAGAGCCGGATGACGGCAACCCCGAGGAACACGATTGCCGCCCACTGAACACCGCCCAGCGCGTACGCCCCGAGAGCGAGTGACCAGTTGAGCATCGTGGCGGTGTATTGCTCCATCAGAAACACTCAACACAGAATCGGGCTGGATGGCAAAACCTTGGAGCCGGTTCGGTGCCCGCCTACGGATCCGGCAACCCTCCCTCGATACCCACTTCGGCAAGCGAGCTCAAGTATCCATTCGTCGTCGGACCTAGGGTCAACCGTCGGCGACCACGCGGTTCCGCCCGTTTCGTTTCGCCACGTAGAGCCGTCGGTCGGCCAGCGCGACGAGCACCTCGGTACTGGGTTGCTCGGTGCACTCCATGGACGCGCACCCGATGCTGATCGTGGCCGTCAGCAGCTTCTCCCCGAACGGGATCTGGAGCTTCTCGATGGCGTGGCGGAGACGCTCGCCGGCGCGCTCCGCGCCCACCCGGGTCACTCCGCGGAGGAGCAGCACGAATTCTTCACCCCCGTAGCGCGCGAACACGTCTTCCTGGCGCAGCAGGGCAGCCGTGGAGGCGGCGATCGCCTTCAGCAGTGAGTCGCCCGCCTGGTGACCGTGGGTGTCGTTCACCTTCTTGAAATGATCGACGTCGAACATCAGCAACGCCGCATGCGACGAGTGCCGTGCCGCGTACGCAATCTCGGCGCCCAGCCGCTCCAGGAAGAAATGGCGGTTGTAGGCGCCTGTGAGTCCGTCACGGACACTCGCCTCGTAGAGCTTACGTAGAATTTTCTCCTGGTTCTCGTCCGTCAGGGAGAACCGGAAACACACACGGGGCCCCAGCTGGACGACGGCGCCATCGGTGAGCACGGCCTTCTGGATGCGCTCACCGTTGACGTAGGTGCCGTTGCTCGAGTCGAGGTCTTCCGCGAAGTAGCAGCCTTCTCGGTAGAAGACTCGCGCGTGCGAGCGACTGATGCCCTCGTCGTCCACGACCGCGTTGTTATCGGGGTGCCGGCCGATGCGAGTCTCGACGCCGCCGAGCGAGACCACGTGGCCGGCTTGCACCGAGTCCATGCGCACCAGCACGGCGCGATCGCTCTCTTGCGGGGCGGGGCGAAGCGAGAACACTTCGTTCGTCAGCGTCTGCTGCTCGAGCCGCGACGGAGGTCGGACCGACACCGATGGCGCCATCGAGTCGAATCGAGGCGGACGGTTTTTCTCCACCACACCACGACGCTATCACAGGACCCGGCACGCCGCACGACCGGGCGCTCTGAGTTCCACTCCTCTCTATACTCGAATTGTGGTGCAGGCGCGCACATCGACAGGGCCGTCGAAGGGCGGCTTTTGCATTCGACCAAGCACGCTCGTCCGCGCGTGCGGCACCACCTCGGTAACCGAATCGGCAAACGCGCGAGAACCTTGAATGCCGACCGCGGTGATCCATTGCGAAAGGGGAGCCAGAACACGATGGGCGTGATCGGCCACGATCACCGTGAGGTTACGGCCGACCGGCGCCAGCACCGCGGGGCCGCCACGGTTTTCTAGACCGACCCATCCCGGACCCGCCGCAAAAATTTCGCCCGCGTACCGTAAAGCGTCCCGGAAACGTGAAATTTGGGCCGCTTCGTCGGCCGAAAGCTGGCCGCGTGGGACACGACGTTCCGCGTCTGCGAGCGCGGCCGCGAGTGCCTCGCTGAACACCCGCGCCTGCGCGTCAGACCCCTCGACCGCGACGATCCGCGGGCTCAGGCACCCGCGCTGATCGAAGGGAACGACGTCGCGGACGATCTTCATCGCGAAGTCCTCGAACTCCGACGCTGGCGCGCCTGCGAGATCGACGGCGGCGACGCCGAACCCCGTCCCGTGCCCGCGGAACCGGACCGACGCGGGCAACTGCGCGCGAATGCCGGCGAGCGCCTCGTCCGACCCGTAAGCGAACACGACGTCTTCGTCGCGCGGCGCGATGGTGTCCACGATCTCGAAGGAACCGGTCGTGGCGCGCGCGAGCAGCCGCACCATGTCCGGATCGCGTCGTGACGGCTTGACGTACACGACGTCCGACGCCGCGAGAGCGAGCGCGAGCGCGCGATGCGCCGCGACGAACACCGCCGCGCCGAGCACCACGTGCGCCGCGGGAGCCGGCTCCACGGAAGCAACGAGGGCAGCGATCTCCGCGTCGCTCGGCGCCGTCTCGAGGTGCTCCGTCAAAGCGAGCTCGACTCCCTCGTCCGACAACCCCGTCGCGCGAGGCAACACCGCTCGCGCCTCGATCCCCAGCGCGTCTCCTCCATCCGCCACCCGCCGAGCCGCGAAAACCTCCCCCCAAACCCGCCCGTCCCGCTCCCGTTCCCGCCCCCGCTCTCCCTCCCCCTCTACCACTTGCTCTCGCCCTCCCCCTCCCCCTCGCTCTTTCACGTCCCTTCCCTCCTCCCCAGCACCATCTCCTCGATCGCAAGCGAACACCCGCGCGCCGGCGCCCCCGTCAGGCGTCCGAGCAATCGCACGCCGTCCCCCTCCTGCTGGATTACATCCTGCGCGACGATCGCGACGGCGGAATCGACGTTGCCCAGGTCCACGAATCGCGCGATCCCGGTCTCTCCCGGTTCGACCGGCGCGAGTGACTCCGGGTCGACGGGCGTCACGCGCAACCACGGTGGCGGATAGAAGACTCCGCGAGCGAACGGCAGCCCCGAGCCGGCCGACGCTGGCGCGACGTCGCGCGCGTTGGGCGCGCCCTCATAGAGCTGGCTCGTGAGCTCCGTCATGCCGTATTCGCCGATGATGCGAGCCGCAGGGACCCCGAACAGCGCCGTGACACGCTCCTCGAGCGTCTCCGGCGCGATCTCCCGGGTCTTTCCCTTGAAGCCGCCTGTCGTCATGACGACGCTGCCTTCCGGCGCGTCGAAGGTCGCTTCGCGGGCGTCCGCGAGCAGCACCAGAGCGAAGCTCGTCGAGAGGACGACCAGCGGTTCATGACGCTCGCGCGCGATGGCCGCCGCGCGCTCGAGCCCCGCGAGATTCGGTCCGTCGGGGCCGAGCAGCCAGCGCTCGCCGGCATCCGAGTCGAAATGCGCTGGGTCGCCGTCGCGGAGCGAGCGGCCGTCCAGCGTCTGCATCAGCGCGCGCATCATGAAGGCGAGCGACGACGCGATGTCCGGGCCGGGGTCCGGCGCGAGGGCCACGACGATGCGGGGAGTCACCGCTGCGCAGCGCAGTGCGGGCACCCCCCAGGCGAGCGACAGCTCGCGGTAGGTCTCGGTCGAGCGCATCGCGTGCGTCCCCGGTGCCCCGCTGGTGGTGCCGCTCGTCACGAAGCGCACGACGTCCAGATCCTTCGGGTGAACGGCGACCCTCGTGAGACGGAATGCGTCGACGGGCACCGCCGGGATGCCGGTGGAGTCGGTAAGCGAGCTGCCGCTCGCGTCGACGAGACGACGGAAGCCGTCGACGTGCGCTGCCTGGTATCGCGCTATGTCCGCCGCGAGCACGTCGAACGACTCGGCGGCGGCACCGGCCAGCGATTGCCTCGCGAACGCCCGGACGCGCGCGTGCAGCGCCTCGGATTCTTCGATGAGGAGGCTCACGCGTCGAGACCCTGGAGAGCTGCGCCTACCCTGGCAACGAAGCCGTCGAGCTGTGCCTCCGCGATCGTCAGCGCGGGAGTGAGGACGACGACCTCGCGCCCGCCTCCTCCCGTCGACACGACGTAGCCGGCCTCGAGCAGTCGTGACATGGCACGCGTCGCGGCGCCGGGACGCGGACCGAGGTCGATGCCTAGCATGAGCCCTTCGCCGCGGACGGCGACGACGCCCGGCGTCTCCGCGAGCTCCGACGCGAGCGCCTCCCGGAAGCGCGCACCGAGCTCGCCGCTCCTCGCGACGAGGCGTTCACGAGACAGCACGTCGAGGGTCGAAAGCGCGGCGGCGCAGGCGAGCGGAGCGCCGGCGAACGTGGAAGTGTGCACGACCTCGGGTTCTCGCCGCCACGCCCTCATGACGGCGTCCGACCCGATGCACGCGCTGATCGGCACGCCGCCGCCGAGCCCCTTGCCGAGACAGACGACGTCGGGCGCGACGCCCGCGGCCACGGAAGCGAGCATGGCACCGCTCCGGCCAAGCCCCGTCCAGATCTCGTCGGCGACGAACAGCGCGCCGCGCTCACGCGAGAGCGTCGAGAGCTCCCGGAGAAAGCCGTCGGGCGGCACGACGCAACCGCCGCGTCCGAGGATCGGCTCGACGAGCACGGCACCCACCTCACCCGTCGAAAGCGCACGCCGCGTGTCCGTCAGCGATCGCGCGGCAGCAGCGTCGTCGCCCGGATAGTCCACGAAGGTGACGTGCGGATTCAGCTGCGCGGCGAACGGCGCGCGGTAGCCGTCGCGTAGCCCGCAGGCCGCGAGGGGTGCGTACGAGAGACCGTGATACGCACCGCGGAACGCGACGACCCCGGGCTTCCCCGTCGCGAGCGCGGCCGTCTTCAGCGCCGCGGTGACCGCATCGGCTCCCGATTGCCCGACGATGACGCGCGCGTCCTTCTCGGGGTGAAGAGCGGAAAGGCGCTCGGTGAGGGCGATCTTCGCGTCGGAGGGGTGCAGATCTCCCAGGGCGAGGAGCAGGCGCTCGGACTCGAGCGACAGTGCGCGAAGGACGCTCGGGTGGCCGTGGCCGAGCAGGAGCGCGCCGAACCCCGCGGCGAGATCGACGTAGCGGTTCCGGTCCACGTCGACGACCACCGAACCCTTCGCGGTTGCGAGGACGATCGCGCCCGCCGGGGCCTCCGATTTCACGCCCAGCACCGGCGCCGTGTTCGGCAGAGGGCCCATCGGGGCTGCAACGCGGGCAGCGCGCACGAGCCAGCTGCGCGATTCTTGCCCGGGCGGAACGCAGGCGAGGGCCGGCTGCTCGTCTCCGCGAAGAGGCTCGAAGTGGGACACTGGACGACACTCTAGCCGCACCCGCCGAGAGCGCGAACGCGAGCGCGGCAGCACATGCCCGAATGGTCCCAGGGGCTCAAGCTCCGCGTGCGGAGGCCGTTCGAAGACGGTGATGCGCACGTGGCGCTCCACCCTCATTTTCCTCGGGCTCCTTGCGGTCCTCCCCGGCTGCGAGAAGCTCCAGGGGTTGATCTCGCCGGCCAAGGCGGCGGCGAGCGCGTCGGCTGCGCCGGAGGCGTCGAAGGCACCCGAGGCGTCGTCGGCAGAGCCGAAGGAAGGCGAGAAGACCGCGGCGACGGAGGAGGAGTTCGCCCTGCCCTTCGCCTGGGAGAACTCGGCGACGGAGCCGCTCGGCCGAACTCGCTCGTTCTTGAAGGACATGCTGCTCACCAACGGCGACTACATGAGCGCCGCCGCGAAGCTCTTCCCGACCTTCGCCGACAAGCAGAATCCGCGCGCCACGGTCCTCACGTGCGCCGACTCGCGCGTGCAGACCACTGCCTTCGACGCCTCGCCCGAGAACGACGACTTTCTCGTCCGCAACATCGGCAACCAGGTCGAGAACTCCGCCGGCTCGATCGAGTACGGCGTCGAGCAGCTCAACACGCCGCTTCTGCTCATCCTGGGACACACCGGCTGCGGCGCCGTGAAGGCGAGCATGGGCGGCGCAGAGAAGCTTCCGAAGGCCATCCAGGCGGAGCTCAAGGGCATCCGTCAGCACAAGCGCGACACGAAGAAGACCGAGGTCGGCGACACGCTGACCTGGGCCGTGATCGAGAACGTCCACGACCAGGTCGCCGATGCGCTCTCGCGGTTCGGCAAGCGAGTGCACTCGGGGCGGCTCACCGTGGTCGGCGCGGTGCTCGACCTCCGCAACGACATCGGGCTCGGCGCGGGGCGCATCGTGCTGGTCGACGTCAACGGCAACCAGGACCAGAAGCGCATCGCCGCGTTCATCGCGGCCGTGACGGGCAAGCCCGCCCCCGAGACGCCGCTCGGCGACAAGGCAGACGCCCCGGACGGAAAGCGAGCGGAGTCGACGCAGAAGCTCCTGCACGCCCTCGCCGCGCTTCCGCCCGCGGGAAAGACGCACGTCGCCACGCAGGCGGAGGGCTCTGCGAAGGAACACGCCGCGCTAGAGAAGACCGCCGCCCGCAGCCCCGCGGATTGAGA